>DASZVJ010000248.1:0-33208 GCA_035547155.1 Vicinamibacterales bacterium
CCCTTCGTCCCCTGGTCCCTTGGTCCCCTCATCGCCCGAGCCCAATCCAGCCGCCGAGCGTGGACAGGAACCCGTGGCCGCCGCCGTGCAGCTCGCAGGTCTGATGCGGCTCGGTGCCGGCGAGGAAGGCCTCGTGAATCACGACGGGGCAGGCCGGCGTCGCCAGCTGGCCGGTGTCCTTATCGATGTCGGCAAAGACGATGTCCTCCGGCACGTCGAACGACGTGCTGGGCCGGCCAGCCAGCGCGCGCTTCATGAACGACGTCCAGATCGGCAGCGCTGCTTGCGAACCGCTGAGGCCGATGGGCTGGTTGTTGTCGAAGCCGACCCAGACGGCGGTGAGCAGCTCCGGCGTGAGCCCGATGAACCACGCGTCGCGCAGATCGTTCGTCGTGCCCGACTTGCCGGCCGCGTCGAGCGTGAAGCCCGCGCTGCGCGCCGCCGCGCCCGTGCCTTCGTTCATGACGCTGCGCATCATGTTGACGACGAGAAACGTCGCGTCGGGGCGCGCGATCGTCTTCGCCGGCGGCTCGGCGACCGCACGCGCCTTGCCGTTCTCGACGATCGACGTCAGCGCGCGCAGCGGGTGCATCGTGCCGTTGTTCGCGAAGATCGTGTACGCCGACGTCATCTCGACGGGAGAGACCTCGAAGACGCCGAGCGCGATCGACGGGTATGGACGCGCGGGCGTCCCGACGCCCACCTTCTTCCAGAGGTCCGCGACCTTGTCGTAGCCGACCTGCTCGGCGACTTTGATCGCGACGATGTTGCGCGAGAGCGCGAGCGCGCGTCGCAGCGTGATCGGGCCGTCGTACTCGTTCTGATAGTTCGACGGCGTGTAGTCGTTCTCACCGTCCTTGAACGTCGTCGGCTCGTCGGTGATGACGGTGGCCGGCGTCAGGTCGGGTTGGCCGGTCTCGGCGAGACTTTGAAACGCGGTGAGATAGACGAACGGCTTGAACGTCGAACCGGGCTGGCGTTTCGCCGCGACGGCGCGGTTGTACTGCGACTGGTTGTACGCGCGGCCGCCGACCATCGCCAGGATGTCGCCGGTCCGTGGATCGACGGCCACGATCGCGGCTTGCGCCGTGCCTTTGCGCTTCCGCGCCGCGAGCTGCTTGTCGACCTGCGTGATGCCCTCGTTCAGCGCTTCCTGCGCCATGCGCTGCAGGTGCAGATCGAGCGTCGTGTAGACGTCGACGGCCGCGTCCGACTTCAACAGGCCCGCATAGTCCTCGTCGACGAGCTGGCTCGCGTAGTCGACGAAGTACGGCGCCTCGTTCTCGAGCGCGCGCGTGGATACGACGAGCGGCGATGCCTCGGCCTTGGTCGCGTCGGCGCGGGAGACGACGCCGACGTTGGCCATCTCGTCGAGGACGACGTTGCGGCGCTCGCGGGCGCGATCGGGATTGCGGAACGGCGACAGCCGCGACGGCGACTGAATCACGCCGGCGATCGTCGCCGCTTCGGCGAGCGTGATGTTGCGCACGTCCTTGCCGAAGAAGATGCGCGAGGCCTCCGACACGCCGTGGATCTCGAACGGCCCGCGCTGACCGAGCACGACGTCGTTCAGATACAGCTCGAGGATCTGCTGCTTGGTGAAGCGCGACTCGAGCACGAGCGCCATGAACTGCTCCTGCAGCTTGCGCTGCGGCGTCTTCGCCGGCGTCAGGAACGTGTTCTTGACGATCTGTTGCGTCAGCGTGCTGCCGCCCTGGAGGTAGGGCTTGTCGCCCTTGAGATTCGTGATGACGGCGCGGAGGATGCCGATGGGATCGACGCCGGGATGCTCGAAGAAGCGGCGATCTTCGATCGTGATCACCGCGTCGACCATCACTTTCGGGATGTTCGCGAGCGGCACGTACCGGCGCCGTTCGCCGGGGGCGAGCGCGGCCAGCAGCGGCGCTTCGAGCGTAAGCTTCGTCACCGCGTGGCCGCCAGACGTGAGCCTGGCGACGCGATTGCCTTTCGTGAAGTCGACCTTGACGGTCGCCGTCGGGTCGGAATCATGCGGTCGCGTAACGACGGTGACCGACAGCGGCGTGACGTCGAACTCGCCTGGCACGGCCGCCTTGGGCCGTTCGGCGTAGCCGACGTCGTTGAGACGCTGCAGGAACTGTGCGGGGCTCAGGCCTTGACCGGCCGTCACCTCGAACGGCCGGCCGAAAATCCGCGGTACCGGCCGCTGCTCGCCCGCGAGCTTGCGATCGATCACGCGCCCGTAGCTGATCCACAGGTAAATCGTGACGCCCAGCAGCACGACCGCCATCGCACCGGCGGCCATGAGCAGATAGCGGAACCAGCGTTGCTGCCACAACGCGGCGAGGCGCGACCGGCGTGACGGGCGCGCGACGGGACGCCGTGTGGATCGTGTGGACGGACGCGTGGCCACTTGGATAGGAGTGTAGCGTGCAATCGCGCACGGCGACAGGCCGGGGCGGTGCATACTCTTCGACAGGATTGTCACGATGACGTTTTCGCCCGACTACGTGCGGCTCGTGCTCAATGAGAACTTCGAGGACGCCAAGGCGCTGTTCCTCGATCCACTGCTCGCGATCCACGACGCGCACCTCGTGATGCTCGCCGAGCGTGGCATTGTCTCGCGCGACGATGCGCGGACGATTCGCGACGCGCTCGCGCGCATCGACCCGATCGCCGTGCGGCAGGTGACCTACGACGGCACGTACGAGGATCTTTTCAACTACGTCGATCGGCTCGTCGTCGACGGCTGCGGCCCGGACGCGGCCGGCCGCCTGCACACGGCGCGCAGCCGGAACGACATCGACATGACGATGTACCGGATGCGGCTGCGGGAGGACGTGCTGCGGCTGATCGATGCGGTAGCGGCGCTGCGCGAGGCCGTGGTCGATCAGGCGTCGAAGCATCGCGAGACGATCTTCGCGGCGCACACGCACGCGCAGCCCGCACAGCCGACGACCGTCGCGCACTACCTGCTGGCGATGGCCGAGCAGCTCGAGCGGGACACGATCCGGCTGTTCTCCGCGTACGAGACGACGAACCGCAATCCCCTCGGGGCGTGCGCGATCACGGGGACGGGATTTCCGATCGATCGCGATCGCACGAGCGTGCTGCTGGGCTTCAGCGGACCGACGGGCAATACATACGGGAGCATTGCGACGGTCGACTATCTGCTCGAGAGCGCGGCCGCGGCCGGCATCCTGCTCGCCGGCGTCGGACGGTTCATCCAGGATCTGCTGCTGTGGTCGACGCGCGAAGTCGGCTATGTGCGGCTGCCGGACGCGCTGGTGCAGGCGAGCAGCATCATGCCGCAGAAGCGCAATCCCGTCGCGCTCGAGCACGCCCGCGCGCTGGCGTCGAAGGCGCTCGCCGAGTCAGGCGCGATCGCGCAGACCGTCCACAACACGCCCTTCGGCGACATCGTCGACACCGAAGACGATCTGCAGCCGCTGGTGGCCGTGGCGTTCCGCGACGCAACGCGCGCCGTCGCGCTCGCGGCGGTCACGCTCGACGAAGCCACGTTCGACGTCGACCGGATGCGGACGCAGGCGGGGGAGAGCTGGGTCACGATCACCGAGCTGGCCGACACGCTCGTCCGCGATCACGGCCTGTCGTTCAGGAGCGCACATGCGATTGCCGGCGCCGTCGCGCGGACGTGCCGGTCGGCGGATCTGTCGCAGGTCGCGGACGTGATCGCGCGCGCTGCACGCGACGCCGGGCACACCGTCGACATCGGCCCGGACGTTCTCACGCGCGTGCTGAGCCCCGACCACTTCGTCGCCGTCCGCCGCACGCACGGCGGCCCGGCGCCCGACGTCACCGCGCGCGCGATCGAACGCTCGCGCGATCTGCTCGCGACAGATCGGACGCGGTTGTCAGAGCTGCGGCGCGCGATCGAGGACGCGGACGGGACGAGACGAAAAGCAGTGCGGGAAATCTAGCGTCTTCCCGTCATCCCGCGGCGCACTGCGTGCCGCCGAGCACTTCACGCCGTTCGGCGAGCACGTCGAGGACGCGATGCGGCTGGCCGAGGTCGGTCCAGCCGGCCTCCGGGAGCGTGACGACGAGCAGACGCTCGGGACTGGCCGAGAGCACTTCGTGCGAGAAGTCGGACGGGCGGATCGCGGCGTACGCGTCTCGAAGCGCCGCCTGGTGCTCGCCGAGCGTCTCGCCCGCCGCGCGGGTCTCGAAGTCGTCCCAGACGTCCGGCACGGTCGCGCGCAGCAGCGACTTGAACGCCTGCAGCTGTCCGATCACGACCAGCGTGTTCCACAGGCAGCGGCGCGCCAGGAGATCGGCGGCGATCTGGCCGGATGGTTTTTCCCAGAAGCCCTTGACCTGATGCACCGGCACGCCGGCGCGCGGATGGATGAGCGCCGGCGACGGCTCGATCCAGCCGTACTCCGTTTCCGCCCGGCTCGCTTCGGCGCCCACGAGCACGACGCGATCCGGATGCAGCGCGGCGAGCGCGTACGCGCGCGTCACCGTTTCCTGCAGCACCTGCGCGTCGCGGTAGTAGTGGTCCGCGGGGAAGAATCCGAGCGGCGTGTCGTCCGGCTCGTCGTGCAGCCGGAACAGCGCCGCCGCGACCGCCGCCGTCGTCCCACGATTGACGGGCTGCTCGATCAACTGCCGGCGCTCGACGTCCGCCAACTCCGTTGAATAGAACGGCTCGTGTGCGCGAGACACGACATACAGTGTCCGGCCGGGTTCCACATTTAGGGCCACGCGTGAGCGCGTATCGGCGAGCAGCGTGTGGCCGCCGAAGAAACGGCAGAACTGTTTCGGGCGCGCATCGCCTGCGAGCGAGCGCGTCAAAGACTGGAGTCTCGTGCCGTTGCCGCCGGCGAGAACCGCTGCCCAGGGACGGGATTGGCGCATGGCCGCGCTCCTTTCGCGCAAAGCGTTCCGACCACCCTTACAAGAGCCGTACCCGATCGGCGTCGCGATCGAGATCGTCGCGATCCAGGCTACTGGGGAGGTATTACGGCGTGATGACGAGATGCGCGCCGGCGAGCGGCGGCAGCACGTCAATCAGGCGCGCGACGAAGCCTGGTCCATATCTATTGACGAAGAACACGACGTTTAAGACTCGCTCCTGCGGCTGACCGCTGGGGAAGGTCAGCGTGCGCGTGCGTGCGAACTGACGACGGAGGGTGTCGTCCTTTTTTTTCGCAGCCTGCAGAATTTTTCCCTGAAGCGACTTGAGCGTGTCGCGCAGGCGCTCGAGCGTCGTGTCCACCGCGCCGGTGAGCGTGGGATCGACGGAAGCGACCAGCGGCTTGAGCCGCAGCGTGCCGTCGGCGGCGAGCCGATCGAGATCCGCGAAGGTCGATTCGAGCTGCGGCGGCAGCTGGCCTTCGAGCAGGCGATTGAGCGTCGTGTCGTCCTGGCCCTGGAGCGCGTCGAGCGGCAGGTCGTGGCGATCGAGGAATTTCGCAGCGGCCGAGTCGAGGACGGTCGCGCTCGCGCGCGAGGCGAGCAGCGGCTGCGGCAGACCAGCGGTCCGGTAGACCTCGCCGAGCTGGGCCTGATAGGCGAGCTCGCTCGGGCCGGCCACGTAGCAGACCGTGGGAAAGAGCGTGTCCTGGACGAGCGGCCGCAAGAGGACGTTGGGGCTGAACCGCTCGGGATGGGCCGCGGCTTCGGACGCGAGGTCCGCGGCCTCGCGCCGCTCGTCGCCGACGAAGAACTGACCGTCGCGATAGCGAATCGGCCGCCGGGTCGCCTCATCCAGATAGAACAGACAGACGACATCGTCGCCCGGCTCGATCTGCGGGGCGTGGCCGAGCGCGCGCATGGCCTCGCCGGCCGCGCGGGCGAGGGCCGACGTGCGGCAGGGCGAGGAAATTTCCTCGGCGAAGAGCCGCGCGACGGCTGGCTTCGCGCGCCGATCGGACGCGTCGAAGACGACGAGCCCTTCGGCACCGAGGAGATCGTCGAGCCAGCCGGCGAAGGCGGCCGACAGGCTGCGTCCGGGCTGATACTGGCGGCGCAGGCCGTCGAGCAGCGCCGGCGTGAACTCGGTCGTGGCGAGCGTCGCGTCGAGGGCCGCGATGACGTCGGTCACGCGCTCGTCGAGCTGCAGCGAGGCGACCGGCCGTGTGCCGGCGCCCGGCAGATCGCCCAGCGTGAGCGTCGAGACGGAGAAGTCGCGATCGAGGACGGTGGCGCTGCGGATCTCGTCGAAGTCGTGATCCTCGGACTCGACCCAGAAGACCGGCACGGCCGTGACGCCGTGCGCCGCGCTGACCTGACGCGCGAGCTGAATCGTGGTGACGGCCTTGAGCAGCGTGTAGAGCGGGCCGCCGAACAGGCCGGCCTGCTGGCCGGTGACGACCGCGACCGTCGTTGCATTGGCGAGCGTGGCCGCGGCGTCGAGCGCGGCCTGCGGCGCCCGGCGCTCGGTCGTCTGCGCGACGAGGACGTCGCGCGTCAATGTGCGGTCGATGTTCGCGTGCTGGACGCGCTGGATCGTGTCGCGCCACGCGGCGGGATCCGCGGGATTGCCGGCGAAGAGCGAGGCCACCGCGTCGTAGTGCTGGGCCTGCGCCCCGGCCAGCGGCCGAATCCACGGCACGCGGCTGAACGGAATCGCGTCGCGCACGACATCGGACGCTGACGTCAGCTCGGAAGGCACTTGGGCAATCTACCACTGGCGACAGCAAACTTTGAACTTCGAACTTTGAACTTCGAAATGAACCCGAACCAAGAACCGAGAACCTCAGAACCCGAACCCAGAACCCGAACCCGCGAACCCCGGAACCTAGAACCCCGGAACCAGTACTGTTACGATATTTCGCGCTGTTCCGAAGGAGTCATCCCGCTGTCAGTTGACGATCCTCAGCCATCCGGCGCGTCCGGTGCGGTGCGCAGGCGAGACGCTCGCCGCGCGCGGCCATTGGGGCGTGCGGGTTGGGGTGTGTCCGCAGCGGCCGGATCAGCGGCCGATGGAGCTCAGGATTGAACGCTACGCTCGCGCTCGAGAACGGGACCGTGTTTCGCGGCAAAGCCGCTGGCGCCACCGGTGAGACCGGCGGCGAGGTCGTCTTCAACACCAGCATGACCGGCTATCAGGAAGTGCTGACCGATCCGTCCTACGCCGGACAGATCGTCACGATGACGTGTCCCGAGATCGGCAACTACGGCGTGACGATCGAGGACGTCGAGTCGCGCGGTCTTCAGGTTGCCGGCTTCATCGTCCGATCCGAGTCGCCGATCGCGAGCAACTGGCGCGCGGAAGGCACGCTCCGCGAGTACCTCACGTCGCACGGCGTCGTCGCGATCTCGGACATCGACACGCGGGCGCTGACACGGCTCTTGCGGTCGTCGGGCGTCATGCGCGGCGTGATTGCGACGGGCCGCGTCGATCCCGCCGAGCTCGTCGAGAAGGCGCGCGCGCTGCCGCAGATGGAAGGCGCGGATCTCGTGAAGGACGTCACGTGTCAGGAGTCCTTCATCTACGCGGGACCCGACGCGGGCGAGTTCACCGTCCCGCCGGGCCGGAAGAGCGGCCGCAAGCTGCGCGTCGCGGCGTACGACCTCGGCATGAAGTGGAACATCCTGCGCCGGTTCGCCGCGCACGGCTGCGAGGTCACGGTCTATCCCGCGTCTACGCCAGCCGCGACGCTGCTGGCGGCCAAGCCCGACGGCGTGTTCTTCAGCAACGGTCCGGGCGATCCCGCCGTGCTCGACTACGCGATCGCCAATGCGAAGGCGACGATCGACAGCGGCGTGCCGACGTTCGGCATCTGTCTCGGCCATCAGATTCTCGGCCTCGCGCTCGGCGCGAAGACGTTCAAGCTCAAGTTCGGCCATCGTGGCGCGAACCATCCGGTGAAGGAGCTGCGGTCCGGCAAGATCGAGATCACGTCGCAGAATCACGGCTTCGCCGTCGATCCGGACTCGCTGCCGCAGAACGTCGAGGTCACGCACAGGAACCTCTACGACGGGACGATTGAAGGCCTGCGCCACGTCTCGCAGCCGGTGTTCTGCGTGCAGTACCACCCGGAGGCCGCGCCCGGCCCGCACGACGCGGACTATCTGTTCAGCGAGTTCCTCGACGCGATGGAGAAGCGGGGCTGAACCTGGAACCTCAGAACGCAGAACCAGAACTTCAGAACCCTGGAACCTCAGAACCTCAGAACCAACGAAGATTCCCTTGCCCAAACGCACCGATCTGAAGCGCATCCTCGTCATCGGCTCCGGACCGATCGTCATCGGCCAGGCGTGTGAGTTCGACTACTCCGGCACGCAGGCCTGCAAGGCGCTGCGCGCCGAAGGCCTCGAGGTCATCCTCGTCAACAGCAATCCGGCGACGATCATGACCGACCCGGAGACGGCCGATCGCACGTACGTCGAGCCGCTCACCGTCGAAGCGGTCGAGCAGGTCATCGCGCGCGAGAAGCCCGATGCGATCCTGCCGACTGTCGGCGGCCAGACCGCGCTGAACCTCGCCGTCGATCTGGCGGAAGCCGGCGTGCTCGAGAAATACCACGTCGCGCTCATCGGCGCGTCGATTGCCGCGATCCAGGTCGCCGAGGATCGGCTCAAGTTCAAAGAAGCGATGCGCTCGATCGGCGTGGACGTGCCGACCAGCTACTACGCCAAGTCGATGGAGCAGGCGCTCGAGGCGGCCGACCAGCTCGGCTTTCCGTTGATCATCCGCCCGTCGTTCACGCTCGGCGGCGTCGGCGGCGGCATCGCGTACAACATCGAAGAGTTCCGCGAGATCTGCCAGCGCGGCCTCGGCCTCAGCCCCGTGCACGAGATCCTCGTCGAGGAATCCGTCATCGGCTGGAAAGAGTTCGAGCTCGAGGTCATGCGCGACGGCGCGGACAACTTCGTCGTCATCTGCTCGATCGAGAACATCGATCCGATGGGCGTGCACACGGGCGACAGCATCACCGTCGCGCCGGCGCTCACGCTGACCGACCGCGAGTACCAGCGCATGCGCGACGCCGCGCGCCGCATCATCCGCCGCGTGGGCGTCGAGACCGGCGGATCGAACATCCAGTTCGCGATCAACCCGGCCGACGGCCGCATGGTCGCGATCGAGATGAACCCGCGCGTCTCGCGCTCGTCGGCGCTCGCGTCGAAGGCGACCGGCTTTCCGATTGCGAAGATCGCCGCGAAGCTCGCGCTCGGCTATCGCCTCGACGAGATCCCCAACGACATCACGCGTCTCACGCCCGCGTCGTTCGAGCCGACGATCGACTACGTCGTCGTCAAGGTGCCGCGCTGGGCGTTCGAGAAGTTCCCGCAGGCGGATCGCACGCTGACGACGCAGATGAAGTCGGTGGGCGAGGCGATGGCGATCGGCCGGACGTTCAAGGAAGCGTTCCTCAAGGCGTTCCGCTCGCTCGAGCTCGGATCGAGCGGCCGGCTGCTCGGCCAGACCGCGACCGACGGCGCGTTCTCGCAGGAAGACGACGTCTCGCTGCAGCAGGCGCTGGGGATTCCGACGGACCGCCGCATGTGGGCCGTGTTCCGCGCGCTCGAGCGCGGCTGGACGCTCGACGAGATCCACCGGCTCACGCACATCGATCGCTGGTTCCTCACGCAGTTCCAGCAGATCGTCGAGCTGGCACGCGCGACCGAAGCGGTCGGCGCGCGCGATCTCTCCGACGACCTGCTGCGCGACGTCAAGCGCGCCGGCTTCGCCGACACGGACATCGCGCGCCTCGTCGGCCTCGACGAGGACAGCGTCCGCCAGCGCCGGCGCGACGCGGGCATCGTCGCCGCGTACAAGCGTATCGACACGTGCGCGGCCGAGTTCGAGTCGTACACGCCGTACATGTACGGCACGTTCGAAGAGCAGTGCGAGGCCGATCCCTCATCGAAGCCGAAGGTCGTCATCCTCGGCAGCGGCCCGAACCGCATCGGGCAGGGCATCGAGTTCGACTACTGCTGCTGTCACGCGGCGTTCGCGCTGCGCGATCAGGGCTACGAGACGGTGATGGTCAACTGCAACCCGGAGACCGTCTCGACCGACTACGACACCGTCGATCGGCTCTACTTCGAGCCGCTGACGTTCGAGGACGTCTTCGCGATCATCGAGCGCGAGCGGGCGCAGGGCGCCGACGTCGCATGCGTCGTCCAGTACGGCGGTCAGACGCCGCTGAAGCTCGCGCTCCGTCTGCAACAGGCCGGCGTGCGCATTCTCGGCACGTCGCCCGACTCGATCGATCTCGCGGAGGATCGTGAGCGCTTCGCGAAGCTCTTGTGGGATCTCGGCATCCCGCAGGCGGCGAGCGGGACGGCGACGTCGCCGGAAGAAGCACGCGACGTCGCGGCGACGATCGGATTTCCCGTCGTCGTGCGTCCGTCGTACGTGCTCGGCGGCCGCGCGATGGCAATCGTGTACGACACGGCCGCGCTCGATCGCTACATGCGGCACGCGGTGCAGGCGTCGCCGGAGCATCCGATCCTCATCGACAAGTTCCTCGAGGATGCGACGGAGATCGACGTCGACGCGCTCGCCGACTCGACGGGCGCCGTCATCATCGGCGGCATCATGGAGCACATCGAGCAGGCCGGCATCCACTCCGGCGACAGCTCGTGCGTCGTGCCGCCGTTCCAGCTGTCCGATCGCCACATCGCGGCGATTCGCGACTACGCGCGCCGCGTCGCGCGCGCGCTCGGCGTCGTCGGGCTGATGAACGCGCAGTTCGCGATCAAAGACGACGTCGTCTACGTGCTCGAGGTGAACCCGCGCGCGTCGCGCACGGTGCCGTATCTGTCGAAGGCGACCGGCGTGCCGCTCGCGAAGGTCGCGGCCAACGTCATGATCGGCCGCACGCTGGCGGAGCAGGGCCTGACCGCGGATCTCGAAGTGCGCGGGTCGTTCGTCAAGACGCCGGTGTTCCCGTTCGTGCGCTTCCCGGGCGTCGACACATTGCTCGGGCCGGAGATGAAATCGACGGGCGAGGTGATGGGTGGCGCCGAGACGTTCGGCTCGGCGTTCGCGAAGGCGCAGATGGGCGCGGGGCAGAAGCTGCCGCAGCACGGCACGGCGTTCATCAGCGTCAACAACCGCGACAAGGCGAACGTCGTGCCGATCGCGCGCGATCTCGCGCGGCTCGGCTTCTCGCTGATGGCCACGCGCGGCACGGCCGCGTACCTCCGCGCGCACGGCATCGACGCGAGCATCGTGTTCAAGATCAACGAAGGCCGCCCGCACGTCGGCGACGAGCTGCGCAACAAGCGCATCGCGCTCGTGATCAACACGCCGCTCGGCCGCGACTCCTACTTCGACGACCGCGCGGTCCGCAGCGTCGCGATGATGCAGGGCGTGCCGGCGATCACGACGCTCACCGGCGCCGCCGCCGCCGTCAGCGCCATCGAAGCGATGCGCACGGAAGGACTGACGGTGAAGTCGCTGCAGGAGTATCACGAGGAGATGAAGCGATAGAAAGATGGCATCGGGACATCTAGCCATCGGATCATCGGGACATCCGATCATCTTGGCCCCGGGACATTTGGCCATCGGAGACATTGGGTAGCCTGGGCATCGGGGCGCTGAGCGACGGGGTCATCGGGACCCGCGAGAGATCGTTCTGCGGTCCGGCGCGAGCCTGCCTCGTGCGTCATGGCGCGACTGCTGTTGTGCCGTATGGCGCGTGACGGTGCGTTTCGATGCGGCGAAGATTCTGACGAGTTGCCCGGCTTCATCAATCAGCGTCGTCCACCGTTCCATCGTCGGGTCGGTCTCTCGTAGCAGCTCCAGCCAGAACACGACTTCATCAGCTTCTTCGAGAACAATCGATAGCTTCGAAATGAATTCCGCGCGCGAGCGGGCGAGGCCGGCGGCGCGATAGTTCGCGGCGACGGACATCGCGGCGCGCATCAATTGAGCGGCCGCCGGTTTGGTATACGGCTGCTCCAGCGCCGGTCTGACTGTTCTCGCCACGAGAATCGCAAACTGCCGCGTTCGTTCCCGAAGTTGAGCTGGCGTCATGCGCTGTGACATTGCATGGGCAATGCCATGTCGTACGCCCGAAACCCCGATGTCCCGATGTCCCGATGATCCGATGATCCGATGATCAGACGTCCCGATGTCGAAAGTGCGATAGTGAGCTAGCGAGATACCATGCCTCTCCCCATTTCCCCTTCTCTCTCTCTTCCCGACGCCGCCCTGTCCGAATCGTTCTCGCGCGCCACGGGGCCGGGCGGGCAGAACGTCAACAAGGTCGCGACGGCGGTGGAGCTGCGGCTGGCGCTCGGACGTTCCGGGCTGCCGGACGCGGTGAAGGCGCGCGTGCGTGCGCTCGCCGGGCATCGGCTCACCGTTGACGATGAGATCGTGATCGACGCGAAGGAGCACCGGACGCAGGCACAGAATCGCGAGGCCGCGCGCGAGCGGCTCGTCGCGCTGCTGCTGCGCGCGTTCGTGCGTCCGAAAGTCCGCCGCAAGACGAAACCGACCGCCTCGTCGCGCGAGCAGCGTCTCGAGCACAAAGTGCGGCGCAGCCGCGTGAAGGCGCGGCGCTCGTCCAAGATCGACACCGACTGAGACGACGAAAATGCGCAGCGCTGGCACGATCTTCTCTCTTGATCGCCATCATTGACGATGGCACCGTCGTCGTCGGGGAATGACGATGAAAAGGAGAACAGCAACCATGGCGCCAGCGCCTCCATTGATGACGACGGACGATTACTTCCGGGAGCCGGAGACGCTCCGGCCGGCGGAGTTGGCGTACGGCGTGATGCACGTCGCCGACGCGCCGTCGCCGCGGCATCAGTCGGCCGTGGCCGATCTCTTTCGCGCGCTGGATCGGCACGTGAACGAGCGGGATCTCGGACGCATGTGGCTGGCGCCGCTCGACGTCGTGCTCGACGCCGAGCAGTCGCTCATCGTGCAGCCGGATCTCCTGTTCGTCTCGAGCGCGCGCGAGGTGATCGTGCAGGACCGCGTGCGCGGCGCGCCCGATCTCGTGATCGAAGTGCTGTCGCCGAATCCGCGCGTGGGCCGGACGGTCGAGCACATCGCCTGGTTCGCCGCCTATGGCGTGCGCGAATGCTGGTGGGTGGAGACGATCCGCCGCGACGTCACGGTGATGACGTTCGACGACCACCGCGTGAGCGGGCGGCGCACGTACGCCGCGACCGATCCGATTCGATCGCGCGTGCTGCCCGACTGGTCGATGACGTTGAACGAGGTGCTGCGGCCGTGAGTGTCAGGCGTCTGCCTGCACGTCGGACTGATTCGTCGCCAAAAAAACGCGCGGCGCCCACATCGGGCGCCGCGCGTCGTGTACGGGTCCGCCGCGGTTAGTTGAAGCGGAACTTGCCGAGCAGCTCGAACGTGAACTGCTTCGCGTTCGAGTCGTTGAAGTCGCCGTTGTCCGAGATGTTGCGCAGGCCCCAGTTGCCGCGGCCTTCGATGCCGAAGCGATAGATCTCGATGCCCGCACCACCCATGATGCCGATGTCGGCGCCGTTGAAGTTGTCGCTGACGTCGACGTCGTCGAGCGTCTGCTTCAGATTGATCGAGAACACGGGACCGACCAGGCCGTATCCGGCGATGCCGTTACGGCTGCGCGATCCGACGTTGATATGAAACACCGCAGGAATTTCGAGCGCGCGCGACTTGAAACTCTGGCCGTCCGCGTCGACGTTGTGTATGACGTAAATGAACTCACCGGTGAATCCGATGAGGCCGTTCTTGTTGCCACCGATCCACAAGCCAAAGCCTGAGCCGGTCTTGCTCTTGAACAGGTCGTCCACGCCATCGGCATGGATCGACGAGCGGGTGATCATGCCCTCGACACCGATCCCGATGCCGTTGTCTTCGTGACTGGCGTTGTTCTGGTTCTGCGCGTACGCCGGCGCCGCCAGGGCGAAGGTTGAAAGGACAGCGGCCGTAACGGCCAACCCACGAAACACTCGCATTCTTATCGTCTCCTCCACGGCAACCGATCCGGGCGATCGGCCCCGTCTCCCGAGAATACCCCGGATGCCATGACATGTACAGGCGTGGCGGAGAATTCGCGGCGAAGGCCATTGGTGGACACGCGTCCGATCGACAGGTTGACCTGCAGAAACCTTAATGGTGCGGGTCGGGCCGATGGAAATTTCTGCGATCAGCGATGGCTGGAACGCTGATTTCGGCCCGATTTCGCGCGCGATGGCGTGCCCGCATCTTGCACTCCCGAGCGCGTGCGCTTCGCCCACGCGCTCGTCCTCCTCGTCGTCGCCGGCGCAGTGGCCGGCGACCTGACCCGTCTGGCGCCGGGCGCCGCCTGGGCGGCGGCGCTCGGCGCCGCGTCCCTGGCGATCGCGCCGTGGCCGCGCGTCCCCGCGGCGTGGGGGCGGGGGGCGCATCGTGTTCGTGCGCTCGTGCCGTGGGGCCTCGGCCAGCGCTGGACCGTCGCCGCGCCTCCGCATGTCGTCCGATGGACGCTGGCGTCTGTCGCCGTCGCCGCGGCGGTTGCCGCGTGGGCGGCGACCGCCCGCGACGCCGTGTTAGCGCCGCCGCTCGCCCAGTGGCTCGCGACGGACGGGCGCGCCGGCGGCGCGCCCGTCCTCGTCGACGGGACGCTGCTCGCCGATGCGGACGCCGACGGCGACTCCGTGCGGCTGCGCATCCGCGTCGCCCGCGTGAACGTCGGCGACGGCTGGCGCGAGCGCCGCGGCGAGATCCAGGTACACGTCGGCGGCGGGATTGCTGCGGGCATGGCGGATAGGTGGACGCGCGGCCGGCGCGTGCGCGCGCCGGTCGCGCTGCGATGGCCCGCGATGACGTACAACCCTGGCGCGCCGGATCCGCAGTGGCAGGCGCTCGTGCGGCGGTTCGCGCTGACGGGGACGATCAAGAGCGGCGCGCTCGTCGAGGTCGAGCGCGCCGCGGCGTGGGACGAGTGGGCGGCAGGTGTGCGGCGGTACGTGCGCGGCGCGATCGCGCATGCGCTCGCGCCGCGCGATGCGCTCGCTGCCGCCGTCGTCGTCGCCATCGTCATCGGGGATCGAGCCGGCCTCGATCCCGACACCGTTCGCCGGCTTCAGGATGCCGGCACGTATCACGTCATCGCCATCTCCGGCGGCAACGTCGCGCTCGTCGTGGCGATGGTGGTCGTGCTGCTGCGCGGTGTCACGCGGTCGTTCCGCGCAGCGTCGGCCGCGGCGCTGGCGACCGTGCTCGCGTACGGCTGGATCGTCGGCGGCGAACCGTCGGTCGATCGCGCGATCGCCGCAGCCGTCGTCTATCTGGTGTCGAATCTCGCCGGTCTCATCGTCGAGCCCATCGACGTGCTGCTGTTCGCGCTGTTGGGACTGACGCTGAGCGATCCGATCATGGCCGTGACGCCGGCCGTCTGGCTGTCATTCGGCGCGACGTTTGCGATCGTGATCGGCGCCGAGCGCGTCACGTCAGCCTTCGGCGGGGACGTCCGTGACGGATCGCGATGGACACGTGTCTGGCAATCGATGCTCGGTCTGGCTGCCGCCACGTTCTCGGCCGAGATCGCGCTCGCGCCAATCGCGGCGTCCGTGTTCACGCGCGTCAGTCTCGCCGGCCTCGTGCTCAATCTGATCGCGATCCCGGCGATGGCGATCGTCGAGATCGGCGGATGGGCGATCGTGTTCAGCGGCGCCATCCCCGGCGTCGCATCCTTTCTGGCGTGGCCGGTGACGTGGGCAACGCGCACGCTGCTGGATTCGGCGCGATGGGTCGAGCTCGCGCCGTGGCTCGTGTGGCGGGTGGCGCCTTCGTCGCTCGTGTGGACCGCGATCTTCTATACGGCCATTGCCGCGGCGTTGATGACGCAGCGATCGCGTTGGCGTCTCGTGGCTGCCGCGACCGCCGCGCTCGCGCTGCTGGTCATCGTGACGTCGCCTGGGCTCGAGCTCGCGGCGCCGCCGCGTGGATGGCTGCGCGTGACGATGATCGATGTGGGGCAGGGGGACGCGATCCTGGTGCAACTGCCGACGCGCCAGTCGCTGTTGATCGACGCGGGGCCCGCATCCGACACGTTCGACACCGGCGATCGCGTCGTCACGCCGGCGCTCTGGGCGCTTGGCGTGCGCCGGCTCGACTGGCTCGCGTTCACGCACGCGGATCTCGATCACATCGGCGGCACGCGCGCCGTCGCCGGGACGTTCCGGCCTCGCGAGATCTGGGAAGGCGTGCCGGTGCCGGGCGATCCGAAACGCGCGGCCTTGCGTGATGCCGCTGCGCGTGCGGGACGCGCGTGGCGGCAGGTCCGCGCGGGCGATGTGCTCGAGGCTGGCGGCGCGACGATCGACGTCCTGCATCCATCCGTGCCGGACTGGGAGCGCCAGCGTGTGCGCAATGACGACTCGATCGTGCTGCGTCTCCACTATGGCGACGTCGAATGGCTGCTCACCGGCGACATCAGTCAGGACGTAGAGCGACAGCTGGCGATCGATGAGGAGCCGCGCACGCCGCTGCGGATCCTGAAGGTCGCGCATCACGGCAGCCGGACCTCGTCCGACGAGACGTTCGTCGCGCGCTACGCGCCGGTCGCGGCGGTCATCAGCGTGGGACGGCAGAACGTCTTCGGACATCCGTCGCCGGAGGTCGTCCAGCGCCTCGCGCGTGATGGTGCAGCCGTGTTTCGCACCGACCGCGACGGAGCCATCATCGTCGAGACCGACGGCCGCCAGGTGCGCGTGCGGACGTGGCTGGGACGGCAGTGGCGCGCGATGGTGACGTCTCCGTCGCCTTGACGCGTCGCCAGGCGTCTTCGAGCTCGTCGAGCGTCGCATCCTGCATGCGCACACCTCGCGAGGCGAAGTCCGCTTCGAGCGCGTCGAAGCGGCGCGTGAACTTGTCGTTCGCCTGACGCAGCGCGGTCTCCGGCTCGATCTGCAGACGCCGCGCGAGGTTCGCGAGCGAGAACAGCACGTCGCCGAACTCGTCGACGCGCCGCGCGTGTCCCTGCGCGACGGCCTCGCGCAGCTCTCGGACTTCCTCCTCGATCTTGTCGAGCACGCCGCCGACCGTGGGCCAGTCGAATCCGACGGCCGCCACGCGCGCGCCGATCTTCGACGCGCGCAAGAGCGCGGGCAGGCTCGAGGGCAGACCGGCGAGCACACGCTCGGCAGCGCCGCTCGACGTCTGCTCCTTCGCTTTCAACTGCTGCCACTGTTCGCGTACGGCGGCGGGCGTGTCGATGCCGGCACGGCGCCGTGCCGCGGCCGACAGCGGTGTGCCGTCGGGATTGAAGACATGCGGGTGACGTCGAATCAGCTTCGCGGCGATCGCGTCGACCACGTCGCGGACGTCGAAACGTCCGTCCTCGGCGCCGAGCTGCGCGTGAAAGACACATTGCAGGAGCACGTCGCCGAGCTCGCCGGGCAGCGCGGCCAGATCGCCACGATCGATCGTCTCGACGGCTTCGTACGTCTCTTCGATCAGATAGGGCCGCAGCGATTCATGCGTCTGTTTGAGATCCCACGCACAGCCGCGGGTGGGCGATCGCAAGGTCGCCATGATGCGGACGAGACGGTCGAACGCCGCGCCGGCGCTCGTCACGCGACGTCGGCGCGAGCGGGATCGACGAGGGCGCCGGGAGGCCATGCGCGCTCATGCTAGCATTCAGTCTTCGTGCGTGTGCTGTTTCTAGGCACGGGGACATCGCATGGGGTGCCGATGATCGGCTGCGATTGCTCGGTGTGCCGCTCCGCTGACCCGCGAGATCGCCGGACCCGCTCGTCGATCTATCTCGAATGCGACGATGGCCTGCGCGTGCTCGTGGACACGAGCACGGACCTGCGCGCGCAGGCGCTGCGCCACGACCTGCGGCGCGTCGACGCGATTCTCTTCACGCACTCACACGCCGATCACGTCATGGGCCTCGACGAGGTCCGCCGCTTCAATGTGCTGAGCGGCCAGCCGATGCCGATCTACGGCGCGGCCGCCACGCTCGCCGATCTGCGGCGGATGTTCGGCTACGTCTTCAGCTCCGACGCGCCGCGTGGAGGCGGCGTGCCCGACGTGCGGCTGTGGCCGATCGACGGCGCGTTCTGTCTCGGCCGCACGGAGATCGTGCCGGTGCCGGTGCGTCACGGACCGTGGCGCGTGCTCGGATTCCGCATCGGCTCGTTTGCGTACGTCACCGACTGCAACGGCATTCCCGACGCGTCGATCGCGCAACTCGAGGGCGTCGACACGCTCGTCATCGACGCGCTGCGCCACAAGCCGCATCCGACGCATTTCACGGTCGCCGAAGCGACCGCGATGGCGCGGCGGATCGGCGCGCGCCGGACGTACTTCACGCACATCGCGCACGATCTCGGACACGAGGCGACGTGCGCGTCACTGGCCGATGGGCTGACGCTCGCGTACGACGGGCTGACGCTGGACGTGGAGGCGTGACGTGCAGATCGTGACGTTTCCCGATGCGCCGCGGCCGAAGTGGACGTATCCCGTGGTGGCCCTCGGCAACTTCGACGGCCTGCACCGCGGCCATCAGCAGCTGATCGACGGCGTGCGGCGCCACGCCCGCGAGCACGCGGGCACGTCGGTCGCGATGGTCTTCGATCCCCATCCGCCGCGCGTGCTGCGGCCCGACAAGGCGCCCGCGCTCCTGATGACGCTCGAGCAGAAGCTCGACGCGTTCGAGCGTGCGGGGCTCGACGGCGTCGCGATCGTGCGCTTCACGCCGGAGCTCTCGCGCTGGGAGCCCGAGCTCTTCGTCGAGACGGTGCTCATCGACTGGCTGCGCGCGGCCGAAGTGTGGGTCGGCGCGAACTTCCTCTTCGGCCGCGAGCGCTCGGGCACGTTCACGCTGCTGCGCGCGCTCGGCGAAGACCGCGGATTCCGCGTCGAGAAGATCGATCCCGTCCGCTACAAGGAGTTCGTCGTCTCGAGCACGCGCATCCGGCATCTCGTCGCGGAGGGCCGCGTCGACGAGGCGGGCGCGCTGCTCGGCCATCACTACTTCATCGACGGAGAAGTAATCCGCGGCGATGGGCGCGGCCGTACGCTCGGGTTCCCGACCGCGAACCTGCGCACTGCCAACGAGCTCGTGCCCGCCAACGGCATCTACGCGACGATGGTGGCGCTCGGCGAGACGTGGCATCGCGCGGTGACGAGCGTCGGCGTGCGGCCGACGATCGGCGACGGCCAGTTCACGATCGAGACGTACGTGCTCGACGGCACCTACGATCTCTACGGGCAGCGGCTGCGTGTGGCGTTCGTGCAGTACTTGCGGCCGGAAGCGCAGTTCGACGGCCTCGACGCGCTGAAGGCGCAGATCGCGCAGGACTGCGCGGACGCGTCGCAGCTGTTCGCGAGGATGGCGCTCTGACGAGCCTGATAGAATCGCCCGCGATGACCCCGGCGACCATCACCCTGCGCGTGCCCGCGGGCGCGCCGTTTCAGGCGCTTGCGGTCGCGGCGGCGTGCCGGTTCGGCGAGTTGTGCGGGACGCCGGCCGCCGAGGCGCCCGCGTTGGAACAGGCCGTGACGCGCGCGGTCGCGACGGTCGCGGGCACGGCCGATCATCTCGACCTGTCGTGCACGTGCGGACCAGCAGGCGTCGACATCGCGCTGTCGGCCGGCGGCCGCCATCAGGTCGTCCATCATCCCATCTCGTAGATCTCATGCAGCTCTACAACACGCTGACGCGACGCGAGGAGACGTTTGCCCCGGCCGATGGCCGCACGGTGCGCATGTACAACTGCGGGCTGACCGTGTACGCGCGCGGCCACATCGGCAACTTCCGTACGTTCGTGTGTCTGGACGTGTTGCGGCGCGCGCTGACGCATCAGGAAGGCTACGCGATCCGCCAGGTCACGAACTTCACGGACGTCGACGACAAGACGATCAACGCCGCGGCCGCCGCGGGTATGCCACTACGCGAGTTCACCGATCAGTACATCGCCGCGTTTCGTGAGGACGCGGCCGCGCTCGGGCTCGAGCCGCCGGAGGAGACGCCGCGCGCGACCGACGACGCGAACATGCGCGCGATGGCGGACATGGTCCACCAGCTCGAGGCGCGCGGGCACACGTATCGATCCGACGGCTCGATCTACTACCGCATCGCGACGCAGCCGGACTACGGCAAGCTCGCGCACCTCGATCGCGAGGGGATGCAGATTGGCGCGCGCGTGGACTCGGATTCGTACGCGAAGCAGGACGCGCGCGACTTCGTGCTGTGGAAGGCCGCCAAACCCGGCGAGCCGACGTGGGACTACGGCCTCGGGCCGGGCCGGCCGGGCTGGCACCTCGAGTGCTCGGCGATGGCGCTGCGTCTGCTCGGCGAGCCGCCGATCGACATCCATGGCGGCGGCATCGATCTGATCTTTCCGCACCACGAGAACGAGATCGCGCAGGCCGAGGGCGCGACAGGGCAGCCGTTCGTGCGCTTCTGGGTGCACGTCGAGTTCCTGAACATCGACAACGAGAAGATGTCGAAGTCGCTCGGCAACGTCTTCACCGTGCGCGACATCCTCGACAAGGGCTATCGCGCGTCGGCGCTGCGGTACCTGCTGCTGTCCGTCCACTATCGCAAACAGTTGACGTTCAACTGGGACGTGCTGGATCAGGCCGAAGCGACGCTGACGCGGCTCGCCGACTTCCTCGATCGCGTCGACGGGATCGGCGGCGGCGACGCGCATCCGGAGATCGAAGAGCGGCTGGCGCGCGCGCGCGAGGAGTTCCGCGCGCTCATCGCCGCCGATCTCAACGTGCCGACCGCGCTCGGCGTGATGTTCGATCTCGTCCGCGAGCTGAACGCCGCGATGGATCGGCGCGAGGTGAGCGCGGCGGATGCCGCGCGGATCCGCGAGACGTTCGAGACGTTCGATCGCGTGCTCGGCGTCATGGCGCTGCGACGTGCGGAAGACGCGCGGCCGCCGGTGCCGATCGAGGAGATCGAGCGGCTCATCGACGAGCGCCGCCAGGCGCGCGCCGCCCGCCAGTTCGCGCGCGCCGACGAGATCCGCCGCGATCTCGACGCGCGCGGCATCGTCCTCGAAGACAATCCCGCTGGCACGCGCTGGAAGCGCAAGTAGCGGCAATCGCGTGTAACGCGCGCCGCGCAGCACCGGTCGGCGTCTGCCACGTCGGCCCGTAGGGGCGGCCCTTGTGGCCGCCCGTCGCCGAGCCGTTCGGCCGACAGTTCTGCGGGAAACGCGCGTCTTTGTCGCGTTGTTCGGTGACTTGCCGACGCGCGTCCGCGCGCGATCCACGCCTTCGGTCTGGCACAGCGATTGCCTTGATGTAGTGCAGAACGCGCACGACGCTTCTCTCGATGCCGAGCACGATGTCGATGTCTGTTTCCTCCTCGTTCAGCCGCCACCTGCCGTCGCGTCATTTGTCGCGGCGCGAGACACCGCGTCTCGAAGTCGAGGCCGTGCTGAACGGCCGGCTCGCGAAAGGGAATCTGCGGCTGATTCTGCACGACCTCGGCTTCGGCGGATTCGCGGTCGAAAGCCCGCTCGCCTTTGCCGTCGGCAGCATCCACGAGTTCCGCTTCTTCACCACCGACGCCATCGTCGTCTCGCTGCGCGCGGAAGCCGTTTATTCGCGATCGATCGGCCTGCGCGACGGCATGGATCATTTCCTCAGCGGCTTCAAATACGCGCTCGGCAGCGACGAGGCCGAACGCGCCGTCGAGATCCTGCTCGACGTGGCGATGGCGCCGCTCAGGTTCGACTAGGGTTCTGGAGTTCCGGGGTTCCAGGGTTCCGGGGTTCGGGTTCCGCGGTTCCAGGGTTCCGAAGTTCCGAACCGAGAACCCCGGAACCTGAACCCGGGAACCCGAACCCGGAACCCTGGAACCCTGGAACCCTGGAACCTCAGAACCCCAGAACCGACTCGCTATACTCACCGCATGAAAATCGTCGACGCGAAGGTCTTCGTCTGCAGTCCGGGCCGCAACTTCGTCACGCTCAAGATCACCACCGACGAAGGCGTGACGGGACTTGGCGATGCGACGCTGAACGGACGAGAGCTTGCGGTCGCGAGCTATCTCACCGATCACGTGCTGCCGTGTCTCATCGGCCGCGATCCGTTCCAGACCGAAGACATCTGGCAATACCTCTATCGCGGCGCGTACTGGCGCAAAGGGCCGGTGACGATGACGGCGATTGGCGCGATCGACATCGCGCTGTGGGACATCAAGGCCAAAGCGCTGAACACGCCGCTCTACAATCTGCTCGGCGGACGCAGCCGCGATGGCGTCATGGTCTACGGTCATGCGAACGGCCGCGACATCGAAGAGGCGGGCGATGCCGTCGCGCGGCACATCGACGAGGGATTCCTCGCCGTGCGCGCGCAGGCGGGCGTGCCCGGCTTGCCGACGACGTACGGCGTGCCGAAGGACGGGAAACCGTACGAGCCGGCGGAGCGCGGTCTGCCGCACGAGCACGCGTGGTCGTCGGAGAAATATCTCGTCCACGTGCCCGCGCTCTTCGACGCGTTACGTACGCGATTCGGCCAGGACGTCCATCTGCTGCACGATGCGCATCATCGGCTGACGCCGATTCAGGCCGGCCGTCTCGGCCGCGCGCTCGAGCCCTACCATCTCTTCTGGCTGGAGGACCCGACGCCCGCGGAATTGCAGGACGGCTTCCGCATCATCCGTCAGCACACGACGACGCCGATCGCGGTGGGGGAGATCTTCAATACCGTGTGGGACGCGAAGCAGCTGATTGACGAGCAGCTGATCGATTACCTGCGCATGACGGTCCTCCACGGCGGTGGCCTGACGCCGATGCTGAAGATCGCGTCGTTCGCCGCGATGCACCAGGTGCAGATGGGCTGTCACGGCGCGACGGATCTCTCACCGATCACGATGGGCGCCGCGCTGCACTTCGATCTCGCGATTCCGAACTTCGGCGTCCAGGAATGGATGCCGCACAACGCCGAGACCGACGCGGTGTTCCCGCACGCGTACCGCTATCGTGGCGACGGTTACATGGTGCCTGGCGACGTGCCAGGTCACGGCGTCGAGTTCGACGAGAAGCTCGCCGAGAAATATCCCTACCAGCGTGCGTATCTACCGGTGAACCGCAAGCTCGACGGCACACTCTGGGATTGGTAGGGGACCAAGGGACCAAGGGACCAGGGACGAAGGGACGAAGGGACGAAGGGACGAAGGGACCAAGGACGAAGGGACCAAGGGACGAGGGACCAAGGGGCGAGGGGGCTAGCGGACGGACGAACCGGCGCGGAAAAGGGAAGTGATGTCCCTTCGTCCCCTGGCCCCTTGGTCCCCTGGTCCCCTGGTCCCTATCTCTGTACTCGTCCCGATCCGTCGCCGCCGACCAGCGCGTCGACTTCGGCGACGGTCACGCGATTGAAATCGCCGGGAATCGTGTGCTTCAGCGCGCTTGCCGCGACGGCGAACCGCAGCGACGCTTCCGCCGATCTCCCCGTCGTCAATCCGTAAATCAATCCTGCCGCGAAGCTGTCGCCGCCGCCGATGCGATCGACGATGCGGATGTCGTAGCGCTGGCTGTGGTGGAAGTGCTGCGCGGACTCGTCCCAGAGAACCGCGCTCCAGCCGTTGTCGCTGGCCGAGTGGCTCTCGCGCAGCGTGATCGCGACGAGGCGCACACCGAACTCGCGCGCGACGCGGCGCGCGGCGTCCTGATACGCGGCGAGATCGAGGTGGCCGCTCGTCACGTCCGTGCCGGCGACGTGCACGCCGAGCACCTGCTGCAGATCTTCTTCGTTGGCGATGACGGCATCGACACCGCGCACGAGCTCGCGCATCACTGCCTGGGCCTGTGACGGCGACCAGAGCTTCTTGCGATAGTTGAGGTCGACGCTGACGCGTGCGCCGGCCGCTTTCGCGGCGTCGATCGCCGCGCGCGTGGCGGCCGCAGGCGTCGCGCCGAGTGCCGGCGTGATGCCGGTCACGTGCAGCCACGCCGCGCCGCGGCACACGGCCGCCCAGTCGACGTCGTCCGGGCCGAGCTCGGTGATCGCGGACCGCGCGCGATCGTAGATGACCGTCGACGCGCGCTGGCTCGCACCGGCTTCCGTGAAGTAGACGCCGATGCGATCGCCGCCGCGCACGATCGCGTCCGTACGCACGCCTTCGGCGCGCAGTGCGGAGACGGCAGCTTCGCCAATCGCGTGCGCGGGCAGCCGCGTCACGTACCAGCTCTCGAGGCCGAATCGCGCGAGACTGACGGCGACGTTCGCTTCGCCGCCGCCGAACGTGGCGGAGAACACCGGCGACTGCAGGAAGCGCTCGAATCCCGGCGGGCTCAGGCGCAGCATGATCTCGCCGAAGGTGACGACCTTCGCCATCACGCCTGCCCCCGCGCGCCGCGCACGTTCGCGACGATCCGGCGCGCGTTGTCCGCGATGACGGAGAACTGACCCGCGGCGATCGCCTTCGCGTCGAGCAGCGCCGTGCCGACGCCGACCGCCACGGCGCCAGCTTTGATCCAGTCGCCCGCGTTGTCGAGCGTGACACCGCCGGTCGGCATCAGCTTCACCTGCGGCAGCGGCCCGTGCAGATCCTTCAGATAGCCCGGTCCGAGCGCGGTCGCGGGAAACACCTTGACGATGTCCGCGCCGGCATCCCACGCGTTGAGCACTTCGGTCGGCGAGAAGCAGCCGGGCAGCGCCGCGATGCCTCGCGAGTGCGCCGTTTCGATGATCGCCTGCCGGAACACGGGACTGACGATGAAGCTGGCGCCGGCGTCGGCGACCCGCCACGCGGTCTCCGCGTCGGTGACGGTGCCGGCGCCGAGGAGAAATCCCGGCGGCAGCGTCGGCGCCGCGGCTTTGATCAGGTCCGCGGCGCCGGGCACGGTCATCGTGACCTCGAGCGCGCGAACGCCGCCGTCGATCAGCGCCGCGATGATGTCGGGAACTTTCGACGCGTCCTGCAGACGAATGATGGCGACGACGCCGGCGTCCTCGAGTCCGGCAACGGTGGCTTTGCGAAGAGTGGCAGTCATCGAGCGAAGATCTCCTGTGTCATTTCGCGGCCCCGGCCGCCGAAGCCGCGCGCCGATCGGCTGACTCCTGGACGGTGCCGAGCATCCACAGCATACCGAGTGCCGCGTCCGGCGTCAGGTCGCCGGCGCGCCATCGATGCGGACCGAGCACGACGTCGCCCGCGCGGACGATCGGATCGCCGGTCATCGCATTGGCGCCGTCGCATTCGATGTGAACGCTCGACGTGCCCTCGGGCAGACGGACGTACAGGCACGCGACGTCGGCGTCGGCCGACGCAAGCCTGGCCACGGCCGGCGGCGCCAGCGGTTCGCCGGCGGCGAGGCCGACGATCAACCGGCCGGTGCTGCCGGCATCACCAAGCAGCACGCGCGCGCTGGACGAGGTGGCCAGACGCAGCCGGTGGGCGCTCGTATCGATCGGGCGATCGGTCTGATAAGGCACGTGCTGCAGCGGATAGCGCTCGTCGACCGGTGCCGAAACTTCCGCGACGTCGATGCCTGCGACACCGCCCGCGACCATGAAGTGCACCTCACGCGGGACGTAGACGAGATCGTACGGCGACACGTGGAAGCGCTCCGTGCCGGCGCGGATCACGCCGCTGCCGCCGAGGCAGACGAGCGCCGTCTCGTAGCGGCCCGGATCGACGCGCACCGGCGGCGCGTGCGGCGCCAGCCGCACGCGGCCGTAGTGCAGCACGCGCAGCGGCCCGAGACCGGGCGCGACCGAGCGCGTGCGACCGGGCTCGCGATCCGTGCCGCGGACAATCCACGTCCGGCTCGTGACAGGCTCGAGGGTCAGACTGTCGTCTCCGTGAGGGACATTCTATTTCGGGCTGCGGCAGGCGGGCGGCCCCTTGTGGCGGCCCGTTAGCGTCAGTCCGTCGTCCGTCGTCCGTCGTTCGTCGTCCGTCGCCCATCGCCCGCCCGTGATATACCCCTCGCACCATGGCGTCGATATCCAGGCGCGTATTCATCGGTGCGGCGGTGGCGATGGCCGGCGCGCCGGCCGTCGCGGCACGGACCGTACGCGCGGTAGTGCAGGATGCGGCGCGCGTCGGCTGGGATCATGCCGACGCGATCGTCAAGCGCATCCGCGCGCCGCGGTTTCCGGATCGCGACTTTCCGATCACGTCGTACGGCGCGAGGCCCGGTGCGTCGAACGACGCGACGGACGCGATCCGCCAGGCCATTGCCGCGTGCCGCGACGCGGGCGGCGGTCGCGTGCGTGTGCCGGCCGGCACGTTTCACACGGGCGCGATTCATCTCGCGAGCGGCGTCAATCTGCACCTCGACGAAGGCGCGACGCTCGCGTTCTCGACCGATCCTCGCGCGTACCTGCCGCGGGTCCTCACGCGGTTCGAAGGCCTCGAGCTGATGGGCTATTCGCCGCTCATCTACGCGATCGACGCGCACGACGTCGCGATCACCGGTCGCGGCACGCTCGACGGACAGGCGGGCCCAGACGTGTGGTGGCCATGGAAGGGCGGCGCGACCGGGCCGAATCAAACGGCCGCACGCGCGCGGCTCGTCGAGATGGCCGCCGCTGGCGTGCCGGTCGAGCAGCGCGTATTCGGCGAAGGCAGTTATCTGCGGCCGAACTTCATCCAGCCGTACCGCTGCCACAACGTGCTCGTCGAAGACGTGACGATCGTCAACTCGCCGATGTGGGAAATCCATCCCGTGCTCTCGTCGAACGTCATCGTCCGCGGCGTGCAGATCCGCAGCCACGGGCCGAACAACGACGGCTGCAATCCCGAGTCGTGCCACGACGTCCTCATCGAGCGCTGCACGTTCGACACGGGCGACGACTGCATCGCGCTCAAGTCCGGCCGGAACGACGATGGCCGACGGCTGCACACGCCGGTGGAGGACGTCGTCATTCGCGACTGTGTGATGAAGGATGGCCACGGCGGCGTCGTGATCGGCAGCGAGATCTCGGGCGGTGCGCGCCGCATCTTCGCCGAGCGCTGCCGCATGGACAGCCCGCGGCTCGATCGCGTCCTGCGGTTCAAGACCAACTCCGTGCGCGGCGGCACGATCGAGCACGTCTATCTGCGGGACATCACCGTCGGGCAGGTGGCGGAGGCGATCGTCACGGCCGATTTCTACTACGAGGAAGGCGACACGGGATCGTTCACGCCGGTGCTGCGCGACGTCGAGGTCCGGCGCGTGACGAGCCGGCAGAGCCGCTACGCGTTGCTGCTGCGCGGCTACGCGCGCGCGCCGATCACGGACGTGCGCGTCGTCGACTGCACCTTCGACGGCGTGCGCGAAGACGACCGGCTCGAAGGCGTCAGGGACCTCGAGCTGCGCGACGTCCGTGTCAACGGGACGCGCAGGTCAGGACGTATTAGCAGGTAAGTGCGCTTTCCAAGTTCGAAGTTCGAAGTTCGAAGTTCGAAGTTCAAAGTTCGAAGTTCGAAAGGTCCGCCGCGGTCCGTTACCGCCGTGGCCTATAATTCCCTGAGGTCATGACGAGGCTCGACGTGCCCACAGTCGGTCGCAAACAACATCGCATCCCGGAAGGCGGCACCCAACACGTCGTCACGCACGTGCGCGCGCTGATCGAGCACGGCGATCTGCGGCCGGGCGACCGGCTGCCCGCCGAGCGCGACCTCGCGCGGCAGATCGGCGTCAGCCGGCCGACCGTGCGCGCAGGCCTGCGTGCGCTCGCGGCGATGGGCGTCGTCCAGTCGCGCCATGGATCGGGGACGTACATTCCGGACGGTCCGCCGATGCTCGGCAGCGAGCCGCTGAGCTTCCTGGCGGCGCTGCACGGCTTCACGCGCGACGACATGTACGAGGCGCGGCGGATTCTCGAGGTCGGCGCCGTCGGTCTGGCCGCCGAGCGCGCCACGCCGGAGCAGTTGGCGTCGCTCGCGGAAGAGGTCGCGAACCTGTTCGCGTCGCTCACCGAGCCGTTCAAGTACCTCGTGCACGACATCTCGTTCCACCGCACGCTCGCCGCGGCGTCCGGCAATCCGATCATCGCAACGCTCGTCGAGATGGTGTCCGCGCTCTACTACGGCCGCCGGCGCCAGACCGCGGCGCGCGCGCTCGAATCGGATCTGCGCGATGCGGCCGAGATGCATCGCCGGATCTATCAGGCCGTTCGCGCGCACGATCCCGATGAAGCGCGGCGGCTCATGCACGCCCATCTGCTGCAAGCCAGCGCGCATCAGGCGCGCGAGGAAGCGCACGGCGAGACCGCGTCCCCCGCGCCCGCCGCCGACGCGCCTCCCGTCGAGTCCCACGTCCCGCCGGTTCCCGGCCGTCCCCGGAGCGCTCATTGATCGCATCGTCGTTGTTCGATTTGTCCGGCCGCGTGGCGGTCATCGTTGGTGGTACGAGCGGCATCGGCCGCGCATTGGCCCTGGGGCTCGCGGAAGCGGGCGCGGACGTCGTCGCCACCGGCCGCCGTGAAGATCTCGTTCGCGAGGTGTCGGCGGAGATCACGGCCAAGGGCCGGCGCTCGCTCGCGATGGCGTGTGACGTCGAGGATCTCGCGTCGCTCGAGCGGCTGCGCGACACCTGCGTGTCGACGCTCGGTGGCGTCGACATCCTGATCGCCGCCGCTGGCCGTACGCAGCGCGTGCCCAGTCTGCAGATGACCGACGAGGAGTGGGCGCGGGTCATCGACACGAACCTGAACGGCGTGTTCCGCACGTGCCGCGTGTTCGCGCCGCCGATGATCGCGAAGGGCCGCGGCCGGATCATCACGATCGCGTCGCTGTCCTCGTTCGTCGGCTTGTTCGAAGTCGCCGCGTACACCGCGAGCAAGGCGGGCGTCGCGGGATTGACGCGCGCGCTTGCCGTCGAGTGGGCGAAGCACGGTGTCAACGTCAACGCGATCGCGCCGGGGCTGTTCAAAACGGATCTCAACCGCGCGCTGCTCGAGTCGCCGCGCGGTCAGGAATTTCTCATCCGCACGCCGATGGGCCGGTTCGGTCAGTTCCACGAGCTGGTCGGCACGGCCGTGTTCCTCGCGTCCGAGGCCTCCGCGTTCGTCACGGGCCAGATCGTCGCGGTCGACGGCGGATTTCTCGCGAGCGGCGTCAACCAATGAAGCCGGCGCTGGTCATCAGCGATCGCGACAACGTGGCCACGGCCCTCGAGCCGCTCGCCGCCGGTGTCGCGCTCGATCTCGATGGCCGGCGCGTCGTCACGCGAGCGGCGATTCCATCCGGCCACAAGCTTGCGCTCGTCGACATTCCCGCGGGCGCGCCGATCGTGAAATACGGCAGCGCGATCGGCACGGCGACGGCGGCGATCGCGAGCGGCGATCACGTCCATACGCACAACGTGGCGAGCGGGCGTGGACGCGGCGATCTCGCGCACGCGCCAGCGCCTGACGTGTCCGCGCGCCTCGCCGAGCCCGAGCCGCCGTCCTCGTCCTCCGGATCGCGCGCATGAGCGATCGGCCGGGCTTCCTGGGCTATCCGCGTGCGGATGGCCGTGTCGGCACGCGCAACTACGTCCTCGTCGTTCCCACCGTCATCTGTTCATCGGTCGTCTGCGAGCGCATCACCGCGGTCGATCCCGATCGCATCGTCGCGTTGCCGCACCAGGCCGGCTGCGGTCAGCTCGGGCCGGACATGCGTTTGACGCACGAGACGCTGGCCGCGTACTGCCGTCATCCGAACGTTGGCGCCGTGCTCGTCATCGCGCTGGGATGCGAGCAGGTCGTCGCGCAGATGCTGGTCGAAGCGGCCGACGAGGCGGGGAAGCCGTCGGCAATGCTCGCGATTCAAGAAGAGGGCGGCACGGTGAAGACGATCGCGCACGGCCGCGAGATCGCGGCGCGCCTGGCGGGCGAGATCGCGTCCACGCCGCGCGTGTGGTGCGACATCCGCTCGCTCGTCCTGTCGCTCAAGTGCGGCGGGTCGGATTACACGTCCGGCCTCGCAGCGAACCCGGCGCTCGGACGCGTCGCCGATCGGCTCGTCGATCTCGGCGGTTCCGCGGTGCTCGGTGAGATCGCGGAGATCATGGGCGCCGAGCATCTCTTGGCGGCTCGTGCGGTGCAGCCGGAGATTGGACGCAAGCTGCTGCGTGTGATCAATCGCGTCGAGACGCAGGCCATGGCGCTCGGCCTCGACATCCGCGGAACGCAACCGTCGCCCGGCAACATCCGCGGCGGATTGACGACGATCGAGGAGAAGTCGCTGGGCGCGACGCACAAGGGCGGCGAGCACGCGCCGCTCGTGGATCTCGTCGACTACGCGGGGCGCATCTCGAAGCCCGGCTTGACCGTGATGGACACGCCTGGACTCGACGTCGAATCGGTGACCGGCATGGTCGGCGGCGGCGCGCAGGTCGTCGTCTTCACGACCGGTCTCGGCACGCCGACCGGCAATCCCATCGCGCCCGTCATCAAGATCACCGGCAACGCGCGCACGGCCGAGCGCATGGCGGACAACATCGACCTCGACGTCAGTGGCGTGCTCACAGGCAGCGAAACGATCGACGCCGCTGCAGATCGGCTCTTCGACGAAGTGCTCGCCGTCGCTTCCGGCACGCTCGTGAAGGCCGAGACGCTCGGTCACCGCGAGTTCGCGATCCACAGGGCCAATCCGACCATCTGAACTGGCGATTGTTATCGCGCTATCTCGCTATCGCGCTATCGCGCTATCTGGAACCCGATCATCTCGTTATCTGCAGAATGTGGCGCGGATCGCTCGACGCCGTTTCTATGCCAGAATGACTGCGCCTTTCAATTGAACTCGCAAAAACGACTGGCGGATGTGTGCGCGCCGGTCGTGGAGGAGCATCGATGGAGCTGTCGCAGCCGCCGCCCCGCACGGGGTACCTCCGATGGGTAATCTGCGCCCTGTTGTTTCTCGCGGCGACCGTCAATTACATCGACCGGCAAGTCATCGGCATCCTCAAGCCGACGCTCCAGCACGAGTTCTCGTGGAGCGAGACCGACTACGCCAACATCATCTTCGCGTTCCAGCTCGCGTACGCGATCGGGTTCGTCTTCGCCGGACGCGTGATCGATTGGCTCGGCACCAAGCGCGGCTTCACGCTCGCGATCGTGGTCTGGAGCGTCGCGGCGATCGGACACGCCGAGGCGCCGGCGATCGGCGCGGCGATCGCGCCGGTGCTCGCGTTCTTCGGCGCGGGCCTGTCGACGTCGGTCGCCGGCTTCGGGCTGATGCGCCTCGTGCTCGGCCTCGGCGAGGCCGGCAGCTTTCCGGCGTCGATCAAGACGGTTGCGGAGTGGTTCCCGCGGCGCGAGCGCGCGTTCGCGACCGGCCTCTTCAACTCGGGCACGAACATCGGCGCGCTCGTCACGCCGCTCGTCGTGCCATGGGTCACGGTCGCGTACGGCTGGTACTGGGCGTTCATTCTCACCGGCGTGATCGGCTTCGCGTGGCTCGTGCTCTGGCTCGTCGTCTACGCGCCGGCGGCGACGCATCCGCGCCTGTCGGCAGGTGAGCGCGCGTACATCACGAGCGATCAGGCCGACGCCGTCACGCGGCAGATGCCGTGGCGCGAAGTCGTGCCGCATCGCCAGGCGTGGGCCTTCGCGCTCGGAAAGTTCCTCACCGATCCCGTCTGGTGGCTCTATCTCTTCTGGATTCCGGATTTCCTCAATCGCAACTACGGCGTCAACCTCACCGAGATGGGACCGCCGCTCGTCGTGATCTATCTCGCGGCCGACGTCGGCAGCATCGCGGGCGGCGGCCTGTCGTCGTGGCTCATCGGCCGCGGCTGGTCGGTCAACGCCGCGCGCAAGACGGCGATGCTCGTAATGGCGCTCGCCGTCGTCCCGATCGTCTTCGCGTCGAGCGTGCAGCATCTCTGGCTCGCCGTCGCGCTCGTCGGTCTGGCGGCCGCGGCGCATCAGGGCTGGTCCGCGAACCTGTTCACGCTGACGTCGGACACGTTTCCACGCTCGGCCGTCGGATCGGTCGTCGGCTTCGGCGGCATGTGGGGCGCGATTGGCGGGATGCTGATCTCGAAAGTGACCGGCTATCTGCTCGACACGTCCGGCAGCTACGTGCCGGTCTTCATCATGGCTGGCGGCATGTACTTGTTCGCGCTGCTGGTGATCCACCTGCTGGCGCCAAGACTGGAGCCGGTCAGGCTGGACGATCATCCGTGAACATACGCCTTGCCACATCCGATGACGCCGACGCCATTGCCCGTCTCGTCAATCAGGCCTACAAGGTCGAAGCGTTCTTCGTCGCCGGCGATCGCACGAATCCAGACGACGTCCGCCGTCTGATGACCGTGGGATCGGTGCTCGTCGTCGACGGCGACGTCAGCGGCGAGATCGCGGCGTGCATCTACACGTCGCTGTCAGGGCGCCGTGCGTATTTCGGCATGCTGGCCGCGGATCCGGCAAAGCAGCGCCAAGGTCTTGGTCGCGCGCTGATTGACGAGTGCGAACGGCGCGCGCGGGCCGCCGGTGCGCGCGCGATGGACATCAAGGTCGTCAACCTGCGCACCGATCTCCTGCGCCGCTACGAGCGGCTCGGCTATCTCGTCACCGGCACCGAGCGCTACGAGCATCGTCCCGTGCTCCAGCCGTGTCATTTCGTCGTCATGACGAAGACGTTGGACGGATAGCGCCGGGGGCGACCACAAGGGTCGCCCCTACGGACCGTTTCGTAGGGGCCGCCCTCGTGGCGGCCCCGTGCCCGTAAGTCTGTAGCCCGTCGCCCATCGCCCGCTGTAGGGGCGGCCCCCCGTGGCCGCCCGAGACCGATCGTCACGGTTTGAACGGCACCTCGATCGCAATCGCCGCATCGATCGCGGCGCCGTTCGATGTGGCCGGCGTGTAGCCCCACTGCGAGACCGCAATGACCGCCGACAAATCGAGCGGCTGAGACAGGCTCTTGCGCACGCTCAGCCGGCTGACGCATCCATGCGCCGAGATCGTTGCATCGAGCGTGACGATGCCGCCGGTGCCGGTCACCGTGCCCGATGGATAGCGAGGCGCAACGTCGGTCGTCTTCGCTGGAGCAATGACAGCCGCCGAAGCACCGGTGTTCGCCGCGGATGTCGGCGGCGCGTCCACGCAGGCGACGACGTCCGGGAGCACGGGGAAGACGAGCCATTGTGCGGCGTCCGGCTGGATCGCCGCCTCGTCATCGACGATCGTGACGCCGGGCAGTGCGCGTAACACGGCCTGACATTCCGGCGTGCGCAGCGTCTGGCCAACGCCCGCGCTCGCGGGCCGGCCGTCGGGACGATACGCGATCTGCACGATCCCGAACGCCGACTCCATCGAGAGATGGCATCCGGCGGCATCGATCAGGCTTGCCATGAAGCCGGGCCACGGCGGCGCGACGAGGCGCATCGGCGCCATGGTCGTCGTGTCGATCGA
>DASZVJ010000249.1:0-3190 GCA_035547155.1 Vicinamibacterales bacterium
AGCGTCATCCGCGTCGGCACGTCGATGGACCAGCTCCTCGCCGGCCAGATCGGCAGCCGCACGCAGGTGCCGAGCCTCGTCATGGGCATCGAGCCGAACGAGCTGCGCCTCGAGGACGGGCTGTCGATGATCTACGGCTCGAGCCTCTCGTGGGTCTCGCCGACCAAGCCCGCCGCGAAAGAGATTTACCCGTCGCGCGTGTTCGATCGGCTCGTCGGCGACGGCACCGCGCGCCGGCTCGATCGCAGCATCCTGGATGAGATCCGTCAGGACTCGCAGAGCCTGCGTACCAAGATCAGCCGCAACGACAACCTCAAGCTCGGCGAGTACCTCGAGTCCATTCGCAACATCGAGACGCGCATCGACAAGGCGTCGAAGGAAGAGCGGATCGAAGGCTGGCGGCCGACGCTCGAGAAGCCCGACATGCCGCGTCCGGCCAACGAGCTGCCGCAGAACGTGCCGGACCACATGAAGCTGATGCTCGATCTGACGGTGCTCGCGTTCCAGATGGACAAGACGCGCATCGCGACGCTGATGCTCAACAACGACCTGTCGCAGATGAACTTCAAGTTCGTCCAGGGCGTGCAGGGCGCGCTGCACCTCGACCTCACGCACAACGGGCACGCGGCCGACAAGGAAGCGATGTACCTGAAGACGAATCAGTACCACATCGCCCAGTTCGCGTACCTGACGAAGCGCCTCAAGGAGATCAACGAGGGCGAGACGACGCTGCTCGACAACTCGATCCTCATGTGCACGTCGAGCCTGTTCGACGGCGACGCGCACACGGCGAACCGGCTGCCGGTGCTGATCACGGGCAAGGGCGGCGGCACGATCAAGGGCGGCCGCATCCTCGACTATCTCGACAAGGGCGACGAGCACCGCAAGCTCTGCAGCCTGCACCTGTCGATCCTCGATCGCATGGGCGTCCAGCTCGACCGGTTCGGCGACGCGACAACGAGGCTCGAAGAACTGTAAGCTACGCGATCGACATGCTGGACACGCTCATCATCGGCGCGTACTTTCTCGTCGTCTTTGCGATCGGCTTCTATCACTCCCGTAAGAAAGAGACGACCCGCGAGTACTTCCTCGCGGGCCAGCACGTGGGATGGTTCGCCGTCGGCGCCTCGCTCTTCTCCACCAACATCTCCAGCGAACATTTCATCGGTCTTGCGGGCTCCGGCGCGACGTCGGGGCTCGCCGTCGCGTGCTACGAGCTCGGCGCGGCCTTCTGCCTGTTCCTGCTCGGCTGGCTCTTCGTGCCGTACTACCTGCGGACGAAGGTGTTCACGATGCCGGAGTTCCTCGAGCGCCGCTTCGACGCGCGCTCGCGGCGCTACCTCACGCTGATCTCGCTCTTCGCGTACGTCTTCACGAAGATCTCCGTCCATCTCTACGCCGGTGCGATCCTGATGCAGCAGGTCGCCGGGTGGGACTATCTGACGACGTCGATCCTGCTGGTGCTGGCGACGGGCATCTACACGGTGAGCGGCGGGCTCGCGGCCGTCATCTACACCGACCTGTTCCAGTCGATCATCCTGATCGCGGGCGCGGCGGTGCTGACGATCATCGGCCTGACGGAAGTCGGCGGCTTCGCGGGACTGCGCGCGGCGCTGCCCGCGGACTACTTCCACATGATCAAGCCGCTCAGCGATCCGTCCTATCCGTGGATCGGATCGACGCTCGGCGTGTTGATCCTCGGCATCTGGTACTGGTGCACGGATCAGTCGATCGTGCAGAAGACGCTGAGCGCGCGCGGCATCTCGGACGCGCGCAAGGGCACGCTGCTCTGCGCGGCGCTCAAAATCCTGCCGCTCTTCATCCTCGTCGTGCCGGGACTTATCGCGAAGGCGCTCTATCCGACGATCGTCACGGGCGACAACGCCTTCCCCACGCTCGTCCTGCGGTTGATGCCGCCCGGCTTCAAGGGCCTGCTGATCGCCGCGCTGATGGCGGCACTGATGTCGGCGATGAGCTCGGTGCTGAACTCGTGCTCGACGCTGATCACGATCGACATCTACAAGAAGACGCACCCGACTCGCTCGGAGCGCGATCTCGTCCTGTTCGGACGCATCACCACCGGCATCATCGTCACGCTCAGCATCCTGTGGATCCCGGTGATCCCGTACCTGAGCAGCCAGCTCTACCAGTACCTGCAGAGCGTGCAGGCGTACGTCGCCGCGCCGATCACGGCGGTGTTCCTCGTCGGCGTGCTGTGGCGCGGCGCCACGGCCCAGGCCGCGTTCGTCACGCTGATCGTCGGCGGCCTCATCGGCGCGTTCCGGTTCCTGCTCGACGTGCTGCGCGACGCGCTGCACTGGAACCTCGGCGCGCTCGAGCCCATCGCGCGTTTCAGCTTCCTCAACTTCGCCATCGTCGTCTTCACGTTCTGCGTGCTGATGATCGTCGTCCTCAGCAAGACGCGCCCGGTGCGCCAGCCCAAGGCCATCGCGGATTTGACGTTCGACTGGTCGGGCGGCGGCATCGCCAGCCTCAGAGGCACGACGTCGGACGTGGTGATGACGCTCGTCGTCGCTGCGGCGATTCTCGGGATCTGGATTCATTTCGCGTAGGACCGCGAACGATTACGAACTCGTCGCGCTGACGCCAGGAACCACCGCGCCCGGTCGTGCGCGCGGAAACGTCGCGACCGTTCCGCCGCCATTCCGCGATGGCCGGACTTTCGCAGGGAGTGCCGGCCGTGACCGACTTCCTCGGCTCTGCCCTGCCGCTGTCGCAAGACGGCCTCGATGAAGCGACCGACGCGTTGGGCACGACGACGCCGACGCTGTGGGCGGTGGTGAGCGTCGAGACGCACGGCTGCGGGTTCCTGGCCGATCGACGTCCGGCGATCCTCTTCGAGCGCCACATCTTTCATCGCCGCACGCACGGCGCGTTCGACAACGCCGCGCCGGACATCAGCTCGTCGTCGGCCGGCGGCTATCTCGGAGGCGCGGCGGAGTACACGCGGTTGGAACGCGCGATCGCGCTCGATCGCGAGGCTGCGGTCGAGAGCGCGTCGTGGGGCCTCGGGCAGATCATGGGCTTCAACGCGTCCGTGACGCGATTCAAAACCGCCGAGTCAATGATCGACGCGATGATGCGCGGTGAAGACGCGCATCTGCAGGCGATGACGGACTTCCTCGTTGCCAGGCGTCTCGACAAGCCGTTGGCGAAGCGAGACTGGGCG
>DASZVJ010000250.1:0-11200 GCA_035547155.1 Vicinamibacterales bacterium
GGGCGTCCCAACATCGTCTTCGTCCTGACCGACGATCAGCGGTGGGACGCGATCTCGATTCAGGGACACAGCGGTCCGCTCAAGACGCCCAACATCGATCGCCTCGGCCACGAGGGCGTCTACTTCCGGAACGCGTTCGCGACGACGGCCCTGTGCTCGCCGAGCCGCGCGACGATCCAGACCGGCGTCTACGCGCACGTGCACGGCGTCACGAACAACTTCACCGAGTTCCCGCCCGACACCGAGACGTGGCCCCTCGATCTGCAGAAGGCCGGCTACGAGACGGCCTACGTCGGCAAGTACCACATGGGCGAGGACAACGACGATCGGCGGCCCGGCTTCGACTACTTCGCGACGCACCGCGGCCAGGGCCAGTACGTCGGCACCGAATGGCGCATCAACGGCGGCGAGCGCCACGTCATTCCCGGCTACTACACGACGGTCGTCACCGATCTCGCCGAGCAATGGATCCGCGGCCGCGATCACAGCAAGCCGTGGATGATCATGATCGGCCACAAGGCGCCGCACAGCTTCTACGTCCCGGACGAGAAGTACAAGAACGCGTTCGCGAACGAGCACATCCCCTATCCGCCGTCGGCGTTCATGCTCGACGACAAGCCCGAGTGGTACAAGGAGCGGCTGCCGACGTGGCACGGCATCTACGGGCCGCTGTTCGAGTTCCGCAAGAACTTTCCCGACACGAGCCCCGAGGGCGTGACCGCGTTCGAGGAGATGATCCGCTCCTACTGGCGCGTGCTCCTCAGCGTCGACGACAGCGTCGGCCGGTTGTACAAGCTGCTGCAGGACACCGGCCAGCTCGACAACACGATGTTCATCTTCACGTCGGACCACGGTCTGCTCAACGGCGAGCACGGGTTCGTGGACAAGCGTACCGCGCACGAGCCGACGATCCGCGTCCCGCTCGTCGTCCGTTATCCGGGCCTGACGCCGCCGTCGCAGCCGCGCGTCGTCGATCAGATGGTGCTCACGACGGACTTCGCGCCGTCGATCCTCGACGTCGTCGGACTCCCGATCGGCAAGCAGATGCAGGGACGATCGTGGAAGGCGCTCGCGCAGGGCCGCACCGACCCGTCGTGGCGGCAGAGCTACGTCTACATGTACAACTATGAGAAACAGTTCCCGTACACGCCGAACGTGCGGGCGCTGCGGACGCAGGACTGGAAGTACGTGCGCTATCCGAACTCGCCGAAGCCGCACATGTCCGAGCTCTATCACCTCAGCGACGATCCCGAGGAGCTGATCAATCTGATCAACGATCCCCGCTATCGCTACAAGGTCGACGAGATGCACGCGGAGCTCGATCGTCAGCTCATCGCGCTTGGCGCCTGGCCGGACAAGATGCCGATCGACGAAGGCATCGGGCAGGAGCTGCCGGCCGCGAACATCAGATAGTGAACCGGCGGCTCCTGCTCGTCGCCGCGATCCTCGGCGCCGCCGCGATCGGCGGCGCCGTCGCGTGGCGCGCGTGGCGGCCGTCGCCGACGCCGGACGGAGCCGGCGAGCCGGCGAGCGGCGCGTCCAACAGCACGGCGGCCGCTGACGCGTCAGCGACGTATGTCGGCGCCGAGGCGTGCGCCGGCTGTCATCGCGACGCGTACGACGCCTGGCGCACGTCGCAGCATCGCGAGGCGATGCAACCGGCCACCGCGGCGAGCGTGAAGGGCCGTTTCGACGGCAGCCAGCTCCGCCACGACGACATCGTCTCCACGTTCTTCCAGCGCGACGGCCGCTACTGGGTACGCACGGACGGACCCGACGGCGCGCTCGCGGACTTCGAGGTGCGCGACACGTTCGGCGTGTCGCCGCTCCAGCAGTACCTGATCGAGCTGCCGAACGGACGCCTGCAGGCGCTGTCGATCGCATGGGACACGCGGCCGAAAGACGCCGGCGGCCAGCGCTGGTTCTCGCTCTATCCCGGGCCGCGCCTCGCGCACACTGATCCCCTGCACTGGACGCAGCGGATGCAGAACTGGAACTTCATGTGCGCGGACTGTCACTCGACGGACGTGCGCAAGAATTACGACGCGGCGAGCGACAGCTTCCACACGACCTGGCGCGACATCGACGTCGCGTGCGAAGCGTGTCACGGCCCGGGGTCGAGACACGTGGCGTGGGCGCAGGCCGCGACGCGGGCGGGCTCGGACAACGGCCTGACCGTTGATCTGACCGAGCGGCGCGGCGTCACGTGGGCCATCGATCCGGCGACGAAGAACGTCGTGCGCAGCACGCCGCGGACGACGACGCGAGAGATCGAGATGTGCGCCCGATGCCATTCGCGGCGATCGCAGATCGCGGATGGCTATCGGCCCGGCGCGCCGCTGCTCGATTTCTACGAGCCCGCCACGCTCACGTCACCGCTCTACTACGCCGATGGCCAGCAGCAGGACGAGGTCTACATCTACGGATCGTTTCTCCAGAGCCGGATGGCGCACGCGGGCGTGACCTGCGGCGATTGCCACGAGCCGCACGCGGGCACGCTGCGCGCGGACGGCAACGCGCTCTGCACGCGCTGCCACGCCGCCGCGCGGTACGACGCACCGGCGCATCATCATCACGCCGCGACGAGCGCCGGCGCATCGTGCGTCGCGTGCCACATGCCGGCGCGGACGTACATGCAGATCGACGCGCGGCGCGATCACAGCCTTCGCGTGCCGCGGCCGGATCTGACGATCGCGACCGGCGCGCCGAACGCGTGCACTCAGTGCCATGCGAATCGATCCGCGTCGTGGGCCGCGTCCACCGTGCGACAGTGGCTCGGGCGTGACGCCGTGGGCTTCCAGGACTTTGCGATCGCCTTTCACGATGCCGACGAGCGCCGGCCCAGTGCGGTGACGTCGCTGCTCGCCATCGCGACGTCCGCGAACGAGCCGGCGATCGTGCGCGCGTCGGCGTTCGATCGACTGGCGGACGCCGGCGCGCCAGCTTCGACGCTCGCGAGCGGCCTTCGCGACATCGATCCGCTCATGCGCCTCGGCGCGCTGCACGCGCTCGCGCAGGCGCCGCCCGCGGATCAAGCCGCACTCGCGGCGCCGCTGCTCTCCGATCCCGTACGCGCCGTCAGAATCGCCGCGGCGCGTCTGCTCGCGCCGTCAACGTCACGATTGACCGACAGCGACCGCGCCGTGTTCGATCGCGTCTCGGCCGAAGTCATCGCGGCCGGGCGCTTCAATGCGGATCGGCCGGAGTCGCGCGTGTCGCTCGGCGTCTTCTTCGCGGACCAGGGACGTACGGCCAATGCGGAAGCGGAATATCGCGCGGCGATTCGGCTGGCGCCAGACTTTCCTCCCGGCTACGTCAATCTCGCGGAGCTGCTGAGGGCGACGCGGAGCGAGTCCGACGCCGAACAGATCCTGCGCGCGGGCCTCACGCACGCGCCAGCGAGCGCGGATCTGCATTTCGCGCTCGGCCTGTCACTCGTCCGCGCGCATCGCACGACGGACGCGACAACCGAGCTGCAACGCGCCAGCGATCTGGCGCCACAGGTCAGCCGATACGCGTACACCTATGCGGTCGCGTTGCACGACACCGGCCAGCCTGCGGCCGCGATGCGCGTCCTGCGCGCGGCGCTCGCGCGTCATCCCGGCGATCGCGACGTCCTCGTCGCGCTGGTGACGTTCGAGCAGGAAGCCGGCGATCTCGCCGCGGCGCGCGAGCACGCGGCGCAACTCGTCCGTCAATATCCGGACGATGCGGACGCGAGGGCGCTGCAGCAAGATCTGAGGCGTTGAGCTGATCTGTTTTGCGATGAACGACACAGCCGACACGTTAGTGCTCGGCTTCTGATATGTTACATAACAATATATAAACCCTCCGTCGAAAGGGACGTCCATGTCGAGCTGGCGTGGGGAACTGACGAATCGGCTTGCAGCGCTGAAGCTTCGGCCCGAGCGCGAAGCCGAGATCGTCGACGAGCTGACGCAGCACCTCGACGATCACGTCCGCGAGCTGATCGCCGGGGGCGCCGATCCCGAGACCGCTCGAACGATCGCGCTTGCCGAGCTCGATCAGCCAGGCGAGTTGGCGCGACGGCTCGGCACGGTCGAGGCGCGTTCGCCCTATGCCCTGCCGCCGCCAGGTGCGCCGTCGCGGGCACGCTGGCTGAGCGCGCTTCGACATGATGTGTCGTACGCGATGGCGTCGCTCCGGCGAACACCCGCGTTCACGCTCACCGTGATCGCGACGATGGCGCTGACGATCGGACCGACGACGGCGATGCTGAGCGTGGCCAATTGGCTGCTGTGGCGGCCGGCGCCAGGCGTCGCGCAAGCCGACCGTCTCGCCGTCGTCTGGTTCGGCGATTGGGACAAGGACGGCAGCGTCGGACCGCGCCGCATCTCGCCGGCGAATCTCGACGATCTCGTCCATGCCTCACGGACGTTCACGGACATCGCGGGATGGCAGGAATCAACGATCAGCTTCGCCGTTGAAGGCGTGCCGCCGCGCCACGTCGGGTCCGCGCACGTCAGCGCCAATGTCTTCGCGCTGCTCGGCATCCGCCCGGTGGCTGGCCGCACGTTCGTCGCTGACGACGATCGGCCGCCGTATGGATCGCCGGTTGCGATTGTCAGCGAATCCCTCGCCCAGGAGATGTTCGGTGCCGCGGCGACCGCGGTCGGCCATGCCGTCACGATCAACGGCGTTCGTCTGACTGTCGTCGGCGTCATGCCTCGAGGCTTCAATGGCTTGCGGCCCGCAAGCCACACGGACGTCTGGCTGCCGAGCTCGACCTCCTACTCCGTCCGTCATTTCAGCGAGGCCGCCATGCGCGCGCGCGAAGGACGCGCCGGCAGCGGCATCTTTTACATGTTCGTCACACGGCTGGCGCCCGGCGCGACGTTCGATGCGATGCAAGCCGAGCTGGACGTGCTGGTCCCGTCGCTGGCGCGTCAGTATCCCGATGACAATCGCGGCCTGGCCGCCACGCGCGCGCGCGTCTTTCCCGGTCTCGGCATGGACGAGCTCGAGCGCGCGTCGCTCGCGACGCTCGTGCGCCGGCTGCTGCTCATCGGCGGCGTGCTCCTGCTGCTCGGATGCACGAACGTGGCGAATCTGCTGATCTCGCGCGGTCTGCAGCGCGAGCCCGATCGCGCGATCCGCGCCGCACTCGGCGCCAGCCGGAGCCGCCTCGCGCAACTCGCGCTCGTCGAAAGCTGTCTGCTGTCGCTCGCCGGTGCGGCCGCCGGAATTGCGCTGGCCCTGTGGCTGAAGGATCTCGTGCAGACGCTCATCGTGCCGGAACTGGCCGACGGCGCCGCGCACAACATCGCCCCGATGGACCTTCGCGTGCTGACGTCGACGGTGGGCCTGTCACTGGCGTGCGGCCTGCTGGCCGGTGTCGTGCCCGCGTGGATTGCGTCAGCCGGCGCCGTCACGGCGCGGCTCCGCCGCCGAGGCCGGCAGTCATTTGCCAGACGGCTCCGTATCCGCACGATCTTGTCGTCCGCACAACTGGCTCTTGCACTCGCGCTCGTCACGAATGCGATCCTGCTCGTCGCCACGCTGCATCGTCTTATCGACGCCGATCCGGGCTTCGATCCGCACGCGGTCAGCGTGCACCGCGTGGACGTGGGTAGCCACGGCTATACGACCGATCGCGCGTTGACGTACGACCGGCAACTGATCGACAGCCTGTCCGCCGATCGCGCGATCGACGACGCCAGTCTCAGCTGGGTCTATCCGCCGATGCACTTCTTTCGCACGCGCATCCTCGATACGAATGGACGCGCGATCGACGTCGCGGTCGAGCCCATCAGCGATGGCTATTTCCGCACGCTTCGCCAACCCATCCTGGCCGGACGTCCGTTCACACGTGACGAAGCCTTCTCGTCTGGCGCTCCGAATGGCCGGCCTGTCGTCGTGAGCGCGTCTTTGGCGCAACGCCTGTCCGGCACGACGTCCCCGCTGGGCCAACGCGTCAGCGTGCCGCCAACGATGATGTCCCCCGCTCATCAACTCGTTGTCATCGGTGTCGTTGGCGACACCCGCAGCATCGGCAATGTCGTCTCCGGCCAGAGCGACCTGGAGATGTACACGCCGTTTTCGTACGAAGACGGCGCCGTCATCCAGCCGGTCGTGCTCGTGCGATCGCGTCTGTCACCACACGATGCGGGAACGCTCGTCCAGACGTACGCCTCGCGTCTCGATCCCTCGCTGCCGTTCGAGCCGCCGCGCGCTGGCGTGGGTGCTGTCCGGGCTCGGCGCCTTGGGGTTCGTCGTCGCCGCGGTCGGCTTGTCAGGCCTGCTCACGCAGATGGTCGGCGAACGGACGCGCGAGTTCGGCGTGCGTCTGGCCATCGGCGCTCAGCGCGAGCACGTCGTCGGTCTCGTCCTGCGTCAAGCCATGTGGATTGCCGCGTGCGGCGGGATCACTGGGCTCGTCCTCGCCGCGCTCGGCTCTCGCATCGTCGCATCGCAGCTCTTCGGCGTGACGCGATTGCAGCCGTGGGTATACATCGCGTCGGCGATCGGCTTCACGATCGTCGTGCTTGCCGCGAGCCTTTGGCCCGCGCGAGCGGCCAGCGCGATCGAGCCCGCCCGCGCGCTCCGCGCGGAATGATCGCGCGTCGCTAGCCTTTCAACACGCTCGCCGGGCTGACGGTCTCCGCCTCACGCTCGGGTCGCAAGTGTAAAGGCGCAAGCCGGCGCGTCAACTCGTCACGCCAATCGGTACGTTGCGGGTCGTCACTCATGGACAGCTTCCCGGAGAACCGAGAACCCAGAACCCGAACCTCAGAACATCGGAACCGCGGAACCCAAGAACCTGTCACGGCACGAACATCACGACATCCTTGAACCCGGCATCGTGCAGGTCCTTGACGCACTGACGCGCCCAGCCCGGCAGACCTCTCGATCCGTCAACGATGATCGTCTTCGCCATTGGCAGTTCGACGCGCGCGCGCACGACGATCTCGTCGCCCGGCAGATTCGTCGCGCGCGGATCGTGCTCGCGCGCGAAGTCCTGCCGATTCCGGACATCGATCAGCATCGCGGAACCAGCGGCGAGGCGCTGTTGCAACTCCGTCTCGCCGATTTCCGGCGCCGCGCCGGCCTGGCGTACGACGGCGGGCGCACCGTACGACGGGCCGCTCGCCGGCTTCCATACATCCCACACGTGGGAATTTCCTGGCATCTCTTGGGGATTCAATACGCGACCGCTGCGGCGCTCGATCCGGAAGTAGAACGTCACCTTGCCTTCGAGCGCCATCTCTCGTCTGGTCGATCCGAAGCGCCATTGCATGAGCGCCTGCGTCGCGGCCGCCGCGAGCAGCGGATCCGACGTCTGCAGGATGTCGACGCGCTCCATGTTCGAATCGTGCCCCGCGCGGATACGCGCGACGACGATGCCTTCGATACCACGACGGAGGGCCTCGGCGGGATAGATCGGCTTGACGGTGTTCGAGGCTGCGTTTCGGATCCCTCCCTCGTCCATCATCCCGGCATCATCGGATGGCCGCTCCTGCGCATGAAGCGAACCGCGCATCAGTCCCGGCCCGGTCACACACAGCGCGCACACGCCGAGCACGCGAAGCGCGCGTACCGGGCTGATTCGCGAGGCACGAAACGCCGGCACGACGACGCCAGCCAGCGCGCATGCCATGAGCGTGATCGTGGCGATGCCGAGCGCTGTCGGATCGGCTGGCGCGACGCCGAACAACTGATTGCGCACGATGGATGCGGCGATGACGGCGCTACAGACGCCGATCGTCCAACCGAGCGCCAGCGGGACAAACGCCTGACGGGCGATCAGCGCGACGACGTCACGCGGCCGCGCGCCGAGTGCGACGCGCATACCGATCTCCGGTGTCCGTTGACGTGTCACCAGCGCGAGCACGGCGTAGAGACCAATGGCCGCAAGGGCGTTGGCAAGCGCGCCGTACGCGCCGAACAGCCTCGCCCCTGTGATCCACGCGCGCGCCTGATCGTCGGCGAAGTCCTCGAGCGGCCGGACCGTCATCGCCGGAAGGCCGTCGACCGTTCGTATGGCCGCTGCAATCGCAGCCGCGACGTCCGTCGTGCGGCCGCGCGTACGGATGAAGACCGCCTGCGGAACTTCGTCGTCGCCTTGTGCGATCGGAAAGAAGATTTCTCCGCTCGTCTTCGTCAGCCTGAACATCCGTCGTGTCTGACTGACACCGACGATTCGGACGCAGCCGCGCCGACCGAGCGCGATCTCGTCCTTGCACGCGCCCAGCACGTCTTCATTGGACCACATCGCCGTTGCGAGATCTTCGTCGACGATCGCGACGCGCTCTCCAGCGGCATCGTCGCGATCCACGAATGCGCGGCCGCGGTGAATCAACGTGCCGACGGACTCGAAATAGCCTGGCGATACATAGCTGATCACGCGTTCGAGCGGGGTGGCGCCAGCCACACGACTCGCCACGGCCGGCATCACGATCGATGATCGCCCCGAGCCCAGCGGCGACGTCGTCGTCGCACCGACGATGACGTCCGGCATGTCGGTCAGGCGCACGATCAGCGCATCGAACGCACGCCGCTGCTCCGTCACGCGCCGAACACCGGAACCTTGAAAGTCCATCGTCGCGACGAACACGCCGTCCAATGTGTAGCCCAGAGACGATTTGGCTCGTTGCACGCTCTCGCCGAAGAGCCCGGCGCCCGCCACGAGAAACATCGCCAACGCGAACTGGCCGATGAGTAGGACTCGCCTGAAGGTGGCGCGATCGCGGGCCACGGCAGTGTCCACGCGCAGACTCGACGTCGCGTCCGCGCGCAACGCGACGAGTGCCGGAAGAAAGCTGAACACCGCCGTGATCCCCGCCACAGCGAACAATGCCTCAACGGATCGGCTCGTGAACACGAACGGCTCGAGCGCGCGGAGCTGATGGCGGACGGTGGCCCACGTGCCTGCCATGATCAGCGCGGCACCGCCGACGCCGATCACGAGCAACGCGATGGCTTCACGACGCGCCGCAATACGCAGGTGACGGGCCGTCGCGCCAAGCTGGAGACGAATACGCGCGTCGCGTTGGCGATCGTGCGAACGGATCGACAACAGACCGGCGAGGTTCGCGCACGCAATCAACAGCAGTGCGGCCGCACCGGCCGCGAGCCAGAGTCCGACCGCGGCGTCGTTCCGGCGCTGGCTCGCACGATGGGCGTCGAGGGATTGCACGCTGCCGGCGTCGGCCGATCCAAGAGCGGATGCGGCAATCGTGGACAACTCCGCCCGCGCGCGATCAATCGACGCGCCTGGGCGAAGCCGGCCGAGCGTCCACAGCCATCCGCCATTGCTCGACGCAAGCAAGTTCGTCCCCGTGAACGAGCACAGCTCCGGCGAGACGCGAAGGGCGATCCACACGTCGATTGGCGCGACGCCCGCGCCATTGAACGCGTTCGGCGCCACGCCGAGGACGGAGAACGTTTTGCCCGCGAGCACCAGCGAACGGCCGACGATCGCCGGATCGCGACCGAAGGATCGCGTCCAGAAGGCGTGCGAGAGCACGACGAGCCTCGGGCTTCCCGGCCGCGTGTCCGGCTCCCCGAACGTTCGTCCGAGCGCGGCGGGCACGCCGAGCGTGTCGAAGTAGTTCGCGGTGATGCACTCGGCACGGACCGCCATCGCGTCGACGCCGGTGCCGACGCGAAGCATCTGAGATGTGTACGCGCTCAGATCGACTGAGGTCGCCGTCGACGCGAGCGTCTCGTACTCGACGTAGTTCCGTGCGCCGACGGCGACGAGCCGAGCCGGCTCTCGCACGAGGGCCGGTGGTCGAAACATCAGCGCATCGACGACGGCGATCATCGCGGCGCTGATGCCGACGCCGACCGACAACAGCAGCACGGCGCCGAAGGCGAAGGTGGGCGAACGTCCGAACAAACTCCAGTCCGGCACGAGCGCATGCCACCAGCGTTGAGCTCCGACCGTGCGCGAATGGACGTCCGGCATCGCGCGTTCGACGCGTCCCATCCGCCGCGCCAACTCGCCGGGCACATCGAGGTCTGCAAGCGCCGCGCGACGCGCTTCTTCTACCGTCGTGCCGCCGGCAACCAGCTCGCGGACGAAGTCATCGAGATGCTGCGACAGCTCGTCGACGATCTCCGCCTCACGCTCGGGCCGCAGATGCAACGGCGCGAGCCGGCGCGTCAGCTCATCGCGCCAATCGGTGCGATCGGGTTCGTCCGACATCTCATCCCTCGGTCAGCCCCGCGATGCGATTGATGGCGCGCGCAAACGCCTTCCAGCCAGACCGCTGCGCCGCGAGGACCTTGCGGCCTTCGGGTGTGAGGCGATACAGCCGCCGCCGGCGCTGTCCGGCCTTCTCCGTCCACTTGCCTTCGATCCAGCCGCGCTTCTCCAGCCGATACAGCAGCGGATACAGCGACGCGACGTTGAACCGCAGCTCCTGCTTCGATCGCAGCGCGATGAGCTTGCCGATGTCGTAGCCGTGCCGTGGCTGGTCCTCGACCAGCGACAGGATCACGAGCTCGGCGCTCCCCTTCTTCAACTCGCGCGTCGGCAGCCAGGACTTCATATATGTTTATGCGACATATTACTACACAGGCTACTGGCCGCGGGCCGCGGGCTACCGGCTGCGGACCGGGCGGCCACAAGGGCCGCGCCTACGGCAGGCGTGGCCCGACGCCCGTGGCCTGTCACCTCCCTTGTGGCCGCCCGGTGGTGTTCAGGCACCTTCGCGGCAGATCTTGTCCCAGGCCGTGAGCGGCAGCGTCAGGAGCCAGTACTTCTTGCGCAGGGAGACGACGAGGTCGAGGTAGGTCGACTTCTCGAATGCGCCGGCACGCAGGCGATCGCGCGCGGTCCGTAATTCATAGCGATACAAATCGTTCAGCGCGGCGCGGACAACCGAAGGCGGCGTCGCTGGCGTCGGCGCGAGGCCGAGGCTGGCGAGCGAGTCGAGGAATTCTTGGGGGTACGCAAACACGGAGTCGGGTTCTAGGGTTCTGAGGTTCCAGGGTTCCAGGGTTCCGGGGTTCGGGTTCTGGGGTTCAGGTTCTGAGTTCTGAGGTTCGGGGCCCAGGTGCGAGAACTTCGGAACACCAGAACCGTGGAACCCGAACCCGAGAACCTCGGAACCCTGGAACCCCAGAACCCGATCTATCGCGTCAACTTTCTATATTTGATCCGATGCGGCTGATCGGCGTCCGCGCCGAGGCGGCGCTTCTTGTCGGCCTCGTAGTCCTGGAAGTTGCCCGC
>DASZVJ010000251.1:0-11184 GCA_035547155.1 Vicinamibacterales bacterium
GGGACGATACGCGATCTGCACGATCCCGAACGCCGACTCCATCGAGAGATGGCATCCGGCGGCATCGATCAGGCTTGCCATGAAGCCGGGCCACGGCGGCGCGACGAGGCGCATCGGCGCCATGGTCGTCGTGTCGATCGATGTAGAGCGTACATGCGCCTGGCTGAGCACCGCACGCAGCGCGTCGTCTTCCGCCTTCGAGAGACCGGGCATGTTTGCGAGGGCTGCCGCGTCAGCGAGATGCTGCGGGCCCTGCTGCGCGATGATCGCGGTGAGATCGACGCGCGGGTGCGAGGCGTTGCGGCGGCTCAGGATCTCGCGTCCAAGCGCTTCCCAAGAGCCGGCAGTCATCGGCCTCGTTGTCGTCTCGGCGCGATCCAGCAGCGAGGTCCAGACGTCGGCGCCGTCGGCCATCCAGCGCACGATGCGCCACACGCTCTCCTGACGGACGTTCGCATTGGTCGCGTCGAGCCCGTCGACGATGATCTGTTGATCGGGCGAGTCGCGCGTCGGCGCCTTCACGTCGTCGAGCAGCGCGCGCCAGCCGCTGGCCGGCGCATCGCTCATCCAGGCGCGCGCAATGGCCGCACGGCTGTCGGGATGCTGGCGTACGGCGAGCGCGATCGCTGGCGATAGATCTGCGGTCGCAACTTGTCTGGCACGTGCGGTCAGTGACGGAAGCTCTGCCGTGAAACGATCGGGATGGACGCGCGCGAGATAGTCCGCGTAGACACGCAGTCCGTGCGCACCGCTCCTCGCGATGTACGCGGCAATCGCCGGCGCCGCATCGGGCACGTCGCACAACAGCAACGCACGAAGCAGCTCGGCCGCGACGTCGTCGTTCGACTCGGTGGCTAGCGCGCTCGTCAGCGCGCCCGAGAGCGCCGTAATGCGTCCCACGCCAATGATGCGCGCCGCGACCGCGCGCAGGCCCGCGTCGGGCGAGCGCAGCGCGGATTGCAGGCTCGGCCCGAAGCTGTCGTCCGGCGCCGCGCGCAGCAGCGCGAGTCGCCCCATGCCGAGTGGCACGGGCGTCGCTTCGAGCGCCGGTTGTTGAGCCTGCGCCTGCGAAGACATCAACAGCGTCGCACTGATTACGACAACCACCGCCAGCAGACGAAATCTCATGATGTCTCCGCGAGCTCGCGCACAGTGTTCGGTCATTGGCCTAGCGGAGGGCGAAGCGGATGTAGATCGTGTCCTCGACCATCCGCGGCGTGCCCTGCACAATCGCCGGCTCATAGTGCCACTGCGTCACCGCCATGATCGCTGACACGTCGAGTGAGACATCGACACTGCGCACGACGCGCGCATGGCGCACGCAACCGGTTGTCGACAAGAGAGAGGCAATCGTGACGGTGCCCTCGAGCCCGGCACGCTGAGCGGTTCCCGGATAGTTCGGCTGCACGGATTTCTTCCGTTTCGGATTCTTTTCAATCCGCACGTGCACCGGATACGTGATCGTCGACTCGGGTGGCTCAGGTTCGTCGGCGCACGCGACGACGTCCCGCTGCGTCGTCATGATCAGCCATTGCCGCGTGTCCGATGGAACCGCCGCAGTGCCCTCGATTTCGACGATGCCGGCGACGGCCGCGAGCGCGTTCTGGCACGCGGGGCTCAGGGACCCGTGGTCGAGACCCACACTCATCGGACGGCCGTCGGAAGAGTAGCTGATGACGATTCCGCCATATGTTGGCGTGCTGGTTTCTTTGCAGCCCGCGGCATCGAACAGGCTGGTGAAGAAGCCCGGCCATGGCGCGTCCGCGGCTCGCACGGTGGCCATCATCGCGACCGGCGTTGGCGAAGAATCCTTCGATTTCGAAGAATCTGTATTCCCGACGATGGTCCGCACGATGCGCTGTTCCGCCGCGGACCACTGTGGCAGCCTGGCCGTCGCAGAGACGTCACCGCTATGATCGGGGCCGAGCTGTTGGAGGACGGCGGAGCGATCGACGGACTCCGCACCGCGCTTCCGTCGCACCAGCTCACGAGCCAGGGCTTCCCAGTCTTCGGCACCGTCAGCCGACGCGGCCGCCGCGTCGAGCACTGACGCGTCGACGGTCTGGCTCTCCGCCAGCCAGCTCACGACACGCCACGCCGTTTCCTGTCGAATGGCGCCGTCGGCGGATGCGAGCGCATCGACGAGGATGCGGTTCTCCGCCGGATCGTCAGGCGGCGAGGGCAACCGACTGAGCAGCCGGCCCCAGATCGGGCCAGACGCGTGCGCCAGCCACGTGCGCATCAGGCGCTCGCGGGCGTTGCGATGCTGTTCGCCAGCGATGAGCACGATGTCGTGGAGATGATTGTCGATATCGGCGAGCCGCGTCATCAGCGTCGGCAATTCGTCGATGAGACGATCCGGTGCGATTCGCGCGAGGTGCTCGGCGTACGCCTGAAGGGTCGCGGGCCCGCTGCGCGGGAGGTACGAGGCGACGGCCGCGCGGGAGTTGGGCGTGTTGAGCCGCAGGGCCGCACGAAGCATGTCGGCGGCGACACGGTCGTCCTGCTCGCCCGTGAGCGCTGAGACGAGATCGGGCTCGAGCGCGACGATGCGTCCGACGTCGACGATGCGCGCGGCGATGGCGCGCACACCAGGGTCGGACGACTGCAGCGCCGTGCGCAGACTGTCGACCGGCTTCTCCGGCTTCGCGAGAAGGAGCGCCAGCTGCCCCATGGTCAGCGGAGTCGCGCCTGGAGCCGGCGACGATTGCTGCGCTTGCACACGCCACGTCGAGGTCGACAACACGACGAACGCCACGCTCGCGGCTGTCAGCAGACGAAATCTCATGGTGTCTCCGCGAGGTCGCGTTCGTTCGCGTTGATGATAGGCGTCCCGGCCAATCGGCAGATAACCAGATAGCAAGATGTCCAGATAGCGCGATAGTGCGTCAGCGAGCTAGCGCGATACGAGCGTCAGAACAACGTCAGTCCGCCGTCCACGCGCAGGAACTGGCCGTGAATGAACTTCGCCGCCGGCGAGCAGAGAAACGCCACCGCGTTCGCCTGATCGCGCGGTGCGCCGTAGCGGACGAGCGTGCCATCCTCGTGCAGCAGCTCCGGATCGATTGGACGCGTCGCCTTGAAACGCGCAGTCGCGGTTGCCCCCGGGCTCACGCAGTTCACTCGGACGTTGTGCGATCGCGTTTCGAATGCGAGGCAGCGCGTGTAGTGGACGATCGCGGCTTTGATGGTCGAGTAGACGACCTCCGGCGAGACGCCGAAGTGTCCGGCGGTCGAGGCGATGTTGACCACCGCGCCGCGATGGCGGTCGATCATCCCGGGCACGATCGCGCGGCACATCAGCATCGTGCCGATCAGATTGCGATTGAGCAGCGCGTGGACGTCTTCCATCTTGATTCCGAGCGCCGTGTTCGGATGCGGCTTGCCGCCCGCGGCCGCGATGTCGCCGCCTGCCGCGTTGACGAGCACGGTCACGGGCCCGAGCGCGGCTTCCGCGGCGCGCACCATCTCGCCGACGCGCGCTTCGTCGCTGATGTCGCCGGCGACGACGACCGTCCGCGCGCCTGTTGACGCGAGGTCCGCTGCGGCGTCGTCGAGATCGTGGAACTCGCCGAACTCCGCCGGCGCGCTCGTCGTTCGATCGTGGACGACGACGGCGGCGCCGAGCTCGGCAAGCCGCCGTGCGATCGCATGGCCCAGCCCTCGTCCCGATCCCGTGACGAAGGCCACTTCTCCAGCCAGTGAGTATTCGTGGTCAATCACAGCCATCCCATTCCTCGCATGTTGACGACGCTCCGTTCGAGGTGCGCGCGCTCGTACGCGACGATCGCGTCGGGCGACGCGTGCGCTTCCCACGGCGTGCGGAAATCGTCGCCGTCGGCGAACGCCCGATGACGAAGCCGGCCGATCGCCGATGCGATCTCTCGCGCGTCGCGTGGCGGATAGCCGTTCCACCACTCGCTCGTGAAGAAGCGGATGTGCCGCGCGTCGAGCGCCGCGGGCTCGAGCGACGCCGTGACATCGACGCCGTACGCGTCGAGCACGGCGGCGATTTCTTCGAGCGGCACGCAGCCGTCGCCGATGGGGCAGCGCACGAGACGCACGCCTTCGTCGCTCCAGTGCGCGCGATAGTCCTTCAAATGGAGATGGCGAATGCGCGGGGCGGCACGACGCGCGAACGCGACAGGATCTTCGCCGACGGCGAACGGATTGCCCGTGTCGAAGACGATGCCGACGTGATCGCCGGCGGCATCGGCGAGCGAGAGCAGCTCTTCGCTGCCGAGGTCCTGATGATCTTCGAGTCCGATCGCGAGTCCGGCCGCCGCGGCCTTCGGGGCCTCGGCGAGCAGCGTCGTGCGGGCATGCGCGAGCAGGGCGGTCCAGCGCGATCCGAGCCGCGCCCGCGCGCCTTCGAGCACGGGCGTCAGGTGCAGCCGCATCAGCGACGCGCCCAGCGCCCGGGCGGCGCGGATCGGCTCGTCGAGCGTCTCGCCGTGACGATGGTGCAGCCACGAGCTCGTGATGACCGTCATCCCATCCGCGCGGCACGCATGGCCCAGCCGCGCCAGCGCGTCGTCATCGAGCGGCGTCAGCCAGCGCCAGTCGAGCTCGATGCATCGCGCGCCGATCTCGCGCGCGATCCGCACGAACCCGTCGAGCCCCAGCGGCGCCGGATTCACGCGCGCCGTCCCCGCGCCCTGAAATCCGAGCGTGTACGTCAGCCCGTACGGATTCACCCCGACGCGCAGCATGCGAGACGCGAATTATGGCAGATGTGCACGCGAACATGGCGGGGTCAGATAGCAAGATGGACTGCAGATAGCAAGATGATCCGATAGCGCGATAGTGAGATAGTGCGATAGCGAGATGCCAACGTCTTTATCTCTTTTCCGTCCGTCCGCCGCCATCTTCGACATCGACGGCACGATCGTCGACAACATGTTCTGGCATGCCAAAGCCTTCGACGCCTTCGTCAGCCGTCACGGCCTGCCGCCGATGACGCTCGAGACGCGGCGCAAGACCGACGGCAAGCGCAATCGCGAGATCTTTCCGATGCTGTTCGAGCGCGAGCTGACGATCGAAGAGATCCGCGCGTTCGAAAACGAGAAGGAGGGGATGTACCGCGAGCTGTCGCGCGCGGGGCTCGAGCCGATGAAGGGGCTGACGAGGCTGCTCGATCGGCTGGACGCGCACGGCATCCTCGTCGGGCTCGCGACGTCCGCGCCGGCCGCCAACGTCGAGCACACGCTGCGTGAGATCGGACTCTCCGATCGACTGCGCATCGTCGCGAGGGGCGATCAGGTCAAGCACGGCAAGCCCGCGCCGGACGTGTTCCTGCACGCGGCGGGACTGCTGTCCATCCCGCCCGAGGCCTGCCTCGCGTTCGAAGACGCGCCGCTTGGCATCGCCAGCGCCCGCAACGCCGGCATGCGCTGCGTCGCCCTGACGTCGACGTTCTCCGCCGACGCGCTCCTCGCATCCACGCCGCCTCCGGACGCCGCCTATGCCGACTTCGAGGCGTTCCTCGATGGGGCGGGGAATTGGCTCACACTTTCGTAAGTCTGATGTACACTGCGCCTGCCTCCCGGCCATCGCTCCTTCGACGTCCCGGAGGCGGCACCCATGTCCGCATCCGCGATGCCGGAGCCTCGTCCGACCGAGGCCATTGGCGACACGCCATCCACTGACGCGCCGGACGCGCTGTCCGTCACGCCTGTCGTCCAGCCAACGCCGGCCGAGAATAATGAGGGTGACGAGGTCGACGCGTCGGAGTTCATGAGCGAAAGCTCGCCCGAGGTCCGCGCCATGTGGGGACCTGGGGTTGCGAGCCCCGCGCCGGCCAAAGTCGTCGCCGTCCCGCATCTGACCGTCGTGACCCCAGTGGCGCCGGCCTCGCCGGCTCCCGCTGTAGCTCTCGAGCCCGCACGCGTTGCGCCGTTGGTTGCGCCGGCCCCCACTCCAACTCCAGCGCCAGCCGTCCCCGTGACCGTCCCGGTACCGGCCCCGGCCGCGCGACGAGGCCTGCCGTGGATCGCGCTGCTGCTGGTCATCGCGGCGGCCGTCGCGGTTACCGCATTCATCGTCGAGCGCTCGCGTGTGACGCCGGCGCCTCCGCCGAGCCCGCTGCCGGCCGTCGTCGAGGGCAGCGTGACGATCGTCTCGCGGCCCGCCGGTGCGCAAGTGCTGATCGACGGCACGCCTCGCGGCGTCACCCCGCTGAAGCTGTCGCTGCCGGTCGGCACGTACGAGCTCGAGCTGCAAGGCGACGCGGCGAAGCGATCGCTGACGGTGACCGTCGATCCGTCGACGGCCGTGCGCGAGTTCGTCGATCTGGCGCCGGACGGCGGCGTCGGGAGCGTCGAGGTGACGACGGACACGCCAGGCGCTCGCGTGGCGATCGATGGCACGCCCCGCGGCGTGACGCCGCTCGTCGTGCGTGACGTCGAAGCCGGCTCCCATCGCGTGAGCGTGACGACCGACGAGGGGACGATCTATCGCACGGTCACGGTCACGTCGGGCGCGACGGCCACGGTCGTCGCGTCGGCCGCGCCGTCGAGCGCGACCGGCGGGTGGCTGGCGATCGCGTCGCCGATCGATCTGCAGGTGATCGAGAACGGCGAGATCATCGGATCGAGCAGCGCGGCGCGGATCATGCTGCCCGTGGGCCGGCACGATCTGCGGCTCGTCTCCGAGCCGTACGAGTTCGAGATGTCCGTGACCGCGCCGATCGCCGCGGGCAAGACCGCGACCGTGCCGGTGACGATGCCGAGCGGCACGGTGTCGATCAACGCGGCGCCGTGGGCGGAAGTGTTCGTCGACGGCCGCGACGTCGGCTCGACGCCGATCGGCAATCTGCCAGTGAGCGTCGGGCCGCACACCGTCGTCTGGCGTCATCCACAGCTGGGCGAGCGCCAGCAGACCGTGCGCGTCGGGGCGCGGACGCCCGCGCGCGCGTCGGCTGATCTCACGCGAGCGCCATGATCGCCGCGCTCGTCGTCGCGCTCGCGATCGGCCTGGCACAGAGCGGCGGCCCGTCCGTGGCGCCGAGCGATCTCGACGCCGTCAAGACGCTCTACACGCAGGCGGCCTACGAGGACGCGCTCCAGCGCCTCTCGTCGATTCCCGCCGACGACGTCACCGATCAGCTCGATCGCTATCGCGCGCTGAGTCTGCTGGCGCTCGGGCGCAACGCGGAGGCCGACCAGACCTTCGAGCGCATGGTCCGGCGCGATCCCCTGTACGCGATGGATGCGGTTGATGTCTCGCCGCGAGTCGTCGAGTTGTTTTCGAGCGTGCGCCAGCGGGTGCTGCCCGACGCCGCCCACGAGTGGTACGCGAAGGGCAAGTCCAGCTACGACCAGCGTCACTACGCCGATGCCGTGGACCAGCTGAAGGTCGTGCTCGCGGTGCTCGCCGATCCCGCGATGTCCGGTTCGTCGGCGGCGATCGACGACCTGAAGCAGCTCGCCGCGGGATTTCTCCGTCTGTCGCAGGTCGAAGTCGACGCGGCGATCAACGCGGCGATGCCGCCGCCTGTCGCGCTGCCGGGCGCGCCGCCTGCGCCGGCGGTCGCGCCCCCGCCCGCGGCGCCGCCGCCGGCGGCCGGCGATGCGCCGGTCGTGACGAAGATCGTCATCTACTCCGCGGCCGACAGCGGCGTCGCGCCGCCGATCGAGATCGAGCGCCGCATGCCGCCGTGGACGCCACCGAACGCCATGGCGCGCAACAGGATCTATCGCGGCATCATCGAGGTCGTCGTCGACGAGGCGGGCAGCGTGGAGTCCACGAGAATGGCGATCGAGACGCTGCCGTCGTACGACGTGACCCTGCTCGACGCCGCGCGCCGCTGGCGCTATCGCCCCGCGATGCGCAATGGGGAGACGGTGAAATACCGGCTGACCTACAACGTCGTGCTTGGGACGGGACAGTAGGGGCGGCCCCCCGTCCGCCTTCGCTAAGGCTGCGGCGCGACGTCCGCCTTCGCTAAAGCTACGGCGCGACAAGGAATAAACCACCCCTCGTCCGCTATCTTTATCAACGGCCGATGACGATCGAGCCTGAACACGACCGCCAGTGGGCCGTCTTCGAGACGGAGGCGTTGCCGCATCTCGATCGCCTGTTCCGTCTGGCGATGTGGTTCGAGCGCAACCGGACCGAGGCCGAAGATCTCGTCCAGGAGACGCTGCGCCAGGCGCTCGAGTCCTTTCATCGCTTCACGCCGGGCACGAACTGCCGCGCCTGGCTGGTGTCGATCCTTCAGCACGTGCGCAGCAACCGTCGTCGCGCGAAAGGCCGATCGCCGATCGTGCCCGACGTCGACGATGCGATTGCGCAGGCGACGCCGTTCGTCCCGCCGATTCCGCAGCACGTCACTGATGAGGACATGCTGGCGGCGCTCGCCGAGCTACCCGCGCCGTTCCAGGAGGTGCTGGTGCTCTGCGACGTCGAAGAGCTCAGCTACAAGGAAATTGCGCACGCGCTGTCGATTCCGATTGGCACCGTGATGTCGCGGCTCAATCGCGGGCGCGCGCGCCTGCGGACGCAGTTGGCCGAACGGGGGAGGCTGGCCGATCGGCGCCGTGAGACGGCGTCGGGCCAGACGTCATGATGGATTGCCGCGACGTGCGCCAGCACGCGGATGCGTATCTCAGCAACGAGGTGCTCGTCGAGACGCGCCTCGACATCATGCGGCACCTCGAAGGCTGTCCAGCGTGCCGCGCGGATCTCGAGCAGCGGCAGGCGCTCCGGACGACGATGCGCCGCGCGTTTCTGGCGACGCCGGATCTCGAGATGCGTGCGTCGTTCGGCGACGCGATTCGGCAGACGCTGCGTGAAGACGCCGTTCGCCGCGCAGCCACGCCGGCCGCGCGTTGGCGCTGGGCCGCCGCGGCCGTGGGTGTGCTGGCCGTCGCGGCCAGCCTGTTCCTCGTCGTCGGATGGGACACGTCGCGCCTCGTCGCGCTGGCGCGCGAGGCGTGGGGCGATCATCGCAACTGCGCGATCGCGTTTCATCTGCAGGAGAAGCCCATCTCGCTCGAAGAAGCCTCGTGGACGTTCGATCCCGCGTTCGCCCATCTCCAGACGACGCCGGGCACGACGGTCTCGACGCCCGTCGGCGACGCGCTGATCACGGAACGTCACTCGTGCGTGTTCGCCGGACGGCGCTACGCGCATCTGGTGATGCGCTTCCGCGGCGAGCTCGTGTCGCTGCTCGTCGCGCAGGATGATGCCGGACCGATGGCGTCGGCAATACGGATGGTGACGCTCGCGCGCGGCCACGTGCGGATGGTGCACGTCGACGCAACCGACGGCGCGGCGCTGTTCCGCACGGCCGCGCACATGGGCGTGATCGTCGGCAGCGTGCCCGACAGCGATCTCGAGGCGCTGGCCGACGCGCTGGTCCAGCCTGTGTCGAATGCGCTCGCGCTCTGACGTTCGCTCAGACAGATGCGGAATAAATCGGCGGAGCCCGGTGATATGACGCAGCGGAGGGGAGTCATGCGATACGCATTCTGTACGGGCGTCGCCGCGGTCGTGGCGTCGATGTCGATGATGGTCGCCGCGCAGTCGAACGGCATGAGCGGCGACAAGATGGCGATGGACAAGAGCTACACGGGCTGCGTCGCGAAGGACGCGAAGACCGGCGCCTATTCGCTCACGCACGTCATGGCGGCCGATGCGATGGCCAAGGGCATGAGCGGCGACGCGATGAAGAGCAGCGACGCGGGAATGGCCATGAAGAAGGACGCCATGGCGGACATGTGGCTGCCGATCATGAGCACGAACGTGGACTTGAGCAAGCACGTCGGGCACAAGGTGACGATCGCGGGCGCCGGCGCGATGCCGATGGCGATGGCCAAGGACATGGCGACGTCGAAGTCCATGGACATGTCCCACTTCACGGTGAAAACGCTGACGATGGTCTCATCGTCCTGCACGCAGTAGAGACGATCCTGCCTGGCGGCCGGTGCCCGCGTCGGCGGGTGCCGGCCGTGTACGTCGCGCGGACTATACTCGCGTCTGGTCCCCGCCATGACGCTGTCCGCGATCATCACGCTGTTCCTGATCATGGACCCGCTCGGCAACGTGCCACTGTTTCTGTCGGTGCTGCGCGGCGTGCCGGCGGCGCGCCGGCGCGCCGTGCTCGTCCGTGAAGTGCTGCTCGCCTACGTCGTCTTGCTCGTCTTCCTCGTGGCCGGCGGCTCGGTCACGCGCTATCTCCATCTGCAGCAGGAATCGCTCAGCATCGCCGGTGGCATCGTGCTGTTCCTCATCGCGCTGCGGATGATCTTCCCGAGCGAGCACGGCCTGATCGGCGACACGATCGACGGCGAGCCGTTCCTCGTGCCGCTGGCGATTCCGCTCTTCGCCGGGCCGTCGACGCTCGCGGCGCTGTTGCTCCTGCGCTCGACGTTGTCGCTCGGCGGATTGTTCAGCGCGATGACGATTGCCTGGGCCGCGAGCGCCGCGATCCTGCTGGCGTCGACGTTCTTCTACCGCGTGCTGCGCGAGCGCGGGCTGATGGCGATGGAGCGGCTGATGGGCATGCTGCTCGTCATGGTCGCCGTGCAGATGCTGATGGACGGGTTGAAGGTGGTGCTGGCGCGATAGGCGGTGGCGACGCTGGCGAAGCGATCGAGCCGCCTACGCGGCTTCACGTCCCTCGACTCGCGCGATATGATGCGGCCGGAGAAATTGCCCATGTCGACAGCAAGACGATACGTGATGGGAGTGTGTGCGGCCGCGTGCGCGCTCATGTTCGCCGGCAGCGCCGCGGCGCAGACGGTGGTCGAGTCCAGCAACGAGGTCCGATTCCAGTTCGACTTCAAGGTCCCGGTCGCGGCGCTCGCGGCGTACCTGCCGCAGGGCTTCACGTCGGACGTGGCCACGCAAGGCCCGGCGAAGGACTGCAACCTTCGCGTCGTCTTCATCGATCGCGTGACGATCAACAAGCCCGACAGCACGCCGATGGGCAAGGGCACGAGCCAGTACGTTTACCTCGTCGCGCCGGTCAAGAGCCCGAGCGGCGAGAGCGTGCAGCTCGTCATCGGCGGCATCACGGCCGATGCGGCCGATGCGCCCGGACCGTTCGGCAACTATCTGCCGTCGACGACGCATTCGGTGAAGCGATCGACCGCGTCGCCGGCGAACGGCACGGGGCCGATGATCGAAACGCAGGACTGGTCGCTGGCCGCGGCTTCCGGCGAGCACTTCACTCTGCAC
>DASZVJ010000252.1:0-13379 GCA_035547155.1 Vicinamibacterales bacterium
GGGCGTTCATCGAGGCGGCGCAGCCGCAGGAGGCGGAGTTCGTCCGCTTCGGGCTGCCGCCGGACTTCATCGCCGCGCTGCAGCGTCAGGTCGACGCGCTGGAGCAGGCGATGAGCTCGCGGCGGAAGGGCCGCTTCGGCGTGCGATCGGCGCGCGCCGGCATCGGTGCGGCGCTCGCGCGCACCGCCGAGGCCCTTCATCGTCTCGACGTCGTCGTGCCCAACGCCGTGCGGACAGATCCCGTCCGCCTGGCGGCCTGGCAGAGCGCCCGCCACATCGACGGCGGCATCCGGTCCTCGTCGTCATCGCCGGCGACGGAGCCGGCGGTCACCGCCGCGGCAGCCACACCCGCCGCGGCGCCGGAGGCCGGGCTCGAGAAGGCGTCGTAAGTGCGTCCGTGCGTGAAGAAGCAACCGGGGTTCCTCGGAAGAGCGGGGAGCCCCGGTTGTTGTTGTCGTTGAAGATCCGCTGCTACCGTCGATCTCTCCAATAGCCTGGCCGGCGACTCGTATGCGCGACTGCGACGACGTAGATGTCGTCCTCGCGAATCCGGTAGACGACGTTGTACGGGAACCGATTCACACGCAGCTGCCGGCTCTGCTGGCGCGTCGCGCGGGGTGCGCCGATCTCGGGATGTGCTCGAATCAGTTCGATGGTTTCAGTAATCGCGTCGAAGAGCTCGGCGCCCAAGCCGGAACGTTGTTCCTCGTACCATCGAATGGCGTCGATCAGCTCGGCAGCCGCCGGATCACTCAGCTGAAACGGCTTCACCGCCCGAGCAGATCTTTCTCGATCCGCCGTTTGACATGTTCCCAGGGTTCGAGCCGAATCGTACCGCTCTCGATGGCCTCGATCCGTCGATCGATTTCGTCGTTCCAGACGGCTTCCGCGCCGGGATCGGCCGGCCCGTCGAGGCTCGCGAGGATTTCGGCGGCCAGCTCAGCTCGGGCTGACGAATCCAGCCGGAGCGCATCCGCCAAAACCGCCTGGGCGCCTTTGGTCATGTTCCGATCCTACGCTCGACCGGCGCGTGCGGCAATGACGCGATTCAGCCGAGTGCACCACGTTCGACTGCCTGTCCGTGGGAGGCGCGTGTCCAACGTGCTAGAGTCGCCGCGACCCGCAACAGGAATCGGTCAAACGGGAGTCGCCTTTCGCATGAACCGAAGCATCGCCGGAGCGATCGTCGGTGTGTTCGTCCTGGCCTCAGGGACGATGCCCGCCGGCGTCTCGGCGCGGCAGGATTCCGGCTTCAAAGACGCGATTGCGGCTATCGCGGCGGGTGAAGACTCGGCGGCGCGCGGGCGCGCGATCACCGATGCGTTGGAACGCGCGGGCATCGACGTCCGTCGCGAGGACTTTTCATTTCCGCAATTCACCGGCACGAACATCGTCGCGACGATTTCGGCGGCCGGTGCGACGAAGACGCTGCTGCTCGGCGCGCACTACGATCGCACGCCCAAAGGCACCGGGGCGATCGACAACGCCGCAAGCTGCGTCGTGATCGAGCGTCTGTTCGCGGATTTGAAAAAGACGCCGCTGACGCACTACGCCGTCACGGCCGTGTTCTTCGATCTCGAGGAGCGAGGCCTCGTCGGCTCGCAAGCGTATTTCGCGCGCCATCAAAGCGACACGCGGCCGGACGCCGCGATCAACTTCGACATCTTCGGCTACGGCGACACGCTGTTCGTCGACGCGTCCTCGCCCGATGGGCCGTTGCTAGCGTCGTTGCAGGACGCCGCGAAGGACAGTCCGATTCACGTGCGCGCGATTTCGTCGATGAAGGACTATCCCGCGAGCGATCACCGGATCATGATGGGGGCCGGCATCGACACGCTGGGCGTCGCGCTGATCGACGCCCCCGAAATCGACGCCGTTCTCCAACACAACGGCGCGCCCCCACGAATCGTGACGATCATCCACACGCCCGAGGACACGATCGACAAGATCCGCCCGGACGACATGGAACGGGCCTTTCCGGTGATCGAGAAGACGGTTCGGCTGATCGACGCTCGCAACTGATCTCGCCAAGCGTAGCGCTGCCTGCCTTCGTCCCCTGGTCCCCTGGTCCCCTGGTCCCCTCGTCCCCCGGTCCCCTGGTCCCCTGGTCCCTTGGTCCCTTGGTCCCCGGTCCCGCCGCCCATAAACTAGTCCGATGTCTCTCGATCCCCAAGCCGAGCAACTCAATACCGTCATCCGCCAGGCCAATCCCGCCGTGGAGCGCATGCTCGCGGCGCGCGGCAAGGCCATCTTCTTTCCCAAGCTGGGCGTGCTCTCGCAAAGCGCTGAGGCCGCCGGCAAGGACATCAACGCGACCATCGGCATCGCGCTCGAAGACGACGGCGCGCCGGTGGCGCTGCCGAGCGTGGCGAAAGAGCTGAATCTGCCGCTGAACGAGGCGTTCCCGTACGCGCCGAGCCCGGGCCGGCCGGACATCCGCAAGCTGTGGCGCGAGATGCTGCTGAAGAAGAACCCGGGCCTCGCGGGCCGCTCATTCGGCCAGCCCGTCGTCACGGCGGCGCTCACGCACGGGCTCAGCATGGCCGGCTATCTCTTCGCCGAGCCGGGCGACACGGTCATCCTGCCGGACTTGTACTGGGAGAACTACGATCTGATCTTCGGCAGCGCGTACGGCGCGACGCTGAAGACGTTTCCGACGTACACCGCGAAGGGCGCGTTCAACGTCGACGCGCTCGCGGCCGAGCTGCGCGGACCGGTGGGGAAGAAGATCGTCCTGCTCAACTTCCCGAACAACCCGAGCGGCTACACGCCGACCGAATCCGAAGCGCGTGCCATCGTCGGCCTGCTCACCGCCGAAGCCGCGCGCGGCAGCGCCGTTGTCGTGCTGATCGACGACGCGTATTTCGGATTGGTGTTCGAGGAGGGCGTGATCAAGCAGTCGATCTTCGTCGACCTGTGCGACGCGCATTCGAACCTGCTCGCAGTGAAGATCGACGGCGCGACGAAGGAAGACTACGTCTGGGGCTTCCGCGTCGGCTTCCTCACGTTCGGTGTGAAGGGCGGCACCGCCGAGCTCTACGGCGCGATCGAGGCGAAGGCCGGCGGCGCGATCCGCGGCAACATCAGCAACTCGTCGAACCCCGCGCAGTCGATGCTCGTGCACGCATGGAAGTCCGGCGCGTACGACGCGGAGAAGGCGCAGAAGTACGCGCTGCTCGCGAAGCGCTATCGGACCGTGCGCGAGATCCTCGCGGCGCATCCGGAGTACGCGGAGCAGTTCGTCCCGCTGCCATTCAACTCGGGCTACTTCATGTGCATCCGCCCGCTGCACGCCGACGCGGAGAAGCTGCGCAAGAAGCTGCTCGCGGATTACTCGACCGGCACGATCAACTTCAACGGCGTGCTGCGCATCGCGTTCTCCGCGACGCCGACGGCGAAGTTGGCGAAGCTGTTCGAGAACATCTACAAAGCGGCGGGCGAATTGGCGTGAACGCCGGGCGGCCACAAGGGCCGCCCCTACGCCCGTAGCCCGCAGCCTGTGGCCCGAAGCCTGCGTAGGGCGCCCTTGTGGCACATCATCGCCCGTCGCCCACGGCCATCGTAGGGGCCGCCCTTGTGGCGGCCCGATGAAGTTCGAAATTGGCGCTGCCTGCCAAATCGCCTATGATCGTCCGTCTGGCGCCGGTGTAGCTCAGGTGGTTAGAGCATGCGGCTCATATCCGCAGTGTCCGGGGTTCGACTCCCTGCACCGGCACCACCTTTTCCTTCATGGCCTCGCCCCTGGCTCGGCGCGTCGCGCGCGCGATTCGGCGCCGGGGCCTGTGGCGCGACGATGACCGCGTCGCCGTCGCCATTTCAGGCGGCCCTGACTCCGTCGCGCTGACCCTGCTGCTCGCCGAGTTGGCGCCGAATAAGGCACTTCCAAACTTCGAACTTCGAACTTCGAACTTCGAAGTTGACCGCGACGCCTTCGGCGCACTTGACAGTTCTGAAACGCGCTCCAAGGCGCGCTGGCAGCTCGTGGGCCTCATCCACGTCGATCACCAGCTCCGCGGCGCCGAGTCCGACGCGGACGCGGCGTTCTGCGCCGCGCTGGCGGCGCGCCTCGATCTGCCGATTGATCGAACATCCGTGGATGTGACCTCGCACGCGGCGCGGGAACGACGATCGCTGGAAGCATCAGCGCGCGAGCTGCGCTACGGCGCCTTCGCCGCTGCTGCCGCTCGTCTCGACGCCACCGTCGTCGTCACCGGCCACACGAGCGACGACCAGGCCGAGACCGTGCTGCTGCGCCTGCTCCGCGGCGCGACCATGCGCGGCGTGTCGGCGATCCGGTGGCGGCGTGGCCTCTACGCGCGGCCGCTGCTCGAGTGCCGGCGCGCGGAGCTGCGCGCGTATCTCGCCGAGCGCGACGAGGCGTTTCGCGAGGACAGCTCGAACGCCGACGAGACGATCCCGCGCAATCGTCTGCGCCGCGCGTTGATGCCGGCGATCGAAGAGATGTGGCCCGGCGGTGTCCAGGCGCTCGCGCGGTTCGCGGAGCTGGCGGCCGACGATGAGGCGCTGCTGGCGAAGATGGCGGAGGACTGCGACGTGCGGGTCCGTTCGGCCGCGGACGGTGTCGAACTGAAAAGAGGCCCGTTGGCCGCGCTGCCGGCGCCGATTGCGCGTCGCGTGGTCCGCGCGGGCCTCGAGGCGGCCGGCGGCAGACCGGCCGCGCGCGACGTCGAAGCTGTCCGGCGGCTCGCGGCCTCGTCCAAGCAGAGAGGTCGGCTGACGCTGCACGGCGTGCGTGTGGACGTCGAGGCGGGCCGCGTCCGCGTTGGCCTGAATCGGCCGTCCGAGCCGCACGTGACGTTCGCGTACGAGTTGCCGGTGCCGGGTGACGTCGAGATTCTCGAAACCCGGACGCGGCTTCGGGCGTCTTTGCTTACAAGCCCCGAGCGGCCCGCGGGGACGCCGGACGTCGCGGTGCTCCAGGCGAGCGCGGTGGCCGCGCCGCTGACGGTCCGGACGCGGCGGCCGGGCGATCGATTTCGTCCGCTCGGCGCGCCCGGATCGAAGACGCTGCAGGATTTGCTGGTGGATCGCAAAGTGCCGCTGATGCAGCGGCAGGCCGTGCCGGTCGTGACCGATCGGGACGGCCGGATCGTGTGGGTCGCGGGCGTCGAGATTGCCCACGATTGCCGCGTCACGAGGCCCGAAGACGGCATGGTAAAGTTGGAATTGGTCACAAAGGGCATCCTGTGAATTCAACGCTCAAGAGCCTCCTGTTCTGGATGGCGCTCGTCGTCGTCCTGGCCCTGATCTGGCAGTTTTCGACCTGGCCGGCCAGCGGCACGCAGATCCCGTTCTCGGATTTCTACACGCGCGCCATCGAGAAGACGCCGTCGGACGTTGCGGAAGTGACGTTCACGGGCAGCGAGATCACGGGCAAATTCGCCGGCGTCGACGTCACGGGATCCCCGAACAAGACGTTCACGACCTACATGCCGCCCTCGTACGAGGGGCTGGCCAACGAGCTCGCGAAGAAGGGCATCGTCGTCAACGCGCGGCGTGAAACGGCGGGCACGTGGACCGCGATTCTGCTGTCGTGGGCGCCGATCATCCTGATGATCGGCTTCTTCCTGTTCTTCATGCGGCAGATGCAGAGCGGCGGCAACAAGGCGCTGTCGTTCGGCAAGAGCCGCGCGAAGCTGTCGTCGAGCGCGCAGAAGAAGGTGACGTTCCGCGACGTCGCGGGCGCGGACGAAGCGAAGGAAGAGCTGCAGGAGATCATCGAGTTCCTGCGCGAGCCGCAGAAGTTCCAGAAGCTCGGCGGCCGCATCCCGAAGGGCGTGCTGCTGATGGGGTCGCCCGGCACGGGCAAGACGCTGCTGGCGCGCGCGGTTGCGGGCGAAGCGAACGTGCCGTTCTTCTCGATCAGCGGATCCGACTTCGTCGAGATGTTCGTCGGCGTCGGCGCGTCGCGCGTGCGCGACCTGTTCGAGCAGGGCAAGAAGAACGCGCCGTGCATCATCTTCATCGACGAGATCGACGCGGTCGGCCGTCATCGCGGCGCCGGCCTCGGCGGCGGCCACGACGAGCGCGAGCAGACGCTGAATCAGCTGCTCGTCGAGATGGACGGCTTCGAGTCGAACGAAGGCGTCATCCTCATCGCGGCGACGAACCGTCCCGACGTCCTCGATCCGGCCCTGCTCCGTCCCGGCCGCTTCGATCGGCGCATCGTCGTCAGCCGGCCGGACGTGAGAGGGCGCGAGGGGATTCTCGCCGTCCACACCAAGAAGATTCCGCTGGCGGAGGACGTGGACATCAAGGTGCTCGCGAGGGGCACGTCCGGTTTCTGCGGCGCGGACCTGGCCAACCTGGTGAACGAGGCGGCGCTCAACGCCGCGCGCTACAACCAGAAGGTGGTCCGGATGGCGGACTTCGAGCACGCCAAGGACAAGGTGATGATGGGCTCGGAGCGCCGCTCCATGGTCATCACCGAAGAGGAGAAGCGCCACACGGCGTACCACGAGGCTGGGCACGCTCTGGTCGCCGCGCTCGTGCCACAAGCCCTTCCCGTGCACAAGGTCACGATCATTCCGCGTGGCCTCGCGCTCGGCGTCACGATGTTCCTGCCGGAGACCGATCGCAACGACCTGAGCAAGGAACAGGCGGAAGCGCAGATTGCCGTCAGCATGGGCGGCCGTGCCGCCGACGAGCTGGTGTGCCAGATGAAGACGGCTGGCGCGTCCAGCGATCTCGAGAAGGCCACGGAGCTCGCACGACGCATGGTCTGCGAATGGGGCATGAGCGAAAAGCTCGGGCCGCTGACGTTCGGCAAGCGCGAGGAGCAGATTTTCCTCGGCCGCGAGATCTCGAAGACGCAGGACTACAGCGACGAGACGGCGATTCTGATCGACCAGGAAGTGAAGCACCTGGTCGTCTCCAACTACGAGCTCGCGACGCGCCTGCTCACGGAGAACAAGGCCATCCTGCTCAAGATCGCCGATGAGCTGCTGGCGCGTGAAGTGCTCGACGCCGACCAGGTGTCGCGTCTCGTGAAGGGCCTGCCGCTGCAGGAGATCGTGCCGCCGCCGGCCACGCCCGCGCCCGCCGCCGGCGAGCCGCGCCGCGAGACCCCTGAGCGTCCCGCGATTGTCCCCGCGCTCGGCAAGCCTGTGGGACAGGAGTAAAGGAAAATTTCGAACTTCGAACTTCGAACTTCGAACTTTTCTTTCCCGTCCCGCACCTCTTTCTCCGTCCCGCTGGCCGATGGTCGTCAACTCGATCTAGGCCGTCGCACGCTCGTGATGGGGATCCTCAACATCACGCCGGACTCGTTCGCGGACGATGGTGCGCGGATGGATCCCGATCGTGCGGCAGCCGATGCCGCGCAGATGATCGCAGACGGCGCGGACATCCTCGATGTCGGCGGCGAGTCCACGCGGCCGGGCGCGCCGGCGGTGCTGGCTGACGAAGAGTGGCGCCGCATCGCGCCGGTGCTCGAGCGTCTTCGCGGACGCGTGGACGTCCCGATCTCCGTCGACACCTACAAGGCTGAAGTCGCCGACAAGGCGCTCGCAGCTGGCGCGACGATCGTCAACGACGTCAGCGGCCTCACGTTCGATCCCGATCTCGCCGGCGTCGTCGCACGTCGCGGCGCGGCGATCGTGCTGATGCACACGCGCGGCCGATCGAGCGACATGTATGCCCGTGCCACGTACGACGACGTCGTGCGCGATGTGATCCGGGAGTTGGGCGAGCGCGGTGCCGCGGCGCGAGCGGCGGGCATCGACGAATCGCGCATCATCTACGATCCCGGCATCGGCTTCGCGAAACGGGCCGAGCATTCGTTCGAGGTTCTTGCGCGCTTCCCGGAATTCTCCGTGCTCGGCCGCCCGCTGCTGGCCGGACCGTCGCGCAAGTCGTTCCTCAAAGCAGCGATCGGCGACGTCCCGGCACCGGCCCGCGTCTGGGGCACCGCCGCCGCCGTCACCGCCGCCGTCCTCGCCGGCGCCCACATCGTCCGCGTCCACGACGTCGTGGAGATGACGCAGGTCGTCCGTGTCGCGGACGCGATTCGGGGTCAAGCCTGATCGCCAGATGTGCCGGGCGGCCACAAGGGCCGCCCCTGCGGTTGCAGCGTCGTTGGGCCGCCCGTACACGCGGTCATGTCAGCGGTTCCTGCACGTCAATGTAGGGGCGGCCCCCTGTGGCCGCCCGAAGCCCGACAGCCCGATGATCCGCAGATAGTCAGATAGCCCGATACCAGATAGCGAGATAGTGCGATAGCGCGATAGCGAGATGGCTTGATAGTCTTTCCCCGTCCACATGGCGCGGATCGCGGCTCTGTTGAATCGGCCCCAGGTGTCGGCGTGGGACATCGTCGACATCCTGATCGTCTCGATCCTGATCTACGAGGCGCTCAAGCTGATTCGCGGCACGCGTGCCATGCAGATGGCCATCGGATCGCTGCTCGTCCTGCTGCTGCTCTACATCTCGCAGGAATTTCCGCTGCGCACGGTGGGCTGGCTCATCCGCAACGTGCTCGCCTACGTCGTGTTCGCGGCCATCGTGCTCTTCCAGGCCGACATTCGCCGCGCGCTCTCGCATCTCGGCCGGGCGCCGTTCTTCCGCTATCTGGGCCGATCCGAACGGGCCGCCGAGACGCTCGAGGAAGTCGTCACGGCCGCGGGCATGCTGGCGAAGGCGCGCGTCGGCGGCATCATCGTGTTCGAGCGTGAGATCGGCCTTCGCAACTACGTCGAGAGCGGCATTCCCATCGACGCGCGGGTGAGCTACGACTTGTTGACGACGATCTTTCAGCCGACGACGCCGCTGCACGACGGCGCGGTGATCATCGCGGAAGAACGGATCGCCGCGGCCGCATGCTTCCTGCCGCTGACCGTCAATCCGCTGCTCGACAAGGACCTGGGCACGCGGCATCGCGCCGCGATCGGGCTCACCGAAGAGACCGACGCCGTGGCCGTCGTCATCTCCGAAGAGCGCGGGGAGATCTCGATCGCGCGCCAGGGGAGGCTGAGCCGCCGGCTGACGCTCGACGACCTGCGGCATCGGCTGCGGACGCTGCTGCTGCACCGGCGATCGGAAGAGCCCACCGCGGCCGTGGAGGTCGACGCCTGATGGCGTGGCGTCCGCTCCGCAACATCGGATTGAAGCTGGCCGCGCTCTCGCTCGGCTGCATTCTCTGGTACACCGTCAGCGGCCATGTGATCGAGCGGCGCTTGCCGGCGCCCGTGTTCTATCGCAATCTTCCGGCGCCGCTGCAGCTGACGGGCGATCAGATGGACACCGTCAACGTCCAGGTCCGCGGCGACGACAACATCGTCGGCCCGTTGGCCGAAGGTCAGCTGCAGGTGATGGTCGATCTCGGCGACGCGCGTCCGGGCACGAGCATCATTCCGCTCCGCGTCGACGATGTGGTTGCGCCGTCCGGCGTCGACGTGGTGATGATCGATCCCGGCAGCGTCACGGTGACGCTCGAGCGCACGGCGCAGATCGACGTCACGGTCACCCCGACGATCGAAGGCCAGCCCGCGGCCGGGTATGTCGCCGGCCCGGCGCGCGTCGAGCCGGGCACCGTGACGGTCATCGGACCGGAGAGCGCGCTGCATTCCGCGATCACGGTCATCACCGAGCGCGTTGTGCTTGACGGCCGCTCGGAGACGTTCTCACAGGACGTCGGCGTCGGCGTCACCGACGCGCGGCTGCGCGTGCTCAAGCCGCGCGCCGTGCGCATTACGATTCCCATTACGAAAGCACCTTGATCTGTGGCACAGCGACTGTTTGGAACTGATGGTGTGCGCGGCGTGGCCGGCCAGTGGCCGCTCGATCCGCCGACGGTCGCGCGGCTCGGCGCCGCGCTCGTGCGCGCGCTGCCGCACGCGAATCCGCGGCTCGTCGTCGGCCGCGACACGCGCGAGTCGGGCGAGTGGATCGAGCGCGAGCTGGCGCGCGGTGCGACGGGCGAAGGCGCGACGGTGACGAGCGCCGGCGTCGTGCCGACGCCCGCCGTCGCGTATCTGGCCGGCGCGCTCGACTTCGATCTGGGCGTCGTCCTGTCGGCGTCGCACAATCCGTACGGCGACAACGGCATCAAGGTGTTCTCCGGCCGCGGTGAGAAGTTCGGCGAAGCCGAAGAGCGCGCGGTCGAGGCCGTCGTCGCCGATCGGAGCTGGTCGGTCGCGGCCGGCAGCGAAGCGCGCATCGTGCAGGCGCCGCTCGTCGACGCGTATCTCGAGCACGTGCGGCGCATGCTGCCGGAGGCCGGCGCGATCGCCGGCATGCGCATCGCGATCGACATGGCCAACGGCGCGACGACCACGACCGCGGTGCCGCTGTTGAAGGCGCTGGGCTTCGACGTCGTCGCGATTGGCGATCGGCCGAACGGCCGGAACATCAATCTCGACTGCGGATCGACGCATCCGGCCGCGCTCGCGGCGGCGGTCGTCGCGCGGCAGTGCCGCGTCGGCATCGCGTTCGACGGCGACGGCGATCGCGCGATCTTCGTCGACGAGCGCGGGCACATCGTCGACGGCGACGCCGTGCTGCTCGTGCTGGCCCGTGCGTATCAGCAGGCGGGACGGCTGGCCGGCGACACGGTCGTCGCCACCGTGATGAGCAACATCGGCCTCGAGATCGCGCTGAAGCGCCACGGCATCGCGTTGATTCGCACGGCGGTCGGCGACAAGTACGTGATGGACGAGATGATGCGCGGCGGCTACGTCATCGGCGGCGAGCAGTCCGGCCACGTGATTCTCGTCGAGCATCTGCCGACGGGCGACGGCTTGGCGACGGCGCTCGCCGTGCTGCGGGTGATGGCGCACACGGGCGCGACGTTGTCGTCGCTCGCGTCCGAGCTCGTCACGTATCCGCAGACGCTGGTGAACGTGCGCGTGAAAGAGAAGGTGGCCGTCGACACGGTGCCCGCGATTCACGACGCGATCGCGCGAGTCCAGTCCGCCCTCGACGGCCGCGGCCGCGTGCTGGTGCGCTATTCCGGCACTGAACCGCTGCTGCGGATCATGATCGAGGGCGAGGACCTGAAATCGGTGCACGCCTGGGCCGAAGAAATCGCCGCCGCCGTCCGCGACTCGCTCACGTAGCATCGAGCGGGCGACCACAAGGGTCGCCCCTACGGGGCAGTGTAGGGGCCGCCCTTGTGGCGGCCCGGCGCACAGAATAGAGCCGCGAGGCAGATAACCAGATAATCCCGATATCAGATAGTGCGATAGCGCGATAGCGAGATAGTTCGATACGAAAAGTCTTCCATGATTGCTCTTTCCGTCAACATCAACAAAGTCGCCACGCTCCGGAATTCCCGCGGCGGACAGGAGCCGAGCGTGCTCAAGGCGGTCGACATCTGCGTCGCCGCCGGCGCGCCTGGGATCACCGTCCATCCGCGCGGCGACGAGCGGCACATTCGGCGCGGGGACGTCTTCGACGTCGCGGCGTTCCTGCGCGATCGCGTCACGACCGAGGGCACGAGGCCCGAGCTCAACATCGAAGGCGATCCGAGGCCGGAGTTGATCGATCTCGTCCTGGCCGTCAAGCCCGATCAGTGCACGCTCGTGCCCGTCGTGCCGGGCGAGCTCACGAGCCAGGCCGGATGGACCGCCGGATCCGAGCCGCGTGATCTGCGCGACATCGTCGCGCGTCTGAAGGACGCCGGCGTTCGCGTCAGTCTGTTCATCGATCCGGCGGCGGACGCCGTGCGCTGGGCCGACGATCGCGGCGCCGATCGCGTCGAGCTCTACACCGAGCCGTTCGCCTCCGCGTTCGCGCGCGGCGAGAGCGACGGACGCGCGTCGTTCGCGACGTACGCGGCGGCGGCTGAAGCCGCACACGCACGCGGCCTCGGCATCAACGCCGGCCACGATCTCGATCTGAAGAACCTCGTGCTGTTCCGGACGCTGCCGCACCTGGAGGAAGTGTCGATCGGCCACGCGCTCATCGGCCGCGCGCTCTGGGTCGGGCTCGATCGGGTCGTGCGGGAGTATCTGTCCGTGCTGCGCGCCGCCGACGAGCCACGCCGCCCGCCGGCCGCAGTATGATCATGAGTCGCCATTCATGAGACGCGATTCACTGGTCTTCGGGCTCGCAGGCACGTTCTTCGGCGTGCTGGTGGGATGGATCATCGGCACGCAGCACGCGGCCGCGCCGCCGGCCGCCGCACCCGCACCCGCGGCCGCCACGGCGCCGGCCCAGAGCAGCAGCACCGCGTCGACGGCCGCGCCGTTCGATGCGGCCAGAGCCGCGGCGCTCGAGCGCCAGGCCACTGCCGCGCCGTCCGATGCCGCCGTGCGCGAGCAGCTCGGCAATCTCTACTTCGATGCCGAGCGCTTCGATCAGGCGATCACGTGGTACGAGGCCGCGTTCAAGCTCGATCCGAAGAACGTCAACCTCAGCACCGATCTCGGCGTCGCGTACTACTACACGAACCAGACCGATCGCGCGCTCGCGCAGCTCGATCGATCGCTCGCGCTCGATCCCAATCACTTGAAGACGCTGCTCAATCAGGGCATCGTGCTCGCGATGGGGAAGAACGACTTCGCCGGCGCCGAGCGCGCGTGGGAGCGGGTCGTCTCGATTGCGCCCGACAGCGAAGAAGCGCGGCGCGCGAAGCAGGGCCTCGAGGGCATCCGCTCGCATCCGAACGTCGGCAGCGGCGCGCCGGCCGATGCGAAGTAGACCGCCATGCTCTTTCTCCTGTGGCTGCTGCGCGTCCTCATCATCCTGCTGATCCTGCGGTACATCGTCGCGTTCTTCACGCCGAGGCGGCCGGCGCCCGCGCCGAGGCGCGCGCCGCAGCGGCCGATCGAGCGCACGGGCGGCACGCTCGTCCGCGATCCGCAGTGCGGCACGTACGTGCCGGAGTCCGGCGCGCTGGCGCTCACGCGCGGCAGCGAGACGATGCACTTCTGTTCGACGACGTGTCGCGACGCGTGGGCGCTCGCACATCCCAAATGAGGTGGCACCGTGACGCCTGACGAGCAGTTGCGGAGCGACATCTGCGAGGTCGGCCGGCGCCTGTGGTGGCGCGGTTTCGTCGCGTCGAACGACGGCAACATCAGCGTGCGCATCGCATCGGATCGGCTGCTGATGACGCCGGCCAGCGTGTCCAAGGGCTTCATGACGCCGGACATGATGGTGATCACCGATCTCGACGGCACGCTCGTGTCCGGTGCACCCGGCCGCAAGCCTTCGTCCGAGACGTTGATGCACCTGGTCGCGTATCGCGAGCGGCCAGACGTCGGGGCCGTCGTGCACGCACATCCGCCGTTGTCGACGGGATTCGCCGTCGCCGGTATCGCGCTCGATCGCGCCGTGCTCGCGGAGGTCGTGACCACGCTCGGCAGCATTCCGATCGCGGACTACGGGACGCCGTCGACGACCGAGCTCGCCGACGC
>DASZVJ010000253.1:0-9215 GCA_035547155.1 Vicinamibacterales bacterium
GCCGCCCACCGCCTCCGCGCGCATCCAGGGCGCGGACGTCACCAGCCACCCCCCGGCCGGGCGGGCTTCTCCACGAAGCCCGCCCGGCCTGTTGCGTTTTGCCCACGCTCGAGCTCGATGCTGACGTCTGGATAGCTCAGAGCCGCCAGCCGGCGCTGTCGCTATCGTTCGCCAGCGCGATGACGAACGGTGTCCCTTCCCTCCCTGAAGTCTCTCGCCGTCCACGCCCCACGCCCCACGCCGCACGCCCCAAGCCTTGACCTCCAAGCCTCGAAGCCTTGAGCCGTTGACCCACGACGCGCCAGAAGCCGCCAAGCTTTGAGCCCGAAGCCCGTCCGGCCATGCTCCGCCCAAACGAAAAGGGCGTGGGCCGCGAGGCCCACGCCCTTTGGGGGAACGTGCGTGCGTTTGACCGCTGAGGACTAGTCCTTCTTGCCGCCCGACAGCGTCGCTGCCGAGCCTTGCTGCTTTTGGATGGCCAGCGCCCGGTCGCGGAGCTGATCGGCCTCGTCCAGCAGGCGCTTCTGAACGGCTCGATCCTTCTCCTGGTTAGCCTCGAGGCGGATGAGCAGGTTCTTGTACGTGACAGCCTCGAAGTAGTCGTTGTTGAGCGCCAGGGCCTTGTCTTCGGCCTGGATGCCCGCGGTCAGATAGTTCTTCGCGGCGTCCTTGGAGAGGCTCTTGTCCTTCAGAACCTTCTCGTAATAGTACGTGCCCATCGTGTGCCAGGCTTCCGGGTTGTTCGGCTCGAGGTTCGCGCGCTTCTGGAACGCGTCCATCGTCTTGTCGAACTGTCCCTGGCGGTTGTAGTAGAACGCGAGCATCTGGAAGCCGAGCGGGTCGTTTGGTTTGACCTCTACCGCCTTCTGGAACATGGCTTCGGCCTCGTCATACTGGCCCTGATCTTCGTAGAGCTTGGCAAGCGCCTGATAGTTGGTCGGCTCGTTCGGCTCCAGCGCGATCAGCTCCTTGGCCACCGGCTCGGCTTGGGAGAAGTCGTTGAGCTTGTCCGAGCCGTAGGCCGCGATCAGGTACTCGTACGAGAGCTTCCTGAACTGCGCCGTCTGCGGGTCGGACGAATTCGTCAGCTTTTCAATGGCTTTGCGGTAGTTCTCGACGGCCTTCGGCAGCAGGGCGTCGTTGTCCGGCTCGCCCTTGCGCGACGGACGGTAGAGGCTGTCGTAGCTGTTGCCCAGGAAAAAGTACGAGAAACCGAAATCCGGGTTGTACTTGATGGCGTTCTCGAACAGCGGAACCGCGTCACGATACGCGCCCTTCTGATACTGCGCGACGCCGTCCTTGAACGACTTCAGCGACCGGATGCTGCTGATGGAGTACCTCCCGCAGGCGCTCGTCGCGACGGCAAGGCCGGCCACGAGCACGGCGATGCGGGCAAATCTGAACTGCATGCACGTCCCCTTTCGTGACGCCGAGGGGTCTCCTGGGCGATCTTGCGAGGTGTCTAAAACCGCGTAAGTATAGTGACCGCGTTCCACAGCGTCAAGCGATCGCGCCTCGCCGTGACGGCCCGTTTCCGGCCGTAAAACCCTGATCCCGCGACGTTTCCGCTATCATGAGAGACGGCGCGCTGACGGCCATCCCCACCCGGCTCTCTCAGCTTAGACACCGGCTCTCTATGATCGGGTTCGAAGACCTTATCGAGAAGGTTCGTCGCTCCAATCCGGAGGCCGATCTCGATCTGCTTCGTCGAGCGTATCTGTTCTCCGCCTTCGAGCACCAGGGACAGGTCCGCCGATCGGGGGAGCCGTATCTGGTCCATCCCCTCGAAGTCGCCGACATCCTCGCGGATATGCGTTTGGACGTCGTGGCCATCGCCGCCGGTCTGCTGCACGACATCGTCGAGGACACGCCGAACACGATCGAGAAAGTGCGGGAGCTGTTCGGCGAGCAGGTCGCGCACGTCGTCGAAGGCGTGACCAAGCTGTCGAGCCTGCAGTTCGCGTCGAGCGAAGAGCGGCAGGCCGAAAGCTTCCGCAAGATGCTGATGGCGATGGTGGATGACATCCGTGTCATCCTCGTGAAGCTCGCTGATCGGCTGCACAACATGCGGACGCTGCAGCACCTGCCCGAAGAGCGCCGCGCGCGCATCGCGCAGGAGACGCGCGACATCTACGCGCCGCTCGCCAACCGGCTCGGCATGAGCAAGATCAAGAACGAGCTGGAGGAGCTGGCGTTCAAGTACCTCGAGCCGGCTGCGTACCAAGCGCTGCACGAAGACGTCGAGCGCAAGCGCCAGGCGACCGAGGGGCTGATCGACGCGCTGATCCGCCAGCTCGACGCACGCCTGAAGGAGGCGCAGCTGCCCGTCGTGCGCATCGATGGACGGATCAAGCGTCTGTGGTCGATCCATCAGAAGCTGCAGCGGCAGCGGATCTCGCTCGATCAGGTTTACGACTTCATCGCGCTGCGCGTGATCACCACCAGCGTCAAGGACTGCTACGGCGTGCTCGGGATCATCCATCAGATGTGGTCGCCGGTACCTGGCCGCTTCAAGGACTTCATCGCGATGCCGCGGCCGAACGGCTATCAGTCGTTGCACACATCCGTGGTCGGCGACGGCGGTGTGCCGTTCGAGGTGCAGATTCGCACCGAGGACATGCATCGCATCGCCGAAGAGGGCATCGCAGCGCACTGGAAGTACAAAGAAGGCCGCGTTGGCGCCGAGCGCGACGAGCAGTACTTCGCGTGGCTGCGGCGACTGCTCGAGCTCCAGCAGGAGGTGCGCGATCCGCAGGAGTTCATGCAGAACCTCCGGATCGAGCTCTATCCGGAAGAGGTCTACATCTTCACGCCGAAAGGCGAAGTGAAGTCGCTGCCGCGCGGCGCCACGCCGGTCGACTTCGCGTACCTCGTCCACACCGACATCGGACACCAATGCGTCGGCGCGCGCATCAATGGCCGGATGGTGCCGTTGCGCACGCGCTTGAACAACGGCGACATCGTCGAGATCCTGACGCAGCCGGGACACGCGCCCAGCCGGGACTGGCTGAACTTCGTCGCGACGTCGCGGGCGCGCAACAAGATTCGGCATTTCATCCAGTCCGAGGAGAAAGCGCGCAGCGTCGAGCTCGGCCGGCGTCTGTTCGACAAGGACGTGCGGCGGTTCGCCGTCGATCGCGCGCTGCTGACCGACGAGGCGCTGTCGAAAGTCGCGGGCGACTTCGGATCGACGAAGGTCGACGATCTCTACGCGGCAATCGGCTACGGCAAAGTCACGGTCCGCGCGGTGCTGACGCGGCTGGTCGGGCAGGAGCAGCTCAAGGAGCGAGAGCCGGAGACTAGCCTGCCGTCGACGACGAAGCGCCCGGCGGGCGCGGGCGCTGACGAGCACAAGATCAAGGTGCGCGGCATCGACGACATCATGGTGTTCCGCGCGCGCTGCTGTAACCCGATTCGTGGCGAACAGATCGTCGGCTACATCACGCGCGGCAAGGGCGTGTCCGTGCACGCGGCCACGTGTCCGAACGTGCTCAACCTGCTCTTCGATCCCGAGCGCAGGATTGCCGTCGAGTGGGACTCGGGGACCGATGTCCTTCCGTATACGGTCAGATTGAAGATCAGCGTCGAGGACCGTCGCGGCATTCTCGCCGACGTCACGTCCTGCATTGCGAGCATCAACACGAACATCAAAGACGTCGAGGCAACTGTCGGCGAGGATCACCGCGGATCGATTCGGATGACCGTGGAGATCAGCGACGTGCGGCACCTCGATCGCGTCATGAAGTCGATCAGGAGCGTCGACGGCGTGCTGGCGGTCGAGCGCGCGACGCGATAACGCGTCCGTTCAGGTCCGCGACCCGGTCAGATCCGCAATCACATCGATTTCCACGCGCGCATCTTTCGGCAGCCGTGCGACCTGTACCGTCGCGCGAGCCGGAAACGGCTCGCGGACGAACGTCGCGTAGACGGCGTTCATCGCCGCGAAATCCGACAGATCGGTGAGATAGACGGTGGTTCGGGCGACCGCGTCGAACGACGTTCCCGCGGCCTCGAGGATGGCCTGCAGGTTGCGCAGGACCTGGCGCGTCTGTTCCTCGATGCCGCCGGGCACGAGCGTGCCCGTGGCGGGATCGAGCGGCACCTGGCCCGAAACGAACAGCAGAGTGCCCGCGCGGACGGCTTGGCTGTACGGTCCGATCGCCGCCGGCGCGCGTGGGGTCGTGACGGCTTGCCGCGCCACGGTGCCTAGGCGGCCTTGACGACCTTGTTTGAGCGAATGCAGCGGGTGCAGACGCGGATCCGGCGGATGCCGCCGTTGATCAGCGCGCGCACGGTCTGCAGGTTGGGTTCGAATCGACGGGCTCGGACGTTATGGGCGTGACTGACGACGCGGCCGACGACCGGCGTCTTGCCACAAATCTCGCACTGCTTGGCCATGGTGACTCACATCAGCGGGGTCATCCCGCATTGAAAAAACGCCCCAGTATAGCAGACCGTTCGAATCGCTCTGATGGCGACCGAAAAGAACCGATTTCGACGAGGCGACGTCTAAGGCTTCACAACCACGACGTCCGAAGCCGTGAGCACTCGGGTTTCCTCACGCATCGGTCTCGTGGACAGGCCGATGGCGGGATGTGGAAGGAATGACACCCGGACGTGACGGCCGAGAGGTGCTCGCAAGGCTTGCATTGATTTCCCGATTCTGCTAGGCTTGGCATTTTTATTGCTTGTGCAGGAAACCATCATAAGACCCTTGGGGCACGACGACCGAGAGGGGGGCGCAATGAGTTCCAAAGTGACGACGAATCAAATGGCCGGTGCGCGTTACACCGAGTTGAAGCGCATCCTCGAAGATCGCCGGCGCGAAATCCTCAATGAAGTTCAGGAAAAAATGCGCGACGTCCGCGCGTTCGGCGCCTCCGGTGAAGGACAGGGCGTCCTCGACGCCGCCGAGACGTCGGAAGCCGACATCCAGGACGACATCGAGCTGGCGCTGATCCAGATGAAGTCCGAGACGCTCCACAAGATCGAGGAAGCGCTCGCCCGGCTCGACGAGCGGACGTATGGATACTGCTTCGAGTGCGGCGACGAGATTTCCGAGCGCCGCCTGCGCGCCCTGCCTTTCGCCGTCCGCTGCAAGGACTGCGAAGAGGCGCGTGAGTTGGCCGAGCAGCGCGAGCGCACGCTGACGCAGCGTCGCTCCGCGGGCTTCTTGATCGATTTGAACTAGTCCGGCGTTCCTTCGCTTCAGTCGCGCAGGTTCCGCCGGACGGCGGGGCTTGCGCGACACGATCGCGGCTTTCCCCCCGTCACTCATCAGCAAGCACGACCGGTCGGCGTCCAGGCTGACCTTCGGCGCCACGGCGCTCGCTGCGGTGTCGAACCAGAAAGGGGATTGTCATGGCAGACCAGGTGACACGCGTCGAGACCAGCGCATCGGAACGGTCGTTCTCCGTTCCCGCGGATGTGCCGGTGCTTCCGCTTCGCGACACGGTCCTGTTCCCGAATTCCTTCATGCCGCTCGCCGTCGCGCGCGAGTCCTCCGTCAAGCTCATCGACGAAGCGATCGCCAGCGCGAAAGTCATCGGCGTGTTCACGCAGAAGGATCCCGGACAGGAAGATCCTGGCGAGGCCGATCTGCACGAGATCGGCACGCTCACGCACATTCACAAGATGTTCAAGCTGCCGGACGGCAGCCTGCGGTTGATCGTCCAGGGCTTGACGCGCATCAAGCTGACGCACGTGCTCGCGACGAAGCCGTATCTGCGCGCCGAGATCAGCGAAGTACCGGACGTCGTCCGCGAGGCCGACGCGCTGGAGATCGACGCGCTCGAGCGGAACATCCGCGCGAACTTCGGCCAGGTCGTCCAGCTGTCGCCGGTGCTCTCGGAAGATCTGACGGCGCTCGCGGCGAACATCACGGACATTTCGCGCCTGGCCGACTTCATCGCCTCCAGCTTGAGCACGATCAACACGGCGACGCGTCAGGAATTGCTGTCGACGCCCGAGGTGCGCACGCGCCTCGATCAGCTCAACCGCATCCTGACGAAGGAGCTCGAGGTCCTCGAGCTGGGATCGAAGATCCAGTCGCAGGTGCAGTCCGAGGTCGGTAAGGGCCAGCGCGAGTACTTCCTGCGCGAGCAGATGAAGGCGATCCAGAAGGAGCTCGGCGAGGGCGACGATCAGGCCAAGGAGCTCGACGAGCTGCGCGCGAAGATCGACGCCGCGGGCATGCCCGACGAGGTGAAGAAGGAAGCGCTGCGCGAGCTGGATCGGCTCTCGAAGATGCCGGCCGCCGCGGCGGAGTACACCGTCGCGCGGACGTACATCGACTGGCTCGTGGCGCTGCCGTGGGCGAAGCGCACGGACGAGGTCATCGATCTCGTGCGGACCAAGCAGGTGCTCGACGCCGATCACTCCGGCCTCGATCGCCTCAAGGACCGCATCATCGAGTACCTCGCGGTGCGCAAGCTGAAGCCGGAGACCAAGAGCCCAATCCTGTGCTTCGTGGGCCCTCCGGGCGTCGGCAAGACGTCGCTGGCCAAGTCGATCGCGACGTCGCTCGGACGGAAGTTCGTTCGCGTGTCGCTCGGCGGCATGCGCGACGAGGCGGAGATCCGCGGCCATCGGCGGACGTACATCGGCGCGCTGCCGGGCCAGATCATCCAGGGCCTGCGCCGCGCGGAGTCGAAGAATCCGGTGTTCATCCTCGACGAGATCGACAAGCTCGGCTCGGACTTCCGCGGCGATCCCGCGTCGGCCCTGCTCGAGGTGCTCGATCCCGAACAGAACAACACGTTCCGCGATCACTATCTGGACGTGCCGTTCGATCTGTCCGAGGTGCTGTTCATCACGACCGCGAACGTGCTCGACACGATTCCGGCGCCGCTGCGCGACCGGATGGAAGTGCTCGACCTGTCCGGCTACACCGAGGAGGAGAAGCTCGCCATCGCGCGGGATCACCTCGTCGCGCGGCAGGTCGCGAACAACGGCTTGTCACCGGAACGCGTGACGTTCACCGACGCGGCGCTCGCGGCGATCATCCGCGGTTACACGCGTGAGGCGGGTGTCCGGAACCTCGAACGCGAGATCGGCTCCGTCTGCCGCAAGATCGCGCGCAAGCAGGCCGAGGGCGATACGGCCGCGATCGTCGTCACGCCGCAGGTCGTCGTGGATCTGCTCGGGGCGCCGAGGCATCTCGACGAGGAGATGCGCGATCGCACGAAGGATCCGGGCGTGGCGGTCGGACTCGCGTGGACGCCGGTCGGCGGCGACGTGTTGTTCGTCGAAGCGTCGCGCATGCCGGGCGGCAGCCAGCTGACGCTCACCGGTCAGCTCGGCGACGTCATGAAGGAATCGGCGCGCATCGCGCTGTCGTGGTTCCGCGCGAACGCGTCGCGCTACGGCGTGGATCCGGGGTTCTATCGCGACTCGGAGATCCACCTGCATGTGCCGGCCGGTGCGATCCCCAAGGACGGCCCGTCCGCGGGCGTGACGATGGTGACGGCGCTCGCGTCGGCGCTGTCGGGACGTCCGGTACGTCCGGATCTGGCGATGACCGGTGAGATCACGCTGTCCGGCCGTGTGCTGCCGGTCGGCGGGATCAAGGAGAAGGTCCTCGCGGCCCGCCGCATGGGCATCCGCGAGGTCATCCTGCCTCGACAGAACGAGAAGAACATCGTCGAGGATCTGACGCCGGAGCAGCGCCGCGACCTGACCGTGCACTACGTGTCGGAGATGGACGAAGTGCTGATGCTCGCGCTGACGCCCGCCGCACGCAAGGCGGACGTGACTCGTCACGAAGAGCCGGTTCGGCCGCGATTCAGCCTCGCCTGATCGCGCGCGACCGCGGGGCGAAGACGCGAACGCCGGCAGGACGGATTGTCCTGCCGGCGTTTTTCTTTGTACGAACGGTTATCGCGATCGCGCGAGCGGGACGCGCTTGTCGAGCATCGCAAGCCCCAGCACCGTCTTCATGTCGATGATTTCGCCACTGCGCACGAGCGACCATGCCTGCGCGAGCGTGAACGTCTTCGGCTCGATGTCTTCGTCCTCGTCGCCCGCGCGCGGCCGAGCGGGCCTCGTCAAACCTCGGCAGAGATAGAACGTCATGTGCTCGTCGCAGAATCCCGGCGTCGGGTAGTAGTCGCCGAGACGCGTGATCCGCGACGGCCGTAATCCAATCTCTTCCTCACATTCGCGGCGTGCGGCGCGATCGGGCCGCTCGCCCGGCTCGAGCGTGCCGGCCGGCAGCTCCCAGATTCGGCGGTTCAGCACGTAGCGGAACTGTCGAATCAGGATCACGCGATTCGGCGCCGGTTGAGGAATCAGCACGACCGATCCTCGATGGCGCACGATCTCCATCGTCGCCGCGCGGCCGCCGGGCATGACGATGCGATCGCGCTCGATCGTGAAAACGCGTCCAGTGTAGAGCACGTCGCGTGTCGGCGCCGTGCGGCTTCGCTTGCGTGCCATGTCAGTCCTTTCGCGTCTGCGCGTGGGCGCTGGCGCCGCGCTTCAGTGTATCGACGATGTGCTGGAGATCCGCGGGAAGCGGTGCGTCGAATGTCAGCTGTCTGCCGTCTGCGGGATGTGTGAACGACAGATGCGATGCGTGCAGGAACGGACGATCCAATCGTGCGACGGCCGCGAGCGACGCAGCCGGGTGCCGTCGGACGCCGCCGTAGAGATCGTCACCGACGACCGGAAATCCCGCTTCGCTCAGATGGACGCGAATCTGATGGGTGCGTCCCGTATGAATCCGTACGCGCACGAGCGAAACACCATTCAGCTGCTCGACGTCGGAGACAACGGTCTTCGCGTCACGCGCGTGTCGCGCGCGGCTCGAGATGCGCTGGCGATGTTTCGGATCGCGGCCGAGCGGTTGATCGAACGTCCGTCCAACGATCGGCCGTCCCCACACGAGCGCCGTGTATTCCTTGTCGACGAGCCGATCGTGAAACTGCTGCGCAAGCGCGCGATGCGCGCGATCGTGCTTCGCGATGACCATCACGCCCGACGTGCCCTTGTCGAGTCGATGCACGATTCCCGGCCGCTGCGTGCCACCGATGCCGCTCAGCCCGCGTACGTGGTGCAAGAGCGCGTTGACGAGCGTCCCCGCGGCATGACCGGCGGCCGGATGCACCACCATGCCCGCCGGCTTGTCGACGACGACGAGGTCGTCATCGTCGTAGAGGACTCGAAGGGGGAGCGCTTCCGGCTGCGGCGTGCTCGGCGCGGGCTCAGGCAGCTCG
>DASZVJ010000254.1:0-22456 GCA_035547155.1 Vicinamibacterales bacterium
CACTCGAGCTCCGCGTACTCCTTGCTGGTCGTGAAGCCGAGCGGCAGCGTCAGCGCGGCCAGCACGATGATGAGCTGCCAGCCCCAGAAGTGCAGGCGGCTGAGCGTGTCGCTGTACATTCGCGCCTTGCACAGCCGCTGCAGCGAGTAGTACACACCGACGAAGATCGCATTGCCGGCGAACGCGAAGACCGCGGCGTTCGTGTGCAGCGGACGCAGCCGCCCGTACGACAGCGGTGCGATGCCACCGAGCAGATTTGGAAAGACGAGCTTCAGCGCGATCGTAAGGCCGACGAGAAACGCGACCAGCCCCCAGCCGGCCGTCGCGGCGGCGAAGCGCTGGACGATCGCGTTGTCGTACGCGAACGTCTCGACGGTCGGTCCGGCGGCGTACGCGTCCGGTCTCGCAGGGTTAGCGGCGGGTGTCGACATCAGGCATACCTCGGGGATGAACGGACGACGGCGAATCGATCTCGTCGAGCAGCACGCGCACGGGCGGCGTGCTCGTGTCGTCGAACTGGCCCGCGCGCACGGCCCAGACGAACGCGACGAGGAACGTGGCCGCGACGGCGCCGCCTGCCGCGATGAGCAGGACGATCACGCTCATGCCGGCAGCTCCAGACGCGCCGCCAGGCGCATCGAGCCGACACTGAGACCGACGACGGTCAGCGAGCTGACCGGCATCAGAATCGCGGTGGCGAGCGGTGTCAGCACGCCAGCCAGCGCGAGCGACAAACCGATCGCGTTGTAGACGAGCGACACGGCAAAGCACGCGATGACGGCCTGGCGTGCGCGACGTACGTAGTGCAGGACGAGCGGCAGGTCGCGCAGGCGATCGCCGGCGACGATGGCGTCGCAGGCCGGCACGAGGCACGCGGTGTCATCGGAGACCGCGATGCCAACGTCCGCCGCGGCGAGCGCACCGGCGTCGTTGATGCCGTCACCGACCATCAACACGCGATGCCCCGCATGCTGGCGCTCGCGCACGGCCGCGAGCTTCGTCTCCGGCGCCTGCTCGAACGACATGTCCGCGCCGAACATCGGGCGCCACCGGGGCGCCTCGCCCGCGTGATCGCCGGAAAGCAAACAGACGTCGTGGGTGCGCCGCAGACGATGCAACGCCGCGCGCACACCGGGTCGAACGGGAGTCACGAGCGACGCCACGCCCACGAACACGCCGTCGATCGCCACCGCCGGGCCCGTCGACGCCGCCGGCACGCCAATGGCGAGCTCCGAGACGAACGCCGGCGAGCCGACCACGAGATCGTGGCCGTCGACGCGTCCCATCAATCCGCGGCCCGGCACGTCGAGCAGCGCCTCGACGCGAAGCGATCGCTCGACGGCCGCGCTGCCCGCAAGCGCGCGGCTGATGGGATGCGAGGACTCGGCCGCGAGCCGCCGCACCAGGCGCCACGCGTCGTCGTCCAGCGTGTCGCTCGCGACCGCCGCGCCGGACGTCAACGTGCCGGTCTTGTCGAACACGATCGTGTCGACGCGTGCGAGATCGAGCACGACGGCCGGCTGCTTCAGATAGATGCCGCGGCGCGCGAGCCTCGCCATCGCGGTGCCGAGCGTGATCGGCGCCGCCAGCGTCAGCGCGCACGGACACGCGATGATGAGCACCGCCGTCGCCACCTGAACCGATTTGGCGGCGTCGGGCCACCATGCGATCGCGCCGATCGCGGCGAGCGCAAGCGCGACGCCGGTGAACACCGCGCCGAAGCGCGACGCGACGTCGCTCAGCGCGTCCATCTTCGGCTTCGCGAAGATCGGGTTGTTCCACAGACCGGCGAGCCGGCTGTGATCGACGTCGCGCTGCACGGCCAGGCGCATCGTCGCCTCGATCACGCGCGCGCCTGCGGGCACGCCGTCGCCGCGCCGCAGTTGCACGGGCCGCGCCTCGCCGGTCACGAACGACAAATCGATCGCGCCCGACTCGTCGATCAGCACGGCATCGGCGGGCACGATCTCCGACGGCCGGACGATGACGCGATCGCCTGGACGCACGTAGGCGATCGGCACGAGGACGCCCTGCCCCGTGTCGTGACTCTCGACGCGAACGGACAGCGGCAAGAACGATCGGAACGAGCGATCGAACGCGAGCCGATCGAAGGTCTTCTGCTGGAACAGCCGTCCAATCAGCAGAAAGAAGACGAGCCCGGTGAACGAGTCCGTGAAGCCTTCACCGCGGCCGGAGGTGATCTCGACGACGCTGCGCGCGAAGAGTACGGCGAGGCCCAGCGCGATCGGCACGTCGAGCGTGATCGCGCGATGGCGGATTGCGCGCCAGGCGGACTGGAAATAGTCCGACGCGCTATAGACGAGCACGGGCACCGCCAGCGCCAGGTTGAGCGCGCCGAACACGCGCTGCAGGCCGTCACCGAGCGGCGCGCCATTGACGTATCGCGGAATACTGAACAGCATCGCGTTGCCGAACGCGAATCCGGCGATGCCGAGTTGGACATAGAGGCGGCGGCGCGCCGGCGGCATATGGCCGGTGCGCGGCTCGTTGTCGAGCGCCGGCGGATAGCCGATCGACGCCAGCGCCTCGGCCACGCGTCGAATCGATGTCTGGTCCGGCTTGAAGGTGACGCGCACGATGCGCCGCAGCACATCGGCATCCGCGCGCACGATGCCGGCGTCGATCTTCCACAGCCGCTCGATCAGCCACAGACACGACGCGCAGTGCATGCCCGGCACGCTGAACGTGGCGCGCGCGATCCGACCGTCATCCACGTCGAGAAAGCGCCGGGCGATCGCGGGATCGTCGAGGCAGGCCAACGATGCGACCGTCCCGCGCTGCGAGACGCCCGGCGGCGTGCTGCACGCATAGAACGCGTCGAGCCCTTCTCGCTGCAACAGTGAGAAGACGGCCTCGCAGCCTGCACAACAGAACGCGCCGGCGCCTGTGATCAGCGGCGACGTGCCGCAGCGATCGCCGCAATGGCGGCAGATCAGGGCCGACGAGTCGATGGCAGATGGAACACGCGCAGAAACCGGCACGACGACGGCCATCGCAGTGCAAATTGGCTGCCCGGATCGGTGCGTGCGAAATCTCTCGATCCGGCGCGGTCAAATCGATGATGTTTGGATTTTTTCGATCGTCGCGCGGATTTCTCCGCAGGCGCGGCAAGCCGGCGTCAATGTGTCAGACGTACGATCAACACGGGCACGGCCAGCGCGAGCACGAGGAACAACCACGCCCAGACGTTGCCGAAGTTCAGCGTCCATCCGAGGCCCACGCTCCCCTTCGCCGCGCGTCGAACCGCCGAAGCGATCTGGGTCGGCGTGACGCCGGCGCTGCGCAACTCGGCAGTCAGATCGCGCAGCCGCGTCAGCAGCGCATCGACGCGCGTCTCGTCACGGCGGCGCGGCGACGCCCGCTCGAGCACGAGCGCACCACGCCGGCGTTTGAGATCGAGCCGCTCCTCGAGTGCATCGAAACGCGCGCGGATCGAGCCGGTCGAGACGCGCGCTCAATCCTCGCACCTCGACCTTCGACTCGTCCGCCTGAGTTGCCAGACCACTCACCTGCACCTTCAGGATGTCAACCTTCCCGTGAAGGTCGCCCACCTGCCCTGCCACCTGCTCCAGTTTTTCGTCGCTCATGCGTCCCCACGGGGGCGGACGACGATAGCATCGTCGCGCCGCACGGCAACAAGGCAATCGATGTGGCGCGTACGTGGGACGACGTGTCCAAATTGCGCCAGAAAATGCGGCGGGGAACGCCGGCGTTCGAAAACCGCAAGGCGCCGGTTGACGAATTTGCGATCGGCTGGCGGCGGCTAGCTCACGGCTTCGAGACGCACGACGGTCTTTCGGGCGGTCGCCAGCAATTGCCCGAGCTCGGTGCGACACGAGCCGCAGCCCGTTCCGGCGCGTGTGGCGGCGCCGAGCGCCTGCACCGAATCGGCGCCTTCCGCGATGGCCTGACGCAGCGTCTGCTCGGTGACCTTGTGACAGTTGCAGATGACGCGATCGCCAGGCGTGGCCGCGCATGCCGTGCTCTGACACAGCAGTTCGAGCGGATCGGCGGGCACCGGATCGTCGCGATCGTACAGCTGGACCAGTCCGGCCGCTGCGGCAGTGTTGCCGACGAGCATCGCGCCGAGCAGCCGCCCGTCGCGCACGATGACCTTGCGATACGCGTGTCGCCGCTCTTCGATGATCTGCACGACGTGATCGCTCTCGAGCTCCGGCTCGAGGCTGCCCATCGACGCGACGTCCACGCCGGCGACCTTCAGGCGCGTGTAGATCTTCGATCCGCGATACCGCGCCTGCGGCTGCGTCGCGCTCAGCACGTCGGCGAGCACGGCCGCCTGCTCCCACACCGGCGCGACGATGCCGTACGTGCGGCCCTGATGCTCGGCGCACTCGCCGAACGCGTAGACCGACGGCACGAGCGTCGCGAGCGTGTCGTTGACTTCGATGCCGCGCCGCACCGGCAGCCCCGACGCGCGCGCCACGTCGACGCGCGGCCGCACGCCGCACGCGAGCACGACGAGATCGGCCGGCAGACGTGTGCCGTCGTTCAACACGACGCCGTCCACGCGATCGGCGCCGTACGCGGATTCGACGGTCCGTCCCGCGCGCACAAAAATCCCCGCGCGCGCGATCTGCCGTCCCAGCATCTCGCCGCCGATGCGATCGAGCTGCGCGTCCATCAGCGTCGGCGACAGGTGCACGACGGTGACGTGCAGGCCGCGATCGGACAGCACCTTCGCGGCCTCGAGTCCCAGCAAGCCGCCACCGACGACGACGGCGCTGTCGCCGGGCCGCGCGTGCTGGCGAATGCGCAGGCAGTCGGCCACGGTGCGATAGACGAACGCGCCGCGCCGCAGCGCGCCGCCCTCATCGAGCAGCCCGTCGAGCGGCGGCACGACCGGCTCGCTGCCGGTCGCGAAGACCGCGAGGTCGTAGCGGCGCTCCAGTCCGTCTTCCGTGTGCACGGTCTTCCGCAACGTGTCGAGCCGCGTCACGCGCGTGCGCGCGAGCAACCGGATCGCATGCCGGTCGTACCAGGCCGGCGTCTTCGTGACGATCTCGTCAGGCCGTTCGCCGCCGAGCACGCGGCCGAGCATGATGCGGTTGTAGGCGCCCCCTGGCTCCTCGCCGTAGACGGTGATCTCGTAGAGGACGTGCGCGCCGCGCGCCGTCAGCTCGTCGAGCAGGCGGCACGTGCCCATGCCATTGCCAATGATCGCCAGACGTTTCTTCCACATCGATCAACGCTCGCTTTCGGCGGACGAGGCGGCGCTCGCACGCACCGCACAGACTTTGAACTCCGGCATTCGGCTGATGGGATCGAGCGCCGGGATCGTCAGAAGATTTGCGGCCTGACGGCCGCCCCAGTGGAACGGCGCGAACAGCGTGTCCGGCCGGATGTCAGCGGAGACGTGCGTGCGAAAGCGCACGCGGCCGCGCCGGCTCTCGACGAGCAGCACGCCATCGTCGGCGACGCCGAGACGGGCGGCGAGGCGCGGATGGATCTCGACGCGAGGCTCGGGCTTCGCCTCGATCAGCGTCTTCACGCGGCGCGTCTGGGCGCCGGAGTTGTAGTGCTCGCGATAGCGGCCGGTCGTGAAGTACAGCGGATAGGCCGCGTCCGGCGCTTCCGCCGCGGCGCGATACGGCACGACGTGAAAGCGCGCGCGGCCGGACGGATGCGCGAAGCGATCGGCGAAGAGGCGCGGCGTGCCGGGATGATCGATCGACGGGCACGGCCAGAACACGCCGCGCTCGCTGCGCAGGCGCTCATACGTCATGCCGCTGTAGTCCGCCGTGGCGCCGGCCGTCACGCGGCGCAGCTCGTCGAAGACGGCGCGCGGCGAGTCGAACGCAAATTGTTGCGCACAGCCGAGGCGCGCAGCCAGCGCGGCGATCACCTCGACGTCCGTCCGCACGCCCTCCGGCGGCGGCTGCACGCGCTGGCGCAGAATCACCCGTCCTTCGAGATTCGTCGTCGTGCCTTCTTCTTCCGCCCACTGCGCGGTGGGCAGGATGACGTGCGCGTCCGCCGATGTCTCGTTCTCGAACGCGTCGCAGACGACGAGCAGATCGAGCTGGCGCAGCTTGCGAACGATGTTGGACACATTCGGCGAGGCGACGGCGACGTTCGAACCGAAGACGAGCAGCGCGCGGATGCCGCCGTCCGGGCCGAGCGCGTCGAGCAGCTCGTACGCGCTCTTCCCTTTTCCCGGCAGCGACGCAGGATCGACGCCCCAGTGCCGTGCGACGGTTTCGCGATGCGCGGGATCGGCGATGGATCGATAGCCCGGAAGCTGATCCGCCTTCTGTCCGTGCTCACGTCCGCCCTGCCCATTGCCTTGTCCCGTGAGGCAGCCGTATCCGCTCGCCGGCTTACCGACCTTGCCGAGCGCGAGCATCAGATTGATCAGCGCGAGCACGGTGTCCGTGCCCTTGGACTGCTGTTCCGCGCCGCGGCCGGTCAGCGTCATGCTGCGATCGGCGGCCGCGAGCAGGCGCACGGCGCGCCGCTGCTGTTCGACGGGCACGCCGGTCACGCGCTCGACGTGCGCTGGATCGCTCGTCAGCACGCTGCGCCGCACCTCTTCGAATCCTTCGGTGCGCCGATCGATGTACGCGCGATCGATCAGCTGCTCGGCGATCGCCAGATGCAGCAGGCCATTGGCCAGCGCGAGATCCGTCCCCGGCGTGATCTGCAGATGCAGCGTCGCGTCACGCGCCGTTGCCGTGCGCCGCGGATCGACGACGATGAGCGAGCCGCCGTGTGCGCGTTGATCGGCGAGCCATTGCGCGATCGGCGGCATCGTGTCCGCGCAGTTCGAGCCCCACAGCATCAGGACCTGCGCGTCCGCGATGTCCGCAACCGGAAACGGCAGCCCGCGATCGACGCCGAACGCGCGCGTCTGTCCGGCTGCCGCCGACGCCATGCAGTAGCGGCCGTTGTAGTCGATGTGCGGCGTGCGCAGCGCGACGCGCGCGAGCTTGCCGAGCAGGTACGCCTTCTCGTTGGTGAGGGCGCCGCTGCCGAACGCCGCGAGCGACTCGGCCCCGTGGCGATCGCGCAGCGCGACGAGCGTCTCCGCGATGAAGTCCAGCGCCGCGTCCCAGCTCACGGGCACGAGCGCGCCGTGGGCGGCGCGCATCAGCGGGCTCGTGAGCCGCGCCGGATGCGTGACGAGCGCGGCCGACGTGAAGCCCTTGATGCACATCTGCCCGCGGTTGACGGGAAAATCCGGATCGGCGTGGATCGCCAGATCGTGCGGCGCGGCGTCCGCGATCGACACCGTCATCCCGCACTGGAACGCGCAGTACGGACAATGGGTGTGCGTCGCCTTCGCGCCGACCAGGTGCAGGTGCGGCGTGGACTCGCGGGATCGTTGAGCTTGTCCGCCCGGGCGTGATGCCACGGCGACCTCCGCACGACGTGTTCCTGCCAATGACGCGATGCCGCCGCTCGACGCGGAGGGCGAGACATCAGAAGAAGGACACGACGGAGTGTCGCGGCGCCGCAGGCTGCGGCGCCTGGCGCGTCACCTCTGCGCTCCAGGCTCGGAGCGCCGACGCGCCGGCTGAAACCCGGCGGTTTCAGCGAGGCCGACTGCACCGTGGCAGCCGGTGAAACGACGATACACCGGCTGGCCGCGCGAATCAAGAAATGGGCTAGGATGTCGCCTACAGGAGCCTTCCATGAACGGCATTCGCGTCGCGATTTCCGCGCTCATTCTCGCGCTCATCACGCTGGCGATTCTCGGCTGGCAGTGGACGGGCGCCCATCAGCAGCCCGCGCAATATCTCGCCGCGCGGACCGTGCTGACGATCATGTCGATCGCCGGCCTCGTCGGCCTCGGCGCGATCTGGCGGCCGCGGAAGGTTTGATTGGTCCGGGCGGCCACAAGGGCCGCCCCTACGGCGTATCGGAACGTAGGGGCCGCCCTTGTGGCGGCCCTGTTTCCTTCTCTACTGCACCCTCACCGGCGCGGCCATCGCGAGCACGAGCGACAGCACGTCGACGTCCGGCTCGATGAAGCTGAACACCTGACTCGCCTGCTGCCGGCCCGGCGGCTCGTTGGCGCGCGCGAGCACGGTAATCGACAAGGCCGGACAAATCAGGAACGTCGCATGGACCTCGGCGCCCGCCGGGGTCGTCGCACCGTAGACCGTGAACGACCGCGCGTCGAGGTGCTGAATCGGCCGCCCGATCTCGTCGCCTTCGAGCAGCACGCGAGGCGGCGTCATCCAGAGCGGCCGATCGATTTCACTCGTCAATTGGGGCGATGGGACTGTCATCGAACGTTACCTCCGTCAATCGATGGGGTGAGGATCGCTACCGATCGCCGGAGAGGGGCTGAGGTGGCGTGTCGTGGGGCTGAAAGGACCCGACGTCCGTCAGCCGGTTGATGATGGCCGTGATCCCGCGCGCGGTCGGAATGTCCGGCGCCAATTGCCAGCCGATGATGTACGGCCCCGCCGCGCGCGCCGCGGACCGGCAGTGAATCGCCCTCGCACGCAGATCGTGCGCTTCGACAGGCGTCAGCGCCACGCGCAGCACGTGCTCGTGGCCGGGCGCAATCGGAACGGTCGAGATCACCTGGAGCCCGCCGAAGCTGATGTCGCGGACCTCCATGGTCAGCCCGCTCGTCAGGTCGCGCACGACCAGTGTCCCGTCGACTTCCAGCCGTGGAAAGCGGCGGCGTCCGCCGGCGCCCGCCGAGCTGCGTGCCTCGTCGCGTGTCATCATCGCGTCACTCGACTGGCTGGGGGTGCACGACGACGATGCAACGTCGGTGCCCAGTCCCGCGCACGCAATCATCGTCATTTGAAAAACACGCGAGCCCGCGCGCCTCGATCGTGGACACTGTTCTCTGACGCACGCGCACACATTCGTGTTTGGCTCCGTCCGCAAGCGACACGAAGCACACACGCGCGTCCGAGCCCGCGAGATATCGCGGGCCCAGGCAGGCCCGCGTCGGTAGCCCGCTGTCCACAACGGTTACTCGCTCATCCCAACCTCCTCCGCCCCCCGGGACGGCGGATCCACCGTCTGTCAGCAACCATTCACGATCGTCTTGGTACGTCCATTGCGCTGATGGCGGCTGCGGCCGAGCCTTTCGCATCACGCGTCCTCCCAGGCTCGCTCGCTCGCGGTCCAATCTCATCGACGCGAAGGAGTTTCCATGGCTTCAGCATCCATGCCGCTTCACGACCTCTTCCTGGACGAGCTCCGGGATCTCTACGATGCAGAAAAACAACTGACCAAGGCGCTGCCCAAGCTCGCGAAGGGCTCGACCTCGGCAGATCTCCGATCCGCCATCGAGTCGCATCTCGAGGAAACGCGGGGACACGTCGACCGGCTCGAGCGCGCGTTCCAGCTGCTCGACGAACGGGCACGTGGCAAGCACTGCGCGGGCATCGCCGGCATCGTCGAGGAAGGCAGCGACCTGCTGACCGAAGATCTCGACGAGCGCGTGATGGACGCGGGCATCATCGCCGGCGCCCAGCGCGCGGAGCACTACGAGATGGCCGCGTACGGCTCGGTGATCGCCTGGGCGAAGGCGATGGGGCACGACGAGGTCGCGTCGCTGTTGGCCGAAACGCTGGAAGAAGAGAAAGCCGCCGACGCCAGGCTGACGGAGCTGGCCGAAGGCGGCATCAACGAAGCCGCCGCGAGCGGCGAGGGCGAAGAAGAGGAAGAGACGCCGCGTCAGCCGGCGTCGCGCTCGAAATCGCGGATGGCCGCCGACGCCCGACGCTGAAGCAGACGCGCCGTAGGGGCGGCCCTCGTGGCCGCCCCGCTCACGGCTTCCGCAAGCCGCGTGTTTCCGACCAGTCGAGCGTCCGATCCGGGCGATACCAAGGCAGGCGGTTCTCGGCGGCGTTCGCGAGCATGCGCGACGGGCCGAAGATCAGACGCACGGTCGCGCGCAGGACGCGATTGCGCGTGTGGGACTCGACCCAGCGGACGAAGTAGCGATCCAGCGCGTCCTCCGCGATCATGAACCCGAATGCGCCGACGGGCGTGACGACGTAGTCGACCCAGCCGGCGGTTTCTGGACGCATGCCGACGTTGCCGATCGAGGCTTCGCTGAGCGGCCCGACCTCGAACTGCACGCTGTAGATCGCGCTGAACGCGGCGGCCTTCGCGCGCGAGGCCAGATAGCCGCGCGTGAAGACCGACGCCGCACGGTCGCGATCGCTGTGGTCCAGCCAGATGATGCCCGCGCCCGCGCCGTGGATGGGATGGCCGATGTAGTTGACCTCCCACGAGTCGGTGTCGTCCCACTGCTGCGGAATCCGCACGGATCGCCGGTAATCCTTCCAGAACGGCCCGCCCAGCTCGGCGCGCGTCTTCTGCTGGAATGCGACGCGGATGCTGTGCTCCATCATCACGAGCTTCAACGAATCGACGAGCGCGCCCGCAAAATCGCGCGCCTCGTGGGAGTCGTCGGAGTCGTCGTCGAACGCCTGCGGTGACGGAGAGGTGACCGGCGGCAGCGTCTGGCCGACGGCCGGGCGCACGGCACCGGCGCACACGCTCACGGCGAGCACACAAAGAACGACAGGCCGAGCGACGGTCACGAGCGCCTCCGGGAAGTCCTCACAGTGTAGAACAGCGGGCAGGTGTCCTATCCTTGTCCGCCGTGTCCCTGCTGCTCTCGATCCTCTCCACCGACATCGTCCCGATTTTCCTGATTGCGGGCGCCGGCTTCGTGCTGGCGCGCACCCTGCGGGTCGATCCGCATGCGCTGACGCAAGTCGTATTCCACGCGCTGCTGCCCTGCTTCGTGTTTCGCGCGCTGGTGAGCGCCACGATCACGCCGTCGCAGGCCGGCCGGCTGGTGCTGCTGGCCGTGCTGGTCATGGGCACGACCGGCGCCGTGGGCTACGCGATCGCCCGGACGCTGCGGCTGGGACGGGCCGAGCTGAGCGCGTTCCTGCTCGTCGTGATGTTCTCGAACGGCGGCAACTACGGATTGCCGGTCGTGTCGTTCGCATTCGGGCCGCCGGCGATGTCGGCGGCGACGGTCTATTTTCTGACCGGCTCGGTGATGACGTACACGGTCGGCGGGTTTCTCGCTGCGGCGGGCAACCGGCACGCCCGCCTCGCGCTGCTCGGCGTGCTGAAGATGCCCGCGCTCTACGGCGTCGCGAGCGCGCTCGTCGTGTTGTGGCTCGGCGCGCCGGTGCCGACGCCGGTCTCGCGCGCCGTCGACATGCTGGCCGACTCCGCGCTGCCGCTGATGATCGTGATCCTCGGCATGCAGCTCCAGCGCGCCGTCCACCCGGCCCGGCCCGCGCTCGTCGTCGTTGCCGTGCTGTTGTCGCTGATCGGCACGCCGCTGATGGCCTGGGGCTTTTCGTCGCTGCTCCACATCTCCGGCCCGGCCCGCCAGGCCGCCGTCGTGCTCGCGTCGATGCCGGTCGCGGTGACGACCTCGATCCTCGCGATGAAGTTCGACAGCGCGCCGGACTTCGTGATGAGCGCAATCTTCCTGTCGACGCTCCTCAGTCCGCTCACGCTGACGCCGATCATCGCGATGTTGGTGAGATAGGCAGATAAAAACGAGTATCGCCCTATCTCACTATCTCACTATCTGAGATCGGGCTATCTGGCCATCGGGCTATCTGCAGTCGATGAGGCAGATAGCGCGACAGCCAGATGTCCAGCTAGTGCGATAGGGAGCTGTCACGGTTCTCGTACCGCCCTGAACCCGACCATCCGGTGCGCCTGGAATGATGGCCAGGCGGCCGAGCGTGCGTAGGTGCGCAGGTTGAAGGCGTCGAGGAAGAACGTGCCGCCGCGCAGCACGCGATACGCGCCGGTCGCTGGGCCTTTCGGGTTCTTGCGCGGCGACACGGAATAGTAGTCGCGGCTGTACCAGTCCGACGTCCACTCCATGACGTTGCCCGCCATGTCGAACGCGCCGTACGGCGACGCGTTGCTGTGCGTCTGGAGATCGCCACGCTTCGAGCCGTCGTAGAAGCCCGCGATCTGTCCCGTGTCGAACGGCTGCGCGCCGACGAAGTTCGCGTACGAGTGGTCGATCGTGTTGCCCCACGGGTAGCGCCGCTGATCGGTCCCGCGCGCGGCCTTCTCCCACTCGGCTTCGGTCGGCAACCGGTACGTCTTCCCGGTCTTCGCGCTGAGCCAGCGGCAGTACGCAGCCGCTGAATCCCAGTTCACGCCGAGCACCGGATAGGTGTCGGTGCCGGGCGTGCCGCCGCCATGATTGTTCGGCTGCGTCCAGTACGGAATCTGATCCTTCGGCACGACGCGGCCCTCGGGCCAGAGCTTGGGATCGTCGTAGCCGGGATCGTCACGGAACTTCTTCCACTCGCCGTTGGTCATCTCGAGCTTCGCGATGTAGAACGCGTCGAGATCGACCAGATGGACGGGCCGCTCGCGCGGCTCGCCGTCGCCGAAGTTGTCGCCCATGCGAAAAGCGCCGGCCGGCACGTAGACGTAGTCGCCGTAGCCGTCATTGACCGTCGTGGGCGCCGTCGACCACGCCGACAGATCGATCGCGATGGCGCACGCGACGAGCGCCGCTCCCAGACACACGTATCGGCGCATCGTTATTTCCTTCCCGTGAGCAAGCCGTCCGTGTCGAGAAAGTGCTTCAACATCGGCATCCAGCTCGAGAACTCCGGACTGCCATCACCTGCGCCGAAGCCGTGACGTCCCTTCTGAAAGACGTGAATCTCGGCGGCCGCGCCGGCACGCGTGAGATCCGCGAAGAGCTGCGCGTTGCCGAGCGACGGCTGCGCGTCGCCGGCCGCGGACAACAAGAACGTCGGCGGAAAATCCTTCAGCGACTCGCCGGGCGTCGCGCGGCCGGGCCCGTAGACGAGCACGAGATAGTCGGGACGCGCGCTGACGCGCTCGATCGGATCGGCGGACTGCGGATCGCCGCTCGTCGCCGACGCGACGATCGGCCGTCCCATGTTCGAGCCGGCCGAAAAGCCGATGTAGCCGATGCGCGCGGGATCGAGCTGCCACGCCGCCGCGTTGGCGCGCACGAGACGAATCGCGCGCTGGCCGTCGAGGATGCGCGCGGCGTCGTTGTAGTGCGGCGACAGCCGGTACGTCAGCACGAACGCCGTGACGCCCCAGTCGTTGTAATGCTCGGCGACCTCGAAGCCCTCGGCGCCGTACATCAACATGATGTTCGAGCCGCCGGGCGCGATGACGACCGCACCGCCGTTGCTCGCGCCGGGCTTCGGCCGGAAGACGGTGAGAAACGGCGCGTCGAGCGGTCCGGTGCCCGTCGCCATCGGCACGTGTCCGCTCGGCCAGAGCGGAATGTTCTGATAGTCGGCCAGCGCCGCTGGCGCCGGCGTCTGCGCCGCGGCCGGCCACGCCGACGTCACGCTCATCGCCGCGATCACCGCACACGCCGCGCGCACGATCGCACGCCTCGCGCTTCGTTCTCTCATTGGTCGGGTCTCCGTGGGGAGCTATCATACAGGCTGCGGGCGACAGGCGACGGGCTCGAAGGCGCCGGGTCTGAAGACCCGTCGCGCACGATGCCCATCGTAGTCTCACGAAGACGGACGAGCGCGAACACACGCCGGGCGGCCACAAGGGCCGCCCCTACGATGTGTCTGGCGTCGCTGCAGCACCGTGCGTAGGGGTGCCCTTGTGGCCGCCCGGTCGTCCGAAATCGGATCTTCATCGTCTGAACTCCGATGTCCCGATGTCCCGATGTCCCGATGTCCCGATGTCCCGATGTCGTCGCCCGTAGCCTGCAGCCCGTAGCCCGACGTGTAAACATCTCCCCCGTGTCCGTCTTAGATCCCAACCATACTGAGAAGCTGTACGTCCGCGTGAGGACGAGGAGGAAGCGATGCGACGCCTGATGAACATGGCCATGGTGACGGCAAGCCTGTGTACGATGACCATCGCACTGCACGCACAGAAGATGACGCAGGTGCATCCGGGCACCGGTGGCAGTCCGCACGTGAAGACGGAATGGACGATCGATGGCGCGGCGATCTCGATCACCTACGGCCGGCCGTACCTCAAGGGCCGCCCCGAAGCGCAGCTGATGCCGCCGGGAGAGCCGTGGCGCATCGGCGCCGATGAGCCCACGCTCCTCACCACCAACAAAGCCCTCAAGCTCGGCACGTTGACGCTCGCGGCCGGCACCTACACCCTCAACGCGGTTCCCGGCGCGACGCAGTGGGAGCTGCTCGTCGGCAAGAACGAGGGCCAGTGGGGCATTCCCTATCGCAAGGATCTCGAGATCGGCCGCACGCCGATGAAAGTCGGCAAGACCGCGTCTCCCGTCGAACAGGTCACGATCTCGATCGATGACACGGCCGCCGGCGCCACGCTGCGCATCGAGTGGGGCACGACAAGCGCCACAGTGCCGTTCACGGTAAGCAAATAGAAAAACTTCGAACTTCGAACTTCGAACTTCGAACTTCGAACTTCGAACTTCGAACTTCGAACTTTCCAAAACCCATGCCGCTGACACGCCGAGTCTCCCTCTGCTCTGCGCTCGTGCTTGGCCTGTGTGCCGCGAGTGTCTGGCCCTCATCGCGCATCGCCGTCGCGGCGCGTCAAGCGGCGCCGGCCGCGACCGCCGCGCCGGCCGCCGCATCGCCCATCCTGCAATCGCTCCAACGGCTGAAGCAGATGGGCACGGTGCTCTACGTGGCCGCGCATCCCGACGACGAGAACACGCAGCTCATCGCGTACTTCTCGCGCGTGCGATTGATGCGGAGCGGCTACCTGTCGGTGACGCGGGGTGACGGCGGGCAGAACCTGCTCGGACCGGAGTTCTTCGAGAAGCTCGGTGTCGCGCGCACGCAGGAGCTGCTGGCCGCCCGTCGCCTCGACGGCGGCCGGCAGTTCTTCACACGCGCGATCGACTTCGGCTACACGAAGGACTATCGCGAAGCGCTCGACACGTGGGGCCATCAGGATGTGCTGAGCGACGTCGTCCGCGTCTTTCGCACCTTCCGTCCCGACGTCGTCGTCGCTGGCTTCTCGACGCAGCCGGCCGTCGGTCAGCACGGCCAGCACACAGCGTCAGCCGTGCTCGCCGGCGAAGCCTTCAAGCTCGCCGGCGATCCGGCGGCGTTTCCCGATCAGCTGAAGACGCTCGCGCCGTGGAAGCCGGTGCGATTGCTGCAGAACGCCGGCGGGTTCGGCGGACGCGGCGGTCCCGTGCCGGCCAACGCGCTGCGAGTCGACATCGGCGGTAACGATCCGATCACCGGCGAATCGCTGGCGCGCATCGCCGGCGAGAGCCGGTCGATGCACAAGACGCAGGGCTTCGGCAACTTCGCGGCGAACGCGGGTCGCGGCGGCGGCCCCAATCTGCAGGCGCTCGTTCAACTCGACGGCACGCCCGCGACGCAGGATCCGTTCGACGGCATCGACACGACGTGGGGCCGCGTGCCCGGCGGCGCGGCGGTGACGCCCGCCATCGACGCGATCATCGCCGCGTTCAAGCCCGACAATCCCGCAGCCAGCGTGCCCGCGCTGCTCGCGCTGCGCGCGCGCATCGCGCAACTCCCCACCGATCCGCTCGTCGAAGAGAAGCGCGGCGATCTCGATCGTATCCTGCAGCTCTGTCTCGGCCTGTCGGTGCAGACGACGGTGCCCGACGCGGCGCGCGTGCCGGGCGAATTGCTCGCGATGACCCACACGGTGACGGTCGCGTCCGCGGTGCCCGTGCAATGGACGGCGATGCGCTATCCGGCGACCGGACATCAAACCGCGATCAACGCGGCGCTGCGCACCGGCCAGGCGAGCACGCGCGCGGCGACCGAGCGCATCGCGGCGTCGACGCCGCTGACGCAGCCGTACTGGCTGCGCGAGGATGGCACGAAGGGGCTCTTCCACGTGGACGATCCCACGCTCATCGGCCGCCCGGAAAATCCGCCGGTCTTCCCTGTCGATTTCGTCTTCCGGGTCGGCGGCCAATCGCTCGTCGTCCACGACGAGCCCGTCCAGCGCACGACCGGTGCAGACGGCGCGGCAGCATCTCGACGGGTCGACGTCATCGCGCCCGTGTCGATCGCTTTTGCATCCGACGTACGCCTGTTCGCGCCGAAGGCGGACAAGACGGTGACCGTGGATCTGCTCGCCGCGCGCGCCAACACGACCGGCACGTTGCAGCTCGATCTGCCGGCCGGCTGGACCGCGACGCCGACGTCGCGCGCGTTCCGCCTCGCGACCGCCGGCTCGCACGATGACCTGACGTTCAGCGTCACCGCGCCGGATCGTGCGGACGCGGCGACGCTGAAAGCGCACGTCATGGTCGGCGGCGTGCGGTACGACACCGAGCATTTCGAGATCAACTATCCGCACATTCCGCCGCAGCTGCTGCAGCGTCACGCGCGCAGCAAGATCGTCAGCCTCGATCTCGCCATTCGCGGCCACAACCTCGGCTATCTGCCAGGCGCGGGCGATGATGTGCCGCAGAGCCTGAGGGAAATGGGCTACGACGTCCGCATGCTGAACGACGGCGACCTCACCGCCGACGGCTTGCGCGGTCTCGACGCCGTCGTCATCGGCGTGCGCGCGTTCAACACGCGGCGCGATCTCGCCGCGCACCTGCCCGCGCTCTTCGAGTACGTCAACGCCGGCGGCACCGTCGTCACGCAATACAACGTCGCCACGGGGCTGCTCACGAACACGCTTGCACCGTTCCCGTTGAAGCTCTCGCAGGATCGCATCGTCGACGAGACGGCGGCGATGACCTGGCTCGCGCCGGATCATCCGGCGATGACGACGCCCAATCGCCTGACGCCGGCGGATTTCGATGGCTGGGTGCAGGAGCGCGGCCTCTATTTCCCGAACGAGTGGGACAACGCGTTCACGCCGCTCTTCTCCGCCAACGATCCCGGCGAAGCGCCGCTGCGCGGTGGCCTGCTCGTCGCGAAGTACGGCCAGGGCTATTACGTCTACACCGGGCTCGCGTTCTTCCGGCAGCTGCCGGCGGGCGTACCCGGCGCGTATCGGCTGTTCGCGAACCTCGTCTCGCTCGGCCGCTGAGATGACGACGCCTTCGGACGGTCGTCCCAGGCCAGACGACGACACCGGCGTGCCTGGCGTGCGGACGTGGACGCGCGTCTACGTCGTCGTGATCGGCAGCTTCGTGCTCTGGATCGCGCTGCTCTCGACGCTGATGCTGGTGTACTCGTGAACGGCGCCGACTATGCCGTGCTGTTCGGCGTGCTGCTCGGCATCGCCGGCTACGGCATGTGGCGCACGCGGCATCGCCGCGATCTCAGCACGTACGTCAAAGGCCACGGCACGTCGCGCTGGCTGGTGATCGGCCTGTCCGTCATGGCGACGCAGGCCAGCGCGATCACGTTTCTCTCGACGCCGGGCCAGGGCTACACCGACGGCCTCGGCTTCGTGCAGAACTATTTCGGCGCGCCGTTCGCGCTCATCCTGATCTCGATCGTCTTCCTGCCGATGTACCGCCGGCTCGGCATCCACACGGTGTACGAGTTCCTCGGCCAGCGCTTCGACAGCAAGACACGGCTGCTCGGCGCGGTGATCTTCCTCGTCCAGCGCGGGCTTGGCGCGGGCATCACGATCTACGCGCCCGCGATCGTGCTGTCGACGGTGCTGGGCTGGCCGCTCAGCCTCACGATCGTCTGCTGCAGTACGCTCGTCATTCTCTACACCGTCAGCGGCGGATCGGAAGCCGTCAGCGTCACGCAGACCTGGCAGATGGCGATCATCTTCACCGGCATGGCGCTGGCGTTCGTCATCCTCCTGCGCGAGCTGCCGCCGGCACTGACGATGTCCGACACGCTCGCGCTGGCCGGGGCGTTCCGCAAGCTTCGTGCGATCGACTTCTCCGTCAACCTGCACGAGCGCTACACGTTCTGGTCCGGCATGCTCGGCGGCATGTTCCTGGCGCTGTCGTACTTCGGCGCGGATCAATCGCAGGTGCAGCGGTACGTCTCGGGCGCGTCGCTGCGCGAGAGCCGGCTCGGCCTGATGTTCAACGCGGTCTGGAAGATCCCGATGCAGGCCGGCATCCTGCTGCTCGGCGCGCTGCTGTTCGTCTTCTATCAATTCCAGGCGCCGCCGATCTTCTTCAACACCGTCGCCTGGCAGCAGCAGGCCAGCGGCCCGCACGCCGCGGCGCTGCAGACGCTCGAAGCGGACTACGCGCGGACGCATGCGGAGACGCGCGCGTCGATCGACACGTGGCTGGCGGCACGGCAGCGCCAGGATACGGCAGCAGAGGCGGCCGCGATCCAGGACGCACAGGCCTCCCGCGCGCGCGGCGAGCAGCTACGCGATCAGGCGAAGGCGATTCTGAAGCAAGGCGCGCCGCGTCTGTCCACCAACGACGCGGACTACGTCTTCATCACGTTCGTGCTGCACCAGCTGCCGCACGGCCTGATCGGCCTGCTCGTCGCGGCGTTTCTCGCCGCGGCCCTGCAATCGAAGTCAGCCGAGCTGACGGCGCTTGGCGCGACGACGACGGTCGATTTCTACCGGCACATCCTGCGGCGCGAGGCCGGCGACGAGCATCACGTCCGCGCCACGCGCTGGTTCACGGCGTTCTGGGGCATCGTCGCGATGTCGTTCGCGCTCTTTGCCAGCATGTCCGAGAACCTGATCCAGGCGGTCAACATCGTGGGATCGATCTTCTACGGCGTCGCGCTCGGCCTCGTGCTGGTCGCGTTCTTCGCGAAGCGCGTCCAGGGCACGGCCGTGTTCTGGGCGGGCGTCGCGTCGCAGCTGCTCGTCTTCGTCTTGTTCGCGACGCTCGAGATCTCGTACCTTTGGTACAACGTCATCGGCTGCGGCGCGTGCGTGCTCCTCAGCCTGGCGCTGCAAGCGATCGTCGATCGGCGGCCAGGCCCTTCGTCCCTCCCAGGCTGATTCGTCCTTCCGCTTGCCCCGCGCGCCGGAAGCTGGTACTTCTGGGCGTGGGATCTGAATCACGTTGCGGTGCACGGCTGCGCCTCCGCAGCCTTCTGGAGATGCCGTGCCGAATCTGGTCGCGCCGATGCTCAACGGAGTGCTTGCGGGCTGGCTGGCCATGGCCGCCGCCGGCGTGCAGGCGCCGGACACCGCTGGTCAGCCCACTGACGCAACGCCCGCGGCCGTTTCCGTGCCGGACCCCGCTGTGGCCTCCATCGACGAAGCGCAACGTCTGTTCTACGTCGGCCGTTATGAGGAGGCGGCGGCGATGGCGCTTCGCCTGCGCGAAGCGGCGCCGAACGACCTCGCGACGTACGAAGTGCGGACCTCCGCCCTCCACTTCCTGATCAAGCGTCATCTGGGCGCAACGAAGGATCCGCAGGATGCGCTGAAGCGCTGCACGCCGTGCGCGAGCTGGCTGGCCGACCTCAAGGCCGACACGCTGCAGGCGCAGCAAATCGCGCGCGCGGCCCTCAAGGACCATGCGCGCGATCCGCAGACGCTGTTCTACCTCGGCAAGATCGACCTGACGCACGTCTGGCTCCACCTCGGCACGCTCGGCCAGAAGACCGGCTGGAACGAGTACTGGGAGGCGCGCCATTCGCTCGACGACGTCCTCAAGATCGATCCGACGCACGTGCGTGCACGTGTCGCGCGAGCCTGGATCGACTACATCGTCGACACGCGCGTGCCGCTGGGCCTGCGATGGGTGCTCGGCGGCGGCAGCAAGAAGCGCGCCCTGGCGTCGATGCGCGACGCCGCGGCCTCGACCACGGCGGACTTCTTCTCGCACGCGGAAGCCAACTTCGCGTTGTGGGAGATGCTCGTGCGCGAGAACCGGTACGACGAGGCCGTCACCGTCGCCGAAGCCCTGTCGCGCGACTTCCCCGAGAATCGCGAGCTCGTCAGGTTCGTCGAAGCGAATCAACGCCGGCCGAAGCCCGCCACAGCCCCGGGTGCATGAACGAGTTGACGGCCGTGTCCCTCGATGCACTTGGCGGCCCCTGAAACACGCCACCCCAAGGGCATCGCCCCAAATCGTCTGTCGCTTGGACGGGTCTTTACCTGTAGGACACGCGAGACACCACGCCGCGAAGTTTTTTTGTCGCGAAGATGTCCCGCTCCACGTTTTCGACGTTGGACTTCGTTACAATGTGCGTCCGGCTTGCGCACGCGCGCATCGCCGTCTGCAGTGACCGCACCTATACGTTCGCCGCTCTCTAGCCGTCAACGGCTCCTCGATACGTCAGCGGACCTGTTCTGGACCCGGGGCTACCGGGCCACGACCACGCGACAGATTGCCGCCGTGATGGGACTGCAGCAGGCATCGCTCTACCATCACGTCTCGAGCAAGGAAGATCTGCTGTGCGAGATCTGTCGCACGGCGCTCGAAGAGCTGAGCACCGCGGCTCACGCAAGTGTCGACGGCGCGACCGCGCCCGAGCGATGCCTCGAGCCGCTCATCTGTGCGCTGCTCCGGACCGAGCTCGGCCATCAGAAAGCGCACGCGACGATGGCGTTCGAGCTGCGGTCGATCGCGACGAATCGACAGACGCCGCTTCGGGCGAACCTCTCGCAGTGCCGCGATCTCGTGCGCCTGACGATCGCGGCCGCGCAGGACGCCGGCCTGATCCGCCCCGACGTCGACGTCCGCGTGCTGCTGTTGTCGCTGGTCAATCTGCTGTCGTGGGTCCTGCTGTGGTACCGGCCCGACGGCACCTACAGCCGCGACGAGCTCACGGCTCATCTACTCGATCTCTGGTTGCACGGTGTGGCCGTCGACCGCGTACACGCACGCGCGACGTGCCCGGTCCCGATGCCGAACGGCGATCCGCGCCCCTGGACGCCGCCGGCCGTGGACGCCTCGGCCCGCACGGCCGATCGCGTGCTCGACGCCGCGGCGTTCCTGTTCCGGACAAAGGGATACGACGCGACAACGGCGCGCGAGATCGCGTCGCTGCTCGGCATTCAGAAGGCGTCGCTCTATCACCACACGCGCAGCAAGAGCGGGCTGCTCCACGCCGTGTGCACGAAATCGCTGCAAAGCATCCAGGGCGACGTCGGCACGGCCGTCGCGCTCGCGATCGATCCGCTGGAGCGCATGCGCGTGCTCGTGGCAGCGCACGTCGACAGCCTCCTCCGCCACCAGAATCAACACGCGACGTCGCTCCTCGAGCTCCGTGCGCTCTCGGGTGACCATCGCGCGGCCGTGGCGTCGCTGCGCGAAGCGTACGAAGCATTCGTCCGATCGGCGATCGATGACGGCCGGCGCGCCGGCACCATTCGCACCGATCTGCCGTCGAGCCTGCTCACGCTCTATCTATTCAGTCTCACCAACCGGACGATGTTGTCGTTCCGTCCGGAGGGGCCTCTCGCGCCGGATCAGCTTGGCAACGTGTTCGCCTCGCTCTTCCTCTCCGGCGCGTCCGCGCTGCCGTCCGCACACCACACCTGATTCCCGATCGGTTGGTGGTCTAACCTCTGCGCGCATCGCGCGCGCCGCGCCGATGCGTGGTGCGTCCGCTATATACTTGGCCGGTTCAACCCGGACACGCAGATCTCGGCTCATCCATCGCACTATGTCTCACACCCCCGTACTCGACAGCTTCAAACTCACCGGCAAGGTTGCGCTCGTCACCGGCGGCGCGCGCGGGCTCGGACGCACGATGGCACTGGCGCTGGCCGAGGCCGGCGCAGACGTCGCGCTCGCGGCTCGCACCGTCGGGCCGCTCGAAGAAACCGCGGCGGAAGTCGCGCAGGCGACCGGCCGCCGCGTCAAGGCGTTCGCCGCCGACGTGACGAGCCTCGCCGATGTCACGCGGCTCGCCGCCGAAGTGCCCGAAGCGCTCGGGCCGATCGACATCCTCGTCAACAACGCGGGCAACAACATCCGCGGCTCGGTCCAGGAGCTCAGCGAAGCGGACTGGGACTCGGTGCTCGACACGAACTTGAAAGGACCGTTCCTCTGCTCGCGCGCGATCGGGCCGGAGATGGTGAAGCGCGGCTGGGGCCGGGTCATCAATCTCGGATCGATCCTGTCGTTCATCGCGCTGCCCGGCCGCGCGCCGTACGCGTCGGCGAAAGCCGGCGTCACCGCGCTCACGCGCGTGCTCGCGCTCGAGTGGGCCGGCACGGGCGTGACGGTCAACGCGATCTGCCCGGGGCCGTTCGGCACCGAGATGAATCGGCCGCTCCTGAACGATCCCGTCAAGTATCAGGAGTTCGTGCGCAACATTCCGATGGGCCGCTGGGGCGAGCTCGACGAGCTCGCGTCGCTCATCGTCTATCTCGCCTCGCCCGGTTCGTCGTTCGTCACCGGCGCGTCGATCCTGATCGACGGCGGATGGACCTCGCGCTGACGCGCACACCAGTTTTCGAAGTTCGAAGTTCAAAGTTCGAAGTTGAGAGGTCGTTGGAGGAAAGCAATGAGCGCCTGGAAGACCAAGCAGTGGTTCACGAGCCCGTGGAACTGGCTCCCGGAAGTGCGGAAGCCGTTCAATTTCCCGAAGAAGATCAAGTTCCATGACGTCACGCTGCGCGACGGCGAGCAGCAGACGAAGGT
>DASZVJ010000255.1:0-6922 GCA_035547155.1 Vicinamibacterales bacterium
CGGCACCGGCGCCCGAGCTGCAGATCTCAGTGTCGCTCGACGGCAAGAAGTGGAGCGCGCCGCTCGCCGGCACGGCGGGTAGCACGCTGACGACGTTCGCGTTCCAGCCGACGCGGGCAAAGTTCATCCGCATCACCCGCAACGCGCCCGCGCAGAACAACGCGGCGTGGACGATCCAGAACCTTCGTGTTTATCGTGCGGCTACGCCCGCACGATAAACACGGGAGGTTCTGGAACTTCGAACTGCGAACTTTGAACTTTGAAAACGGAGGCGCGATCTCTCTTTCGAAGTTCAAAGTTCCAAGTTCAAAGTTGACGAGCCTCTCCCCTACGCCATTCCCGCGCCCTGCGTATTGACGTACACCGCGTAGAGCGACTGGCTGGCGACCATGAAGAGGCGGTTGCGTTTGGGGCCGCCGAAGCAGATGTTGCCGCAGACTTCCGGCAGACGGATGCGGCCGATGAGCTTGCCGTCGGGATTCCACACGGTCACGCCGTTGTAGCCGACGTGCCGTCCCGCATTGCTCGAGCACCAGACGTTGCCGTCGACGTCGACCTTCACGCCGTCGGGCGCGGTGTTGACGCCGTCGGTCATGCAGTTCGAGAACAACCGATGATTCGACAGCCGGTTGTCCGCGCCGACGTCGAACACGTGCAGATCGCCCTTGCCGCCAGGGCCTGTGTCACCCGGCCCTTTCCCCGTGCTCGCAACGTACAGCCGTTTGTAGTCCGGTGAGAACGCGAGCCCGTTCGGATCCGGCACCACGTCCTCGGTGATGACGCGCTCGACGCGGCCGTTGGGATCCGCGCGATAGACCGCGTTCGGCAGCTCGCGGCGCATGTTGCCGGCCTCGGCGGACTGGCCGGCGCGTGCGCGCAGATGGCCGTCGGGGTTCGTCGGTCCGCCATTGGTGTCCGCCTGCCCTTCGTACAGGCTCGCGCCGTACGGCGGATCGGAGAACCAGTAGCTGCCATCCGGATGCGCGACGACGTCGTTGGGCGAGCTGAAGTGCTTGCCATCGTACGCCTGCGCGATCACCGTGATCGATCCGTCGTGCTCGTAGCGGACGATGCGCCGCAGCAGATGCTCGCAGGAGATCTGCCGGCCCTGTGCGTCGAACGTGTTGCCGTTGCTGTTGTTCGACGGCAGCCGGAACACCGACACGCGGCCGTCGTCTTCGCTCCAGCGGAACTGACGGTTGGTCGGAATGTCGCTGAACACGAGGAACCGCCCGACGCCGTTCCACGCGGGCCCTTCGAGCCACTGTCCGCCGCGCCACAGCCGCTCGATCGGCGCGTTCGGCTGGACGTAGCGATCGAAGCTCGGATCGACCGACAGCACGTCGGGATCGTTGAAGTAGATCGGCGGCGTCGCGTTCGGATCGAAATCGCGCGGCGGCGTCGTCACCGTGCTCGGCGGCGGTGGCGGCGCGCTCGCATTCTGCGCGCGCAGCGTCGACGTCACGGCCGACGCGCCCGCAGCCGCACCAAGCGCCGTGAGCACGGCACGACGGGACAGCGAACCGGAGAGGGGGTTGGGCATGGGGGCAAGTATAGGAGATGAAAGCGTGTATCGCGCTATCTCACTATCGCGCTATCGCGCAATCTGCCTTCATCGCGCTATCTCGCGATCGTCCGCCATCTGACATTGCATCGTCTGCCAACCACGGCGTAGGGGCGACCTTTGTGGTCGCCCGTCACTGCTCCGGGCCGCCACAAGGGCGGCCCCTACGAGAGTCGCTCGTGAGGCGCGCAGACGCCAGATAGTCCGATAGCCAGATAGACCGCAGATAACGAGATAGCGCGATGATTAGATAGTGCGTTAGTGAGATAGGGCGATAGTGAGATACAACGCACCCGCCTCCCCTATTCGTCGAATCGCAGATGCTTGACGCTCCGCCCGTCGCGGCGGATGAGGCGGAGGGCTTCGACGCCGATCGCGACGTGGCGTTCGGCGAAGCCGGTGGTGACGACGCGGTCGGAGGCTTCGGTCTTGACGCCTTCGGGGACCATCGGCTGATCGCTCACGAGCAGCAGCGCGCCGGACGGAATCGAGTTCGCGAAGCCGGCGGCGAAGATCGTCGCCGTCTCCATATCGATCGCCATCGATCGCGTCTTCCGCAAGTACTCCTTGAACGCATCGTCGTGCTCCCAGACGCGGCGGTTGGTCGTGTAGACCGTGCCGGTCCAGTAGTCCTGTCCGCGGTCGCGGATCACGGTGGACACCGCGCGCTGGAGGCTGAACGCGGGCAGCGCGGGCACTTCGGGCAGCAGGTAGTCGTTGGACGTGCCGTCGCCGCGGATCGCGGCGATCGGCAGCACGAGATCGCCGAGCTGGTTCTTGCGCTTCAGGCCGCCGCACTTGCCGAGGAACAGCACGGCTTTCGGCGCGACGGCCGACAGCAGATCCATCACGGTCGCGGCGTTCGGGCTGCCCATGCCGAAGTCGATCATCGTCAAGCCGTCGGCCGACGCGACGGGCATGGGGCGATCGAGGCCCATGATGGTCGCGTTCGTCTGTGCGGCGAAGATGTCGAGATAGCTGCGGAAGTTCGTCAGCAGGATGTACGGCGCAAACGCCTCCCGCGGCGCGCCCGTGTAGCGCGGCAGCCAGTTCTCGACGATCAGATCCTTCGTCCGCATCGGTTGTGGCGATCATTCACGGGCGGCCACGGGGGGCCGCCCGGTTCCCTTCGTCCCCTCGTCCCCTCGTCCCTTGGTCCCTTGGTCCCTTCGTCCCTTGGTCCCCTGTCTCCCCTGTCAACTCCGCGTAACCGACGTGACGCCCCAGACGTTGGACGCGTACTCCTGAATCGTGCGATCGCTCGAGAAGCGGCCCATGCCGGCGACGTTGAGGATCGCGCGGCGCGACCATTCCTCCTCGTTGAGGTACAACGCGTCGACCGCATCCTGACACGCGATGTACGACGGATAGTCGGCGACGAGCATGAAGTGATCGCCGTAGGTCGTCAGCGCGTCGACGATCGGCGTGAAGCGATCCGGTGCGTCCATCGAGAAGAAGCCGGTGCGGATCATCTCGAGCACGCGGCGCAGCTCCGGATTCGCCGCGACGAGCGCCGTCGGATCGTAGCCGCGCGCGCGCTGGGCCACGACCTCCTCCGCCGTCATCCCGAAGATGAAGATGTTCTCGTGCCCCACCTGCTGGCGGATCTCGATGTTCGCGCCGTCGAGCGTGCCGATCGTGATCGCGCCGTTGAGCGCGAGCTTCATGTTGCCCGTGCCGGACGCCTCGGTCCCCGCCGTCGAGATCTGCTCGGACAAATCGCTCGCCGGGATGATCAGCTCGGCGTTCGACACGCTGTAGTCCGGCATGAACACGACCTTCAGCAGCGCCTGCGCGGCCGGATCGTTGTTGACGACGTCGGCGATCGAGTTGATGAGCTTGATGATGAGCTTCGCCATCGCGTAGCCCGGCGCCGCCTTGCCGCTGAAGATCACCGTGCGCGGCACGAGCCCCGTCGTGTGCCCGTCGCGGATGCGGTTGTAGCGCGTCACGACGTGCAGCAGGTTCAGGAGCTGGCGCTTGTACTCGTGCATCCGCTTGACCTGCACGTCGAACATCGACGCGGGCGGGACCTCGACGCCGAGGCGATCGTGGATCGCCGCGGCGAGCCGCGTCTTCATCGCGTGCTTGACGTCGCGGAAGCGCCGGCGGAAGTCGGCCTGTTCGGCGAGCGGCGTGAGATGCCGCAGCTCCGGCAGATCCTTGAGCCACGCCGATCCGATCTCGGACGTGATGAGCTTCGACAGGCCGGGGTTCGCCTGGTTCAGCCAGCGCCGCGGCGTGATGCCGTTCGTGATGTTGATGATCTGGCCCGGCGTGAGGCGATCGAAGTCCGCGAAGATCGTCTGCTTCATCAGATCCGTGTGGATCTGCGAGACGCCATTGACCTTGTGGCTGCCGATGATCGCCAGGTATGCCATCCGCAGGCGTCGCTCGCCGGTCTCGTCGACGACCGACACGCGGCGCAGCAGATCGACGTCGCCCGGATAGCGGTGCCGCACGTCCTCGAGGAAGCGCTGGTTGATCTCGTAGATGATCTGCAGGTGCCGCGGCAGCACGCGCTCGAACATGGCGACCGGCCACGTCTCGAGCGCTTCGGGCATCAGCGTGTGGTTCGTGTACGAGAACGTGGCGTGCGTGATCTTCCACGCGCGGTCCCAATCGAGCCGGTAGAGATCGATGAGCACGCGCATCAGCTCGGGGATCGCGATCGTCGGGTGCGTGTCGTTGAGCTGGATCGCGACCTTGTTCGGCAGATCGTCGAGCGTCGCGTGATACCCGCTGAAGCGCCGCAGGATGTCCTGGATCGACGCCGACACGAAGAAGTACTGCTGCTTCAGCCGCAGCTCTTTGCCTTTCGGCGTCGTGTCGTCGGGATAGAGGACCTTCGAGAGGTTCTCCGACTGGTTCTTCTCTTCGACCGCCTTGAAGTAGTCGCCGGCGTTGAAGTCCTTCAGGTTGAAGTCGCGCGACGCTTTCGCCGACCACAGGCGCATGTTGTTGACGGTCGGCGTGTCATAACCCGGCACCGGCGTGTCGAACGCCATCGCCATCACGTCCTCGGTGTCCACCCAGTGGAACCGCTGCACGCCGTGCTCGTCGGTGAACTCGACGACGCGTCCGCCGAACTTCACCGGGAAGATCACTTCGGGCCGCGCGAACTCCCAGGGATTGCCGTCGCGCAGCCAGTTGTCCGGCGTCTCGACCTGGAAGCCGTGCTCGATGCGCTGATGGAACATGCCGTACTCGTAGCGGATGCCGTAGCCGTAGCCCGGCAGACCCAGCGTCGCCATCGAGTCGAGGAAGCACGCCGCGAGCCGGCCGAGACCGCCGTTGCCGAGCGCGGCGTCGTGCTCGAGCTCGCGGATGCGGTCGAAGTCGAGCTCGAGATCGGACAGCGCCTCGCGGCACGGCTCGTAGACGCCCATGTTGAGCAGGCTGTTCGAGAGCAGCCGGCCCGTCAGGAACTCCATGGAGAAGTAGTAGACGCGCTTGGCGTCCGACCGGTAGTAGCTGCGCATCGTCTCCATCCACCGCTCGATCAGCCGCTCGCGGACGGCGTAGGCGGTGGAGTTGAACCAGTCGCGTGACGTGGCGGTGATCGGATCCTTGCCGAGCGAGTAGATGAGGAGATTGGCGAGCGAGCGGCGGAGCGCGTCGCGATCGTTGCCGAGCTTGTCGTAACTGAAGGCCTGACTGAGCGAGGACGGCATGACACCTCCGGACGAACGCGCACCCATAGACCGGTAATCGGTCGCGCGCCGCCCGGCGTGATTCGCCGACTGGTCGGACCGATGGACGGGATCCAACCGACGCGGACGCCTGCGGCTGCCGCGACACGCGCAGGATACCATCTCAGCGGATCATCCGATGGGATTCTCTCTCGTCGATTACGTCGTGCTGCTGTCGTATCTCGCGGGCATCACGGCGTTCGGCACGCGCTTTCGCCGCGCGCAGCACACGGTCAAGGACTACTTCGTCGGCCGCGGCACGACGTCGTGGTGGGTCATCGGCCTGTCGATCGTCGCCACCGAGACGAGCACGCTGACGCTCATCGGCGTGCCGGCGCTGGTCTACGGCGCGTACGCGCGGCCCGAGCTGGGCGGCTCGCTCACCTATCTGCAGGTCGTGTTCGGCTATCTCGTCGGCCGCGCGGTCATCTGCGTGCTCCTGCTGCCTTCGTACTTCGCCGGCGAGATGCTGACGGCGTACTCGCTGCTCGACCGCCGCTTTGGCGCGAGCGCCAAGCACGCTGCGGCGTCGATGTTCCTCGTCATGCGCGCACTCGCCGAGGGCGTGCGCGTGTTCGCGGCGTCGCTCGTGCTCAGCGCCGTGCTCTCGACGAGCGCGGCCGGCGTGCCGCATCTCTGGCTGTGGGCCATCGTCATCGTCGGGCTGCTGACGCTCGTCTACACGTTCGAAGGCGGGATCGGCGCCGTGATCTGGACCGACGTCATCCAGTTCGTCATCTACATCGGCGGATCGCTCCTCGCCGCGTACGAACTGTTGCACCTGACGCCCGGCGGCTGGCCCGCGATCGCCGCAGCGGCCGGCCGCGCCGGCAAGCTGCAAATGTTCTCGTTCTCCTGGGATTTGCGTCTGCCGTTCACGTTCTGGGCCGGCGTCATCGGCGGCGCGTGCCTGACGACGGCGAGTCACGGCGTGGATCAGTTGCTGGTGCAGCGGCTGCTGACGTGTCGCACGCTCCGCGACGGCCGCCGCGCGCTCCTCATGAGCGGCGTCGTCGTCCTCCTGCAATTCATCCTGTTCCTCTGGATCGGTCTGATGCTCTTCGGCTACTACCAGACCGCGCCGCTGCCCACGTTGACGAGCAACGACGAGATCTTCCCCGCGTTCATCGTCCAGCACCTGCCGCACGGCATCTCCGGACTGGTCATCGCGGCGATCTTCGCGGCGGCGATGTCGAACCTCAGCGGCTCGCTCAACTCGCTGGCGTCGACGACGGTGATCGATTTCTACCGGCCGCTTCTCGCGCCGCACGCCGACGATCGCCGTTTGTTGCGCGTCTCGCGCTGGTGCACGGCGGGATGGGGCATCATCCTCATCGGCATCGCGATCGTCGCGCGGCGATGGGGATCGGTGTTCACGTCCGGCCTCACGATCGCGTCGCTCGTGTACGGCCCGATGCTGGGCGCGTTCGTCCTCGGCGTGACGACGCGCCGGGCCAATCAAACCGGCGTGATGATCGGCATGGCGACCTCGCTCGCGTGCATGCTGGCGATCAAGCTCTACACGCCGCTCGCCTGGACGTGGTACGTCCTCGTGGGCGCTGTGATCTGCATCTCCGTCGGCTACGTGGCGAGCCGTCGGACCTGACGATCGCCTGTAACCGGCGGAGGGGCGGCCACAAGGGCCGCCCCTACGGAGACTCTCTCG
>DASZVJ010000256.1:0-14297 GCA_035547155.1 Vicinamibacterales bacterium
GGGCGCGCGATTCGTACAACCTCGCCGATGAATCCACGTCCTCATCACGCGTGACGCCGCCGCTGACGCGCAGCGTGTCCGACGTCGTGCCGCGCGCCGAGGTGCCGCTGGAAGCGTCGGCGGTGCCCTTGATTGCCGGCCGTCGCAGCGCGGCCGTCATCGTCGGCCGTCTCGACGATCGTCCGGCAGGTCCCATTGCGATGCTCAACGCGGCGTTCACGCCGCGTGCGCAGCCGGTGACGTCACGGCGCATCACCGTGCGGCCCGCCAATCCGCGAGGATCCGGAGCCGATCCGCTCGGACTCGTGTCCGCACTGGCGCTGGCGCCTGGTTCGTACGAGATCCGCGTGGGCACCGAGCTCGCTGACGGCACCGCCGGCAGCGTACACACGTTCGTCGACGTGCCGGACTTCGCCCACGAGTCGCTCTCGATGTCTGGCGTGCTCTTGCACGTCGCGCCCGAAGATCCGTCCGCGCCGCGCGACGAGATCGACGGCGTCCTCCCGTTCGTGCCAACGGCGCGTCGGACGTTCACGCACAACGACACCGTGTCGGCGTTCGTGCAGGTGAGTCAGGGCACGTCGCGCAAGGACGCGCTCGTCCCGGTCGCGATGGCCATGCACATCGTCGACGTGCAGGATCGCGTCGTGCGACAGCAGTCGAGCACGCTCGGACCGGACGCCTTCGCGTCGAATCGCACGGCGAACGCGAAGCTCGCGATTCCCATCGCGGGCCTGACGCCGGGGCAATATCTGTTCAAGCTGGACGCGACGGCCGGAAAGAAATCAGCCGAGCGCGTCGTCAGGTTTTCAGTCGAATAAGAACGACTGGATCGACGGTCCGTTGTAGGTGGTGGACGGCGCGAGGATCGAACTCGCGACCTCCGCGTTGCGAACGCGGCGCTCTCCCAGCTGAGCTAGCCGCCCACGAAACAGACCGATTCGGCAGTTGCATGGTGACGTTCCATGCACTGACCACGACCACCAAGCATAACACGTGTTGGCGCGTGGGCGACCGCCGCGTTGCGAACGCGGAGGTCTCGTTGTGCGAGAAGGCGTGCGCATTGCCGCGCAGCGCCGACTCGGAGCGAGGCGATTTGCGTCAGGTCGAAACCAGGCGGAAGGAAGCGAGGAGTGCACGAGCCATCTCCACCATTGCGGAGTGGCGCGTCAGGCGAAGCGTCGCAATCCGAGCGAACGGACGCCATGGTTTCGAGCCTCGCTCCGGGAGGCGGTGTGCGGCAATGCGCACGCCTTCCGGCGGCCGACTTCGCCGCTCTGAAGACGTCTGACCCTACGACGCGTACGGCCCCGCCGTCGCGGGATTGACGATGACGACGGTGTCGTGCGGCTTGATGCGGCCTTCGCCGGCGAGGACGCGGAGCGCGTGGACGGCGGCGCCGGCGCCAGGCGCGGCGCTGAGGCCTTCGAGCTTCGCCAGCGTCTTCATCTCCGTCACCATCTCCGTGTCGCCCGCGCCAACCGCCGAGCCGCTGCTCTCGCGAATCGCGCGCAACACGAGCGCGGCGCCGGCCGGATCGGGCACGCGCAGATCGTCGGCAAGCGTGCGAATGGCGTCGGCGCTCCACGGCTCGGCATGTTCAGCGCTCGCCGCAACGGCACGGACGATCGGTGCGCAGCCGGCGGGCTGAATCGCGACCATGTGCGGCCGGCGCACCGGATCGATCCAGCCGAGCGAGGCCATTTCGACGAACGCCTTCCAGATGCCGATGAAGGTGCTGCCGCTGCCGACGGGACAGAGAATCCAATCCGGCAGCTCCCAGCCGAGCTGTTCCGCGATCTCGTAGCCGATCGTCTTCTGGCCTTCGACGCGATACGGCTCGTGCAGCGCCGACAGATCGTAGCAGCTCGACTGCGACGCGAAGGCTTCAGCGGCGCGCTCGGCGTCGGCCAGCGTGCCGTCGACCTGCGCGATTTCCGCGCCGTGCAGCTCGCTGTCAGCCACGAACGATCGGCGCACGTCCTTCGGCGTGAAAATCTTTGCGGACAGCGCGGCCCGCGCGCTGTACGCGGCTGCGGCTGGCGCCGCCAACCCCGCTGCGGCGACCGCAACGCCGCGCACGCCCACGTGCATGGCGCGCGTCAGCGCGGCGGAGAAGCCTCGCGCTTTCAGCGATCCTGTGGGGTTCAGCCCTTCGTCCTTGACGTAGAGGCGACGCAGACTCAGCGTCGCACCGAGCCGGCGCGCGCGGACGAGCGGCGTCCAGCCCTCGCCGAGCGACACCGCGGCGTCGAGACCTTTCGGCGACTGCAACAGCGGCAGGATCTCGCGATAGCGCCACATCGACGCCTCGCGGCCAGCGAGCGTCGACTTCGGCCAGCGGCGGGCGGCGGTCAGATCGTAGCGCGCGAGCAGCGGCGCGCCGCACACGCACCGCTGGTGGATCTGGCGCGGGTCACTGGGACCTGCGCCGCAGGGGACCGAGCATTCGAGGTGCGAAAAAAACGTCGGCACCGGTCACTTCCCGAGCAGCTCTGTGTCCTTCTTCTTCTGCAGGTCGTCGATGAAGCCGACGTGCTGATCCGTGATCTTCTGCACGTCTTCGAGCGCGCGGCGCTCTTCGTCCTCGGAGATCTTGTGGTCCTTCAGCAGCTTCTTCAGCCGCTCGTTCGCATCGCGGCGGACCTGGCGCACCGAGTTGCGCCCATCTTCGGCGTATTTGTGCACGAGGCGCGACATCTCTTTCCGGCGTTCCTCGGTGAGCGTCGGAATCGGCACGCGGATGACCTTGCCGTCGGACGCCGGGTTCAAACCGAGATTGCTCTTCTGGATCGCCTTCTCGATCGCGCTCGTCAGCGACGGATCGAACGGCTGCGCGATGATCGTCGTCGGCTCCGGAATCGACAGCGAGGCCACCTGATTGAGCGGCATCAGCGATCCGTAGGCTTCGACCTGCACGGGATCGAGCAGCGTCACGGAAGCGCGGCCGCTCCGCAGGCCGGCCAGCTCGCGGCGCACGTGATCGAGCGCGGTCTCCATCCGCTTGCGGACTTCCGCGCTCAGGCTCTTGATGTCATTGACGTCCATGTTCTCTCGTCCGATTGAAGCGCGTGGCCGCGCGGCTCACGCGGTAACGGTCGTGCCGACCGGCTCGCCCATGATGACGCGCCGCAGGTTCCCGCGCGTCCGCAGATTGAAGACGACGATGGGCAGCTTGTTGTCCATGCACAGCGTGATCGCCGTCGCATCCATGACGCGCAGCGATCGCTCGATGACCTGAAGATACGAAATCGTATCGAATTTCTCGGCCGTCTTGTCCACCATCGGATCGGCCGTGTAGATGCCGTTGACCTTGGTCCCTTTGAGGATGACCTCGGCCCGCATTTCCATCGCGCGCAGCGCCGCAGCCGTGTCGGTAGTGAAGTAGGGATTGCCCGTTCCCGCCGCGAAGACGACGACGCGGCCTTTTTCGAGGTGGCGGACGGCGCGTCGCCGGATGAACGGCTCGGCCACCGCGCGCATCTCGATCGCCGCGGCCACGCGCGTCGTCACGCCAATCTGCTCGAGCGCGTCCTGCAGCGCGAGCGCGTTGATGACGGTCGCGAGCATGCCCATGTAGTCGGCCGTCGCGCGGTCCATGCCGCGCGCGCTGGCCGCCAGCCCGCGAAACAGGTTGCCGCCGCCGATGACGACGCCGACCTGCACGCCGAGCTGTTGAATCTCACCAATCTCTTGAGCGATCTGGGTGGCTGTCGTGGGATCGATCCCGAAGGGCTGCTCGCCCATGAGCGCTTCGCCGGACAGTTTGAGGAGAACGCGAGAGTACGCGGGCTTGTCGGAAGGCACGAGCAAGGATTATTGATCGGGTTCCAGGGTTCCGGGTTCTGGGGTTCCGAGGTTCGGGTTCCGAGGTTCCGGCGTTCGGAGGTTCGCGAACCGTCGAACCCTCGAACCTGCACTCCGGAACCCGAACCCCGGAACCGTAGAACCCCGGAACCCCAGAACCAGCTAGTTACTTTCCCCGACCTTGAATCGCACGAACCGCGCGATGCTGATGTTCTCGCCGAGCTTCGCGATGGCCGCCTGCAGCAGCTGGTGGACCGTCTGCTTCGGGTCGCGAATCGAGAGCTGGTCGACCAGCACGGTCTGCTCGTAGAAGGCGCCGAGCTTGCCTTCGACGATCTTGTCGATGACCTGCGCCGGCTTGCCGGAATTCTCCATCTGCGCGCGGTAGATGGCGCGCTCGCGCTCGAGCACGTCGGCCGGCACGTCCTCGCGGCGCGCGTACAACGGATTGGCTGCGGCGACCTGCAGGGCGATCTCCTTCAGCAGATTCTGAAAGTCATCGGTGCGCGCGACGAAGTCGGACTCGCAGTTGAGCTCGACGAGCACGCCGATCTTGCCGCCGGCGTGAATGTAGGACCCGATCAGGCCCTCGCTCGTCGAGCGGCCGGACTTCTTCGCCGCCTGGGCGAGCCCGCGCTTCCGCAGGATCGTCGTGGCTTCATCGATGTTGCCGTTCGCTTCCTGCAGCGCGGCCTTGCACTCCATCATGCCCGCGCCCGTCTGTTCGCGGAGCTGCTTTACGAGTTGCGCTGGGATTTCCAAAGGGGGGACTCCTGAAAAAGCTGGTTCTGGGGTTCCGAACGTTCGAACCGCCGCACGACTGGACACCAAGGCGTCCAGCCGGCGGCGGTTGATTCGTGCCGGACGATCTACGCCGTGGTCGCGGCAGCCGGGGCCGGCGTGGCGGCCGCTGGAGGCGGCGTCTGCGGGCCACGCGGCCGCGATGCCGGTTCCGAAGCGGCCGATGCGTCAGCAATGCCGCGGCCGGCGAGGGCCGCGTCGGCAATGCCCGCCGAGAACAGCCGGATCGACCGCAGCGCGTCGTCATTGCCCGGAATCACGTACTCGACCTGATCCGGATCGCAGTTGGTGTCGACGACGCCGATCACCGGAATCTTGAGCTTGCGCGCCTCGTCGACGGCAATCTGCTCGTGACGCGTGTCGACGACGAAGACGGCGTCGGGAAGGCGACCCATGCCGCGAATGCCGTCGAGGTTCTTCGCGAGCTTGCGGCGTTCCTTCTCGAGCCGCGCGATCTCCTTCTTCGACAGCGTGTCGTAGCGGCCGTCGGTCGTCATCGCTTCGAGCTCGCGCAGACGCGCGAGGCTGCGCTGGATGGTGGAGAAGTTGGTGAGCAGTCCGCCGAGCCAGCGCTGGTTGACGTAGAACATGCCGCAGCGCTGTGCTTCTTCCGCGATCGCGTCCTGCGCCTGGCGCTTGGTGCCGACGAAGAGGACGGTACCGCCCTGTGCGGCGACGTTGGTCACGAACTCCGCGGCTTCCCGGTACAGCTTGGCCGTGCGACCGAGGTCGATGATGTAGATGCCATTCCGCTCGCCGAAGATGTATGGCTTCATCTTCGGATTCCAGCGTTTGGTCTGGTGGCCGAAGTGCACGCCGGCCTCCAACAAGTCCTTCATCGGGATCGCACTCAAAGCAGCTTCTTCTCCTTCCGCGTGGCTGGGCCCGCGGATCTGACGAACGTTAACGCTTACTGAACTGGAAACGCTTGCGCGCGCCGGCCATGCCGTACTTCTTGCGCTCCTTGGCGCGCGGATCGCGCGTCAGCAGCCCGGCCTTGCGCAGCGCCGACCGCAGCTCGCCGTCGTACTCGACCAGCGCGCGGGCAATGCCGAGGCGCAGCGCGCCGGCCTGGCCGACCACGCCACCGCCGGCCGTCGTCGCGAGGACGTCGAAACGCTCGCCGGTCTCCGTCACCACGAGCGGCATCCGGATGACCAGACGCTGCGACTCGGTGGGGAAGGAGGCTTCAATCGGTTGCTGGTTGACGGTGATCGTGCCGGAGCCGGGGCGGAGGAACACGCGGGCGGTGGACGTCTTGCGTCGGCCCGTGCCGTAATACTGCGTTGTAGCCAAGTTACGCGACCTCGAGCGTCTGGGGTTTCTGAGCGGCGTGCGGATGATCGCCCGCCTTGTACACCTTGAGCTTGCGGTACATCGCGCTGCCGAGCTTCGTCTTCGGCAGCATGCCGCGCACGGCTTCTTCGACGATCCGCACCGGATCCTTCTGGCGGACGATCTTGGCGCGCTCCTCACGGAGGCCGCCTTCGTAGCCGCTGTGGTACCGATAGAGCTTCTGTTCTTCCTTCTTGCCCGTCAGCTTGATGCGCGCGGCATTCACGATCACGACGTGATCGCCCTGATCGAGGAAGGGAACCCAGGATGCCTTGTGCTTGCCTTGCAGCAGACGAGCGGCCTGGGTCGCTACGCGCCCTAGCACCTTGCCCTCTGCGTCGATCACATGCCACTTCCGTTCGGTTGCGACGGTCGTGGTCCTACCCGTGGCCATGCATTGCCCTTTCAGCCGGATGAACGAAACGGCAAACCGAAATCATAAGAGCCGATTGAAAAAATGTCAATCAGGCCTTGCGTGATTCTGCACCGCGCGCGAGACAACGCGACGTTTACGAAAGTGTCGCCGGCCCGACAACTGTCGGTTTCGCGGGCCGTTTCTCGCGTTGCGCCCGTGTGCATCTCGTGACGTGGCGGACTCCGATGCTCGATTGCCATCTTGGCATTGCCCTTGCCTTGTTGACCGTCCGCTATGGTCCTTGGCGCTGCGTTCCGTCCACCCATGGTTGGCCTCGACATCGGCTCGAGTGCCGTCAAGGCCGTCGTCCTTCGCCGCGGCCGCGGCGGATGGTCGCTCGTTGCGGCCGCTGAAGCGCCGCTGCCCGAAGGCAGCGTGCAGGACGGCGCCGCCGCCGAGCCGACCGTCGTCAGCGAGACGGTCAGCCAGCTGCTCGATTCTCTGAAGCTCCGCCGCGCGCGTGTCGTCGCGGCCCTCGCGGGCCACGCCGTCATCGTCAAGCGCCTGTCGCTGCCGGCGATGAGCCAGGCGGAGCTGAACGAAGCGATTCCCTGGGAGGCCGAGCAGTACATCCCGTTCGACCTGTCGGAAGTCCAGCTCGACTATCAGGTCGTCGGCAACAACGCCGACGCGGCGAAGACGTCGCTCGACGTGCTGCTGGTCGCGGCGAAGAAGGATCGCATCGACGACCGGACGGCCATCATCGCGCAGACGGGACGCAAGCCCGTCGTGCTCGACATCGAGGCCTTCGCACTCGCCAATGCCTACCAGATGAACTATCCCGAGCGCGCCGACGCGCTCACCGCGCTGATTCACGTGGGCCGCGGCGTGACGATCGTCTGCCTGCTCGAGAAGGGCGAGCCGGTCTTCACGCGCGACATCTCGATCGGCGGACAGATTCACCTCGAGTCCATCCAGCGCGAGCTCGGACCGAGCGGTGTCGACGACCTCGCCGCCAGGCGCATTCTTCACGGCCAGTTCCCGGCAGACACCAGCCCCGACCAGGTGGCGGCGGTGCTGCGAGAAGCGAGCGCGCAGCTCGTGCTCGAGGTTCGCAAGACCGTGGACTTCTACCGTGCGACCGCGCCGGTGGAGAAGCTGAGCCGCGTCGTGCTGTCGGGCGGCGCGTATCAGGCCGTCGGTCTCGTGGATCTGCTGGCGAGCGAGTTCGGCGCGCCCGTCGACGTATTCGACCCGTTCCGGCGCGTGACGCGCCCCACCCGCGCCATCGGCGCCGATGCGACGAGCCCGGCGTATGCCGTCGCCGTCGGCCTCGCGATGCGACAGGAAGGCGATCGATGATCAAGGTCAACCTCCTCGCGACCAACCCCGGCGCCGCGCCCGCGCGCGAGTGGCTGCCGCGCGATCAGCGTGCCGCGCTCGCCGGTCTCGGCATGCTGGCCATCACGGCGGCCGGCGTCGGCGGCTGGTGGTACCACCTCCACCGTGAAGGCACGGCGATCGACGCCAAGGTCGTCGCGTCGCAGGCCGAGCTGACGCGGCTCAAGGCGGCCTCGAAGGTCGTCGACCAGCTGACGGCGCGCAAGACCGAGCTCACCGAGCGCCTGAGCCTGATCGATCGGCTCCGCGCCGCCAAGCGCGAGCCCGTCGCGCTGCTCGAGACCGTGAGCCAGAGCCTGCCCGATGGGTTGTGGCTGCTCGAGATGAAGCAGACCGGCCCGTCCGTGCAGATCGACGGCCGCGCGACGTCGCTCACCGCCGTCACGGATTTCACCGAGCGCCTGCAGAGCTCCGGCTACTTCAAGAAGCCCGTGGAAATCCTGACGACGTCGACGGACGCGATCGACGACGTGGAAGTCATCAAGTTCTCGGTGAAGGCCGACGCCGCGTCGCAGCAGGCGATCGATCCGGAGCCGGCGCCGACGGCGCCGAAGCGCGGTGGCGGCGCGGCACCGCGTCCGGCGGCCGCGCATCCAGGAGTGTAGGGATGGCCAAGAGTCTCAAAGATCTCTCACCACGTGCGCAGCTGATCGTCTTCGGGCTGCTGTCCGTGCTCATGGCCGCCGCGGCCTGGCAGGTGCTGCTCGGGCCATCGCAGGCGGACATCGTGTCGCGCCGCGCGAAGCTCGCCGCGCTCGAGTCCGATCTCGGCAAGGCCCACGCGGTTGCCGCGCGCATGCCGGCGGCACAGCGTGAAGTGCGCCAGCTCGAAGCGGCGCTGCGCGAGACGCAGGCCGTCATTCCCGAAGAGAAGGATCCGCAGGACGTCCTGCGCAACCTGCACGACGTCGCCAGCGACGCGCTGCTCGACATCGCGAGCTTCAAGCCGAAGGCCATGGTGACGAAGACCCAGTACACCGAGTGGCCCATCGAGCTCGGCTTCGAGGGCAACTACCACGACCTCGGCCGCTTCTTCGATCGCATCGCGGCGATGCCGCGCTTGATGTCGGTGGCCGATCTGCAGATCAAGACGAAGGCGAAGCCGACCGGCCGCGGCACCATCAGCGCGACCTGCGTTGCGACGACCTTCGTGTTCCAGAAAGACCTGGCGGACATCTCGGGAGGACAGCCATGAAGGCCTTGACCGCGCTGCTGGTGATCGCAGCCGCCGCGCCGGTGGCGGCGCAAACGCCGACGTCGACACAGGCCGCACTCGTGCCCGTCGCCGACAGCGTGCCGGCATCGATTCCCGTCGGCAGCCGCGTCGGCGATCTGCCGACCGGCTATGACGACGGCGGGCGCCGCGATCCGTTCACGAGCCTGATCGTGCCGAAGCGCTCGGTCACCGCGGCCAACGACGGCACGCGCGCGCGCACGGGCCTCGGCGGCCTCGCGCTCAACGACGTCACGATCCGCGGCGTCATCCGCGCGGGGACGACGATGATGGCGATTCTCGAGGGACCGAACAAGCAGTCGTTCACGATTCGGCCGAAGGATCGCCTGTTCGATGCGACCGTCGTCGCCGTCGACGCCGACGGCGTCGTGTTCAGTCAGCAGGCCGAAGGGCTGGGAGCGAGTCAGGTGCGCAAGTCGCTGCGTCCGGCAGGAGAGGGCATCCAATGAAAACCATTCGTTACTGGCTCGTCGCGATCACGCTCGTCGCTGCGACGACGCTCGTGGGTGCGGGCGCGGCGCCGCAACAAGCGCCGGCGCCGGCGACCGCGCAGTCGCTGCGCACCTTCAGCAGCACGCCGATCGACGTCGACTATCAGGCGGCCAGCCTCCGGACGGTGCTGCGCCAGCTCGCGGAGATCGGCGGCGTCAATCTGATCATCGATCCGAGCGTCGACCCGCAGGCGGTCATCGATCTCAAGCTCACGCAGGTGCCCTGGTACCAGGTGATGGAGATCGTCCTTCGCTCCGGCAAGCTCTCGTCGCAGCTCGACGGCACGGTCGTCCGCGTCCTCACGCGCGATCGCGAGAAGGAAGAGCTGAAGGACGCGTTCGAAGTGCGCGTCGCCAACGAGCAGGCGCCCGAGCTGCAGACGATCCGGCTGCGCCTGAACTACGCCGTCGCGAAGGACATCGCCCAGCTGCTCGGCACGCTCGGCTTCGGCCGTCGTCAGTCCGCGAGCGGCACGACGACGGGCGGCGGCGGATCGGTGCAGGCCGAAGAGCGCACGAACATGCTCGTCGTCCAGGAGACGCCGAAGAACATCGAAGAGATCAAGGCGATCGTCGCGGATCTCGACAAGCCCGAGCCGCAGGTCGAGATCGAAGCGCGCATCGTGCAGACGACGAACACGGGGCAGACGCAGCTGGGGTTGAACTGGGGCCTCAACGGCCAGGCCGTGCCGGCGTTGGGCAACACCACGGGGCTGGCGTTCCCCAACTCCGCCGTGCTGGCCGGGACGATCAATCCGGGCGGGATCCAGGCGCCGAAGTCTGACTCGCAGGATCAGCGGCAGAACGCGATGAGCCTGGCGCTCGGCGCGATCAACGGCGCGTTCAATCTCGACGTCACGTTGCGCGCGCTCGAACAGCAGGGCGTCGCGAAGGTCATCTCGCGTCCGCACATCACGACGCAGAACAACAAGGAAGCCGAGGTCACGCAGGGCTTCGAGATTCCGTATCAGGTCGTCACGACGGCCGGCGGCACTGCGACGACGAGCATCCAGTTCAAGGACGCGGCGTTGAAGCTGCTGGTGACGCCGAAGATCACCTCGGCCAACACCGTGATCATGAACATCCAGCTCGAGAACGGATCGCCGAGCCAGCTGTTCGGCAGCGAAGCGGGCCCGTCGATCGCGACGGACCGCGCGCGGACGGAAGTGCAGGTCGCCGACGGCGCCACGACCGTCATCGGCGGCATCGTGTCGAGCAACGACCAGTACACGAATCAGCGGACGCCGGGCGTGAGCCGGATCCCGCTGCTCGGCTGGTTGTTCAAGAACAACACGTCCGACACGACGTCGCAGGAACTCCTGATTTTCATCACGCCGCGCATCATCCGAGGATAGCCATGAGACGCGATTCCGTTGTGGTTCGTATGGGAAGCGGCCGTGTGGGCCGCGTGGCCGCCGGCCTGATGGCGGCGGCGACGGCGCTCGCGCTGACGGGCTGCACCGCCGGGCAGCGCCAGGGCCAGTCGGCGTCGCTGCTGGTGATCGACAGCCTGCAGGCCGCGTCCGGCGCCAAGCCCGGCACGTTCGGCACCACGCTCGATTCCGACGTCGTCACCGTCGTCAAGAGCGTGCCGACGATCTTCGACGATCCCGGCTCGGTGTCCTTCCGGCTGGTGATGAAGAACCAGAACCCGGACAGCCCGGGCTCGACGCCGTCCGACCTCAACGCGATCACCGTCAACCGGTATCACGTGAGCTTCGTCCGCACCGACGGCCGCAACACGCCGGGCGTCGACGTGCCGTATCCGTTCGACGGCGCCTTCACGACGACGGTGTCGGCGAGCAACACCGCGACGGCAGGCTTCACGCTGGTCCGCATCCAGGCCAAAGAGGAAGCGCCGCTGAATCTGCTTGCGGCGGGCGGCGGGGCCAAGGCGATCTCGACGATCGCGCAGATCACGTTCTATGGCACCGACCAGGCAGGCCGTGAAGTCTCAGCGAGCGGCAACATCGGCGTGACGTTCGCCGATTGGGGCGATCCGGATTCCGGCAGCAGCAACAACGACAGCAACAACTAAGGCCTCGAGGCCGTGCAATTTCCGAGATGGAGTGCTGACGTGACGAGACGACTACTGACTTTGGCAGCCGTGCTGGCGTTTGCCGGCTGCTCGCTCGACAAACAAGCGGCGCCGCCGCTGACGGGCCCGTCCGAGCTCGGGCTGTCGCTCGCCGTGACCGCGACGCCGGACGTCATCACGCAGGATGGCCAGTCGCAGGCCACGATCCAGGTGGTCGCGCGCGACTCCAACGGCCAGCCGAAGAGCGATCCGGTGACGCTGCGCATCGAGACCTACGTCGGCGGCGTGGCGGCGGATCTCGGAGTGTTGTCGACGAAGGTCGCGACGACGGACACGACCGGCGTGGCGCGACTCACGTATCGCGCACCGGCGGCGCCGCCGCCATCGGCCGCGTCCGACACCGTGGTCACGGTCGTCGTGACGCCGGTCGGCACCGACTACGCGGGTGCGACGCCGCGCTACGCCGAGATTCGTCTCGCGCGGCCGGGCGTCATCATCCCGCCGGGCGACGGCCCTGTCGCATCCTTCTTCATCTCGCCGACCAGCCCGCGTGAAGACGACGACGTGTTCTTCGACGGATCGGCGTCGACGGGCAGCATCGTGTCCTACTCGTGGAACTACGGCGACGGGCGCTCGGACTCCTCGTCGAGCCCGACGGCGCGTCATCACTACGGCCTGGCCGGCACCTACAGCGTGACGCTGACGGTGCGCGACAGCGTGGGACGCGAGGTCACCAGCGCGCCGAAGACGGTCACGATCACCGCGGTGACGCTGCCGACGGCGCTGCTGACGTTCTCGCCGACGACGCCGAAGCCGGGTGAGGCCGTGTTCTTCAACGCGAGCGCGTCGAAGGCCGCGCCGGATCACACGATCGCCGAGTACGAGTTCGACTTCGGCGACGGCACCGACATCGTCAGACAGTCCGGACCGTTCGTGGCACATGCGTTCCCGGGCAGCGCGACGGCGGACGTGACCTATCACGTGACCCTCAAGGTCACCGACGACGCGGGCCGGGTGGCTGTGCTGAATCCGCCGCTCGACGTGACGATCAAGCACTAACGTTCGCAATGTCCCCACGCGGCCGGCGGAAGCCGGTCGCGTGGGCTTGGCAAGTCCTCTTCGGGCACGACGACACCTATGGCAGGCATCCTCCTCAATCGAAGCCGGCAAGTTCCTGCCGAGGACACGCCGGCGTTCGGCGGCATCGCCGAACGCTTCCGCCGGGCGGGCGATCTCGATCGCGCGATCACGCTCTGCCGCGAGGGCCTGAAGAAATTCCCCGATCAACTGTCCGCCCGCGTCACGCTCGGCTGGTCGCTGCTCGACAAAGGCCAGTACGACGAGGCGCGCGCCGAGCTCGAGCGCGTGCTGCGCCGCGCGCCGGACAACCTGGCCGCGATTCGCGGCCTGGCCGAGCTGCACGATCGCAGCGAGGGCGCGATGCCCTCGATGGACGAGCGGGAGTCCTGGCGATCCGAGGCCGTCGACGTCGAGCAGGCCATTGCGGCCTCGGACATCGACGAGACGAGCGTGGCGGCGATGCCGCCGGCGGCGCCGACCGACGATCCGTTCGCGCCGATTTCGGTGACGCTCGCGTCCGCCTCGGCGCAACCGTCGCCGGAAGTGCTGCACACGGCGGATGCCGCCGCGGCCGCGGCCACCGCCGAGGATCTGCTGGTCAGTCATCAGCCCGAGCCGGTCGAAATCGAAAATCCCGCCGCCGCGGCGATGGCCGCAGGCCTCGAGCTCGACGTCACGCCGTTCGATCCCGGACCGCTGCCGGCGCACGCCGCGCTGCATCGGACGGACACGGACGAGACCGAGACCGCCGATCTCATGGCCGCGCTGCAGTCGATGACCGACGGCACGCCCGCGGCCGGCGACATCCTGCTCGACGTCGCGAGTGCCAACGACGTCGAGTCGCTGATCGACGCGGCCTCGGAGACGCCTGCCGCGTTCGAGATCGAGCCGGCCGTCTCGGCCGCATCGCTCAGCGAGCGTGCGCTCGATTCGGACGTGGTACCCGCGCACGCGGCCAGCCTCGAATTGTCCGATACCGTCGTGCATGCCGACGCCCTGGACACGTCGGCTGCGCCGGACTTCGTCGACGAGGATCCGCTCGAAGCCGCCGCGCTGGCCGAGCTGCTGCAGACCGCGTCGGAGCTGTCCACGCCGGACGTCGAGCACGCCACCGAGCCCGCGATTGCCGATCTGTTCGCGCTCGAGCCCGCAGCGGAGACGACGCTCGCCGCGGACACGATCGATCTCGCGTCGGCGAGCCACACCGATCTCGCCGATCTCGCGCTGCAACAGGAGTCGCTGTCGTCGGCAGACGCGGCCGCCCTCTCGATGGACGCATCGATTGCGGAGTCGGACGTCCTCGCGCTCGAGGCCTCGCTGGCCGACGAAGCCGCGCCGACGGATGTCCTCGCACCTGAGTCCGTCGATCACTTCGCCGCGACGTTCGGCTTCAGCAACGTGCCGGACGCCGACGATGCGATCGCGGAGCACGAGGCGCTCGAAGCCGCTCGCCCTGAGCTCGTCGAAGGGGCCCGCCCTGAGCTCGTCGAAGGGGCGAGCCTCGCGTCTGTCGAAGCGCCCAGCTCTGAGCTTGTCGAGGGGACGTTCGCGCTCGAAGCGCAGGACGTGACGGCAATCGAAGCGTCCGATCCCGCGGGCCTGTTGTCCGGCCTGCCGGATACGGTCGAGGCGCCGGGCATCACCGATCGCACGATCGCATCAATCGAGGACGCTGCGGCGCTCGAAGAGACGGCGTTCGTGCCCGATCTGAACTACACGCTGGATCTGGCGGATCCGGTGGAGGTCGCCGCGGCC
>DASZVJ010000257.1:0-7031 GCA_035547155.1 Vicinamibacterales bacterium
AGTGGTGCCGAGGCCCAGAGTCGAACTGGGGACACTACGATTTTCAGTCGTATGCTCTACCAACTGAGCTACCTCGGCACTGGCGGGCCGCATGCGCAGGGCGCAACTGCGGAATCATATCGCAAAATCACCCGGCAAAACATGCCGCGCGATCCTCACGGTGGGCGCCACGGTGCGCAGATGGGGAAGGGCATCGTCGTGACGCACGTCGCCCGCCATCGTGCGCCAGCGCATCTCGACGTTCGGCGTGGCACTTCGCTTGCAGCCTCGACGCCTGTTCCCCACCCAAAGGAGCACGCGATGTTCAGCAAGACTGCGCTCACGATTCCTCTCGCGCTGTCGCTCGCCCTGTGCGCGGCGGTCGTTGTCGCACGTCCCTCGGCGGCGCTCGCGCAATCGTCGACCACGTCGCAGACCGCCTCCGCCGCCGACACCACATTTCTGCAGACGGCCGGACGTGACGGCCAGGCCGAAGTCGCGCTCGCACGACTGGCGCAGCGGAAGACGTCGAACGACGACGTGAAGAGCTTCGCGGCTCATTTGCAGAGCGATCACGAGAAGGCGAACAGCCAGCTGACGTCGCTGGCGCGCGCGAAGAAAGTCACCGTGCCGGCGATGTCCGCCGAGCAGGGCGCGACGCGCGATCGCCTCGACAAGCTGTCCGGCGCCGAGTTCGATCGCGCGTACATCAGCGAGATGATCGCCGCGCATCAGAAAGCGATCGACGCGTTCACGAACGGCGCCAGCAGTGCCGACGCGGACGTGAAAGGCTTTGCATCGAGCACGCTACCGACGTTGAAGGCGCATTTGTCTGAAGCGCAGAAGCTGCAGCAGGAGCTCGGCGCCTCCTAGCGCTCGCGCGCCGCAGACGCGCGCCGCGCCGATCACAGCGTCGTCCGCTTGTTGCGGCGAGACGATCGGCGCGGCGGCTGGCTTTCGCGATCGCGTTCCGCGTCGGTCTCGGCGTCGGCGCGCGACACGTCTGGCGCGTCCGCTCGAGGCTCGCGTCCGTACGCGCCTGCGACCTTCGCAGCACGTGCGGGGAACGGGCGTCCTTCGCGCGCGGCCCGGCCGCCGGTAGACGTCTGGTCGTTGGCTTCCGCCGCGTCGAGATCGCCACGCTCACCGACGTCGCCCGCCGCGTCCTCGGGCGGCGGTCCGTCCGGCTCGAACGTCTGCGGCAGGACGTGCGGTTCGCGACGATGTGTCGTGGATGACTGAGCCATGAAGTCCTCCTCGTTCTGCCGCGTCAGACGGCGGGATGGATGCCACGCGCACGGCGCCACGATCGCGTGTGGCCGCGACGTCACGGTTCGATCGCTGCCCAGGAAGGGCAGTGCATCGCCCACAGTACGCACCGCGCGGTGTTGTCAGGCGATCGCGCGGCGCCGGCTGCGTCGCAGCGGCAATTGCGGATCGTGGACCGGCCGCCGCGCCGCATACGTGTCGATCGCGTTCGTCCAGCGATCGATCTCGAGCAATGTCAGTGGCCCGTCCGGACGCTGACGCGGATCGATCAGGCCGCCGGCCGTGACGTCCGTCAGATATTGCGCGCGCGAAAGGAAGGTCCCGCGGCACCAATCCGCGGGTGCGCGCGCGTCCGCGGCCCGCGCGAGCAACGTGTCCACGAGGCCGTGCGGCACGACGTCGATCGATCCGGGATAGACGTACGCAAAAAGCACGAGATGCGCCGCGAGCACCGCCTCGTGTCCGGCGAACCTGGCGCAGAGCCTCGGCCAGCTCAGCGCGCGGCCCATTGCGCGAATCAGGTGCAGGACGTCCGCGCCGTCGAAGCGCTCGCGCTCCATCACGAACGCCTTCGACCAAATCAACTCTTCCGGCGGCGCGAGCCGGACGTCGAATCCGAGCACGCGCGCGGGCTCCGCATGCCGGAACCAGGCCTCGTCGACGTCGCAGAGGCCGTTGCCGCTGCTGAAGATGATGTCGACCTGCGCGCCGGACGCGATCGCCTTGCCCAGCCAATGCGGAAAGGACAGCCGCGTCGAGATGCCGCGCGAGCGCAGCGCGTGCACCGCCGCCGGCCAGCGCCGGCGCTCGATCATCAGATCGAGATCCTTGGTCCGCCGATCGATGCGCGTGTAGCGCGCGAGCGCATATGCGCCGCCGATGAGGCACGGCACGTCCGCCTCGAGGAGCGCTTGAAGCACCGCACGGTAGAACACGGTCGCAGCCATGCTCAGCGAGTAGCAAGCGGGATGCCGTCGCGGTGGCGGGCGATCGGCACTCGTCTTGCTCACTTTCGGCGCATGATGGGATCTCCTGGTCAATCGGGCATCGTCCGCGTGGGTGCCATCGCGGACTTGCACTTCGGGCGGCACGCCGCGGCCGCCTTCGCGCCGCTGTTCACGCGATTGAACGAATCCGTCGACGTCCTGATGATCTGCGGCGACTTGACGGATCACGGCGATCCCGAAGAAGCACGCGGCCTCGCGCGCGAGCTGAAGCAGCATCTGCGCGTGCCGGCCGTCGCCGTGCTGGGCAATCACGATCACGAGATGGGCCGCGCCGGCGACGTCGCGTCCGTGATGCTCGACGCGGGCGTGACGGTGCTCGACGGCGACAGTTGCGAAGTGCTGGGTCTCGGCTTCGCCGGCGTCAAAGGCTTTTGCGGCGGCTTCGGGCCGCGCGCGCTCGGCTCATGGGGCGAGGCGGCGATCAAACAGTTCGTCCAGGAAAGCGTGAACGAAGCACTGAAGCTCGAGACCGCGCTCGCGCGTTTACGGGCGCGCCGGCGTCTCGTGCTGCTGCACTACTCACCGGTCGTCGGCACGGTCGTCGGTGAGCCGCCGGAGATTTTTCCGTTCCTCGGATCGAGCCGTCTCGAAGAGCCGCTCGCGCGTTATGGCGCGACGGCGGTCTGCCACGGTCACGCGCATCACGGCTATGCGCAAGCGGCGTTGAAAAACGGCACGCCGGTGTACAACGTCTCGCTGCCGCTGCTCGAACGGACGCAGCCGGATCGGCCGTTCGTCGTGATCGCGTGCACGCCGGCGGGCGAGCTCGAGGGAGCCGAGACGCCGCCTGGGGCATAATCCCCGGCATGCAATGGGACGTGCTCGCGCGCGGCCGTACGGCGATCGTTCGCCGGCATGGGCGATTCCTCGTCGCCGAGCTCGATGGCCCGCATCTCGTCATCAGCACCTCCGTATGCAATGGCGGACAGACGGATCGCGTGCGCTTCCTGATGAATCATCAGAGCTGCGAAGGTGCCGGACACGAGGCGCGCGCGCACGCGTCGTTCGCGCGCGATCCGCTCGCGTACCACGAGGCCGTCTGCGCAGAGGGAAACGTGCCGGCGAATGAGACGGCCGTGATGGGCACGGCCGCGAACATGAACTACGCGGCCATCGCGACCGGGCGCGACGAGGACGTCTCCGTCACCGCCGTCGTCACCGCGGGCGTGCAGCACAACGCGACGTGCGCCGGCGATCCCGCGCACTGGCGCGAGACGCGCAACGGCATCGTCAAAGTGCCAGCGGTGGCCGGCACAATCAACACGATGCTGATCGTCGACGTGCCCGTCACGTCCGCCGCGCTCGCGCGCGCGATTGTCACGATGACAGAAGGGAAGTCGGCCGCGCTCCAGCGCCTCGCGATTCCGAGCGGCGCGTCCGCGGATCTGGCCACCGGCACGGGCACGGATCAATTCTGTGTCGCTGCACCGCTGCGTGACGATCCACCGTTGACGTCGGCGAGTCCGCACATGAAGTTCGGCGAGATCATCGGCCTCGCGGTCCGCACCGCGACGATGGAGGCGCTGCGATGGCAGAACGGGCTGGAGGCCAGCTACACGCGCAGCGTGTTCCACGCGCTCGGACGATACGGGCTCGACGAGCGGACGGTCGCCGATGATCTCGCGCCGCACATGACGCCGGCCGATCTCGACCTGTTGCGCCGCAACAGCAAGAGCGCGTTCTACGAGCCGATGGCCGGCGCCGCGGCGCACGCGCTGGCGGCGGTGCTCGATCGCGCACGGCACGGGACGCTGCCGGAAACCGTCATTCGAGACGTCACGATTCAGCACGCGGCGACGCTGGCGACGGCCCTCGCCGCGCAGCCGCATCGATGGACCGAGTTTCGCGCGCGCCTGCACGACACCGGCGGCACGGATCCGAAGCCGCTCATCCTGGCCGCGATCGCGCTCGGCTGGAGCGAGAAGTGGCCGTCGAGCTAGGCCCCTGGTGGTTCGGCAACGGCGCGGCGCTCGCCGCGGCCGTGCTGCTCGATGTGCTCATCGGCGATCCCGTCTATCGCGCGCATCCCGTCAGGCTGATCGGCTCGCTGCTCTCGGCGCTCGAGCGCCTGCTGCGCAGCGTCGGCCTCGACGGACGCGGCGGCGGCATCACGTTGTTCGTCGCGCTCGCGTCGATCGTCGTCGCGGGCGTCACGGGCGTGGTCGCCGGAGCCCGGGCGATCGCGCCGTGGTGCGCGTGGCTCGTGCACGCGTTCTTTGTCTACAGCTTTCTCGCGCTCGGCGACTTGCTTCGTCACGTGCGCCGCGTCGATCGCGCCGCGTCGCGCGGCGATTTGGCGGGCGCGCGAGTCGCGGTCGCGCAGCTCGTCGGCCGCGACATCGCTCGCATGGACGAAGCCGCGTGCCGGCGTGCGGCGATCGAAAGCCTCGCCGAGAATCTCACCGACGGTTTCACGAGCCCGTTGTTCTGGTACGCGATCGCCGGCTTACCTGGACTCGTGCTGTTCAAAGTCGTCAGCACGATGGACTCGATGGTCGGATACAAGACGCCGCGCTACCTTCGCTTCGGCTGGTGCGGCGCGCGAGTGGATGACGTCATGAACTACGTGCCGGCGAGATTGACGTGGCTGCTGCTGGCCGCGATCGCGAGCGTCCTCCCCGGCGCGTCTGGCCGCAAGGCGCTCACGGTTGGATGGCGTCAGCACGGCGTGCTGCCAGGACCGAACTCCGGCTGGAGCGAAGCCGCGGCGGCCGGCGCGATCCAGCGACGGATCGTCGGACCGATCTGGAACAGCGGCGCGCTCGTCACCGACGTGTGGATCGGGGAGCCCGCCGATCCACCCGCCGGCACGCACGACGACGTCACGCGCGCGGTCGTCGTCATCACCGCAACAGGCGTCGTCGCTGCGGCGATCGTCGTCATCACGTTGATGTCGTAAGAAGCGGGGTCTGAAGACCCGGTCTACATCTGTCATTCAGCCTGACGACTATCGCCCGAGTCAGTGGTCGACCACGTCTTCAGCCCCGGCGTTCAGTGCCCTCGTCCCTTGGTCCCCTGGTCCCCTGATCCCTTCGTCCCCCGGTCCCTTGGTCCCTTCGTCCCCCGCGTCCCCCGCCCCTCCGTCCGTGTTACTGTCTTGAACTGCTCAGGTGCCCACGAGGGGCATAACGGGGAAGCCGGTGCAAGTCCGGCGCGGTCCCGCCACTGTGAGTGAAGGCGTGCGGCTTCGAATGACCACTCGGTCCACGACCGGGGAAGGTGAAGCCGACTGCGGTGCAACGTGCGCCGCTCCTTCCGAGCCAGGAGACCTACCTGAGCGTTCTGCGGTCGACTTTCTGCGGCGAACAGAGAGCGGACTGCGAGCCCGGCGGTCCCGTCCGGCGCTCGTCAGCGCGCTTCGTTCCTGCGTCTGTCCACCGCTTCTGCGAGGAGACAGACGTTCATGTTCGGCTCACGCCGTCCGTTTCGCGGTCGTTCCCTGACAATCCTTTCGCTGCTGGCTGCGGCCAGCCTGATGGTGTGCTCGATGTCCGCGACCCGTGCCGATGCGGCGCAGAGCGGAGCGGTCACTGGCGTCGTCGTCGATCAGCTCGGCGGCGTCGTCGCCAACGCGAAGGTCACGCTCACGCGCGACGGCCAGCGCGTGGCGGACGCCACGGCGGACGCTGAAGGACGATTCACGCTCGCCGTCTCTGACGCGGGCCGCTATGGCGTCGACGTCTCCGCGCAGGGATTCTCGGCGGCGCACGTCGACGCGTTCTTCGTGCCCGCCGGCGCGCGCGTGCCGGTGCGCGTGACGCTCTCGGTCGGCATCGAGCAGGCGGTGGTCGTGACGGCGGCTGCCGAGTCCGTGCCCGCCTCGCAAGCAGGCGCGTCCGTCACCGTGATCGATCGCAGCGTGATCGATAGCCTCGCGACGCCGGACGTCGCCTCTGCCATCCGGCTCGTGCCAGGCGTGAACATCGTGCAGAGCGGCAATCGCGGCAGCGGCACGTCGCTGTTCGTGCGCGGCGGCGAGTCGCGCTTCAACAAGGTATTGATCGACGGCGTGCCCGCCAATGACATCGGCGGTCTGTTCGACTTCGCCGATCTCGACACCGCGGGCGTCGGCCGCATCGAAGTGTCGCGCAACGCCAACAGCGTGCTCTTCGGCGACGACGCCCTGGCGGGTGTGGTCGCGGTGACGACCGAGCGCGGGCATACACGGACGCCGCAGGTGACGTACGCGATCGACGGCGGCACGCTCGGCACGCAGCGGCACGACGCGACGATTGGCGGCGCGACGAACCGCGTCGACTACTTCGCGGCGTACTCGTTCTTCGATACGGACAACGACGTCGCCAACAGCGCGTATCGCCGCAACAGCTTTGCGACGCGCATCGGCATCGCCGCGAATGCGTCGACCGACATCACGGCCGTGTTTCGCGCGGGCAACGGCCGCGTCGGTCTGCCGAATGCGACCGCGTTCTACGGCCTCGCCGATGACACCACGCAGAAACAGGACGCGCAGCTGTTCAGCCTCGCGGCCGAGTCGCGCGTGTCGCCGCGCCTGCGGACGACGGCGCGGTACGCGCTGCTGCACACGGACTATCACACCACCAATCCGTCGCCGACGGGCGAGTACGTCGATCCGTTCGGGTTCGGCGGCAACTATCTCGGCCACGACGTGACGATCACCGGCGCGAACGGCTATTCGGTGACGGGCCAATCGATTCTGGATTACGGCGGCACCTATCCGCAGCAGTACGACGCCGAGACGACCCGGCACGTCATCTCCGGACAGGCGACGTATCAAGTGCAGCGCGCGCTCAGCGT
>DASZVJ010000258.1:0-2357 GCA_035547155.1 Vicinamibacterales bacterium
CCCGTCGACGGGCTCGACGATCCAGCTGAAGCCCTGCAGCACGACCTCGCGCTCGGACGCGACCTTCGGATCCTGCACGCGATCGATCGCTTTCAGAATCTCGACGAGCACATTCCGCACGAATCCATCGTCCCACTGCGCCGCATCGGCGCCTCCAACGACGACGGATTCGGTGACGGCAAAATCGCGGCCTTTCAGGACGACTTCGATGGGGAAGATCATGAGGTCAGTATAGAAGGTCTGGGTTCCGGGGTTCTGAGGTTCCGGGGTTCTGAGGTTCCGGGGTTCTGGGGTTCAGGTTCCGGGTTCCGGGTTCTCGGTTCTTACGATGATCCGATGATCCGATGCCCCGATAGCTAGATGACCCGATGTCATCCGACTCGCTTGCCCCTCACCAAGTCTTCGATCTGCGCGTCGAGCGCGGCAGCGTCCGTGACGGGCGCCTGGCAGGTGAAGTCCGAGCAGACGTAAGCCGCCGCGTGGCCGTCGCGCAGGGCCATCGCGCGCAGCCATGGCAGCGGCGACGTTGCGGCAGTCGTGGGATCGACGGGCACGCTCACGGCCCATGGAAGATCGTGATGTGCGACCGCGCGCTCGAGCGCGCGCGTGTCGTCGGCGTCACGATGGCCCGCGACGACGATCTGCGTGCCGCCGCCGTGCCACAGCACGATATTCGTGACCATCAGCGGCATCACGCGCACGGCGCGGCCGATGTGCGGACCGTAGCGCTCGAGCGTCCGCGACGCGAGCGTCGTCAGCGCCTCGTCGCCGAGCAAATGGCCGAGCGTGATGAGATTGCGGACCGTAACGGATGCGGCCGCCGGCTCGGCGCCGTCGTAGTCTTCCTTCACGCGCAGCAGCACCGATCGATCTTCGCCGGTTGTGCTGAACCAGCCGCCATCGCGCGTGTCGTAGAAGAGCGACGTCTGTACATCGACGAGATCGCGCGCCCAGGTCAGCCACGCGGCGTCACCGGTCGCCTGGAACAGCTCGATCAAGCCCCACGCGAGATACGCGTAGTCCTCGCAGAACGCGTCAACCGCGGCCTCCTCGTCGCGATATCGCCGATACAGCCGACGATCGGCCGCGCGCCAGAGCTTCTCGCGGATCCAGGCGGCGGCCCGGACGGCGACGTCCCGCCATTCGCTCCGCCGCGGACTGTCGACAAGCACGCGCGCGGCACGCGCGAATGCCGCGATCATCAAGCCGTTCCAGGCGGTGATGACCTTGTCGTCGAGATGCGGCCGCGGCCGCTGCGCACGCGCCTCGAACAGCACCTGACGTGCACGTCCGAGTGCCGTCATCACCTCGTCGACGGTCTTGCCCGTTCGCGCGGCCACGTCTTCGATCGGCTGCGCGACGTAGAGAATGTTCTGTCCCGTGAACTCGCCTTGCGGATCGGCCAGCGCGTTGCCGTGCGGCTCGACGCCGAACCGCTTAGCGACGATCGACGCCTCGTCGCCGAGCAGGCGCACGAGCTCGCCGTCCGACCACACGTAGAACGCGCCTTCGCGCTTCTCGTGCGCTTCGCCGCCCGGCACGAGCGAATCGGCATCCTCGGCGGAATAGAACGCGCCGTCGGGCGACGTCAGATCGCGCGCGACGTACGCCAGCGTGTCCTCAGCGACCGCGCCGTAGTACTCGTCGTCACTCGCCTGCCCGGCCTCGAGATACGCGAGCACGAGCTGCGCCTGGTCGTACAACATCTTCTCGAAGTGCGGCACACGCCATTCGGCGTCGACCGAGTAACGATGAAAGCCGCCACCGATGTGATCGCGCATGCCGCCGAGCGACATCGCGCGCAGCGTGTCGAGCGCCATCGTGCGCGCCTGCCAGTCGCCCGTGAGCGCGTACGCGTGCAGCAGGAACAGCAGCTCGGACGGACGCGGAAACTTCGGCGCGCCGCCGAAGCCGCCGTGCCGCTCGTCGAAGGCCTGCGCGAACGAGGCAATGCCGGTCGCCAACGCGTCGCGACCGGCGACCGGCGCGCGATCCGGTGCGGCGGCATCCGCGCCTGTCGCTTCGCGCAGCCGCGCCAGAATGTCGTCGGCCGTGCCCGTCAGCTCGCGACGCTCCGACGTCCACGCGCGGCCCAGTTGCTCCAGCACCTCGACGAATCCGGGCCGTCCCCATTTCGACGAGGGCGGAAAGTACGTCCCGCCGAAGAACGGCTTCAGGTCCGGCGTGAGCCACACGCTCATCGGCCATCCCCCAGACCCCGTCGTCGCTTGGACAAACATCATGTAGACGCGATCGACGTCGGGCCGCTCCTCGCGATCGACTTTGATCGACACGAAATGGCGATTGAGCACCGCCGCGACGTCCGGATCCTCGAACGACTCGTGCTCCATGACGTG
>DASZVJ010000259.1:0-1979 GCA_035547155.1 Vicinamibacterales bacterium
CGCGAGCCGCTGCAGCCGTCGCACATCAAGCCGCGGCTGCTCGGCCACTGGGGCACGAGCCCGGGCCAGAATTTCATCTACACGCATCTCAATCGTGCGATCACGGCCTACGACCTCGACATGATCTACATCTCGGGCCCGGGACACGGTGGCCCGTCGGTCGTCGCGCACGCCTATCTCGAAGGCACGTACACGGAGATTTATCCAGCCATCACGTGCGACCAGGAGGGCTTGGCGCGGTTGTTCAAACAGTTCTCGTTTCCCGGCGGCATTCCGAGCCATGTCGCGCCGGAGACGCCCGGCAGCATTCACGAAGGCGGCGAGCTCGGCTACTCGCTGAGTCACGCCGTCGGCGCCGTGCTCGACAATCCGTCGCTCATCGCCGCGTGCGTGATCGGCGACGGCGAAGCCGAGACCGGCCCGCTCGCGACGGCATGGCACTCGAACAAGTTCCTCAATCCCGCGACCGACGGCGCCGTGCTGCCGATTCTGCACTTGAACGGCTACAAGATCGCGAACCCGACGGTCCTCGCGCGCATTCCGCGCGAGGAGCTCGATCAGATGCTGCGCGGCTGCGGCTGGACGCCCCATTTCGTCGAAGGCGACGATCCCGACGTGCTGCATGTGACGATGGCCAAGACGATCGACGCCGTCGTCACGGACATCCGGACGATACAGATGCGGGCGCGCGCGGGCACGTCGACGTCGCGTCCCCGCTGGCCGATGATCGTGCTCGCCACCCCCAAAGGCTGGACGGGCCCGGAGATCGTCGACGGCCAGCGCGTCGAGGGCACGTTCCGCGCGCATCAGATTCCCCTCAGCGATCCGCGCAAGAACCCGCAGCATCTCCAACAGCTCGACGCGTGGATGCGGAGCTATCGCCCGGGCGAGCTCTTCGACGAGCACGGCACGCTTCGCGCGGAGTTGGCCGCGCTCGCGCCGAAAGGCGAGCGCCGCATGAGCGCGAACCCTCACGCGAACGGCGGCCGTCTGCTGCGCGATCTGGTGATGCCGGACTATCGCCGCCACGCGGTGAGCGTGCCGTCGCCTGGTGCGGTCGACGCCGAGGACACCCGCGTGCTCGGACGCTTCCTGCTCGACGTCATCGACGCCAACGCGAGCCGGCGCAACTTCCGCATCTTCGGACCGGACGAGACCGTGTCGAACCGGCTCGACGCGGTGTTCCAGCACACGGCGCGCCAATGGGAAGCGGAACGCGTGGACGGCGACGAGTGGCTCGCGCCGGACGGCCGCGTCATCGAAGTGCTGAGCGAGCACCAGTGTCAGGGCTGGCTCGAGGGCTATCTGCTCACCGGCCGCCACGGCCTGTTCAATACGTACGAAGCCTTCGTCCACATCGTCGACTCGATGTTCAACCAGCACGCGAAGTGGCTGAAGGTGACGAGGCAACTGCCCTGGCGCGTGCCGATTGCCTCGCTGAACTATCTGCTGTCGAGCCACGTGTGGCGGCAGGATCACAACGGCTTCACGCACCAGGATCCGGGCTTCATCGACGTCGCGCTCAACAAGAAGCCGGAGATCGTGCGCGTCTATCTGCCGCCTGACGCGAACTGTCTGCTGAGCGTGATGGATCACTGCCTCCGCAGCCGCCACTACATCAACGTCGTCGTCGCGGGCAAACATGCGGCGCCGCAGTGGACGACGATGCCGGACGCGATCGCGCATTGTGCGGCGGGCATCGGGCGATGGTCGTGGGCCAGCTCGGATCGCGACGGCGAGCCGGACGTCGTAATGGCGGCCGCGGGCGACGTGCCGACGCTCGAGATTCTCGCGGCGATCTCGATCCTCAACCGTGCGCTGCCCGATCTGCGGATCCGCATGATCAACGTCGTCGATCTGATGCGATTGCAGCCGGAATCCGAGCACCCGCATGGTCTGGCCGATCGCGACTTCGACGCGCTGTTCACGGCGGACACGCCGGTGATCTTCGCCTACCACGGCTATCCGTGGCTGATTCA
>DASZVJ010000260.1:0-8467 GCA_035547155.1 Vicinamibacterales bacterium
AGACTTCGAGTTCATGGTCGGCGAGCGCCATCTGCGCGAGGGCTACAACAGCGACGTCATTCAACACGTCCGCCACGCCGAACTGCGGCTCGGCAACGAGCCGCGCGTCAAGCTCGCACAAGCGATCGCCGAAGAGTTCCACGATCCGCCGGAGGCCGCGCGGCAGTTCGCGCTGCTGCAGAGCGACGTCGACCTGGGCGGTGAAGCGACGATGCGCCTGGGCGTGATGGCGTACTGGCGGAAGGACGATGACCGCGCGTTCGAGCAGCTGCGCAAGGTCGAGTCGATCACGCGCGATCCGTGGGTCCTGTATCTCGCACGCTATTTCACCGGACTCGTGCAGCTTCGTCGTAATCGCCCGGCCGACGCGGAGATCGCCTTCCGTCGCGCGCTCGAAGCCGTTCCGCGCGCGCAGGCCGCGACGATCTCGCTCGCGTCGCTGCTCTTCAAGAATGGCCGCCGCGATGACGCCTCCGCGCTCGTCGGCCAGATGCTCGTCGCGGAGCCATCGCCGGCCGATCCATGGCGCGCGTATGCGGATGCCGACGATCGCTTCTGGCCGGCGCTGATCGCGCGTCTGCGCCGGGAGATCGGCCGATGAGATCGCTCGCCTTGACCATCGCGTGCGCGCTGGCCGCACTGGCCGTCGCGGGCGTCGGTGCGCGTGCGCCGATGCAGACGCCGCCGGTGTTTCGCGGCGGCACCGAGGTCGTGTCCGTCGACGTGACGGTGCGATCGAATGGACAAGCCGTCGACGGTCTGCGCGCCGGGGACTTCGTCGTCCGCGACAACAACGTCGTTCAGCAGGTCGAAGCCGTCGACGCGAGCGCGATGCCGCTCGACGTGACGATTCTCGCCGACGCGAGCGGCGGCTCGTCAGGAGCGTGGAGCAACGGCACGTCGGCCGCGCGTACGCGTTCGCTCGTCGAGCGGAACGTCGACACGATTGCGGCGATGCTCCGGCCAGAAGATCGGCTGCGCGTGCTGGCCATCGACACGTACGCGAGTCTCGTCCTGCCGCAGCAGCCGGCGCATCAATCCGTCGTGCTCCGCAGCCTGACGTCGCAGGGGCTGTCGTCTGCCTACGACGGTTTGATCGCCGCGATGCTGGCGCCCGTCGAACCCGGCCGGCGTCATCTCATCGTCGCGTGGACGAAAGCCGTCGACACGATCAGTGCGGCCGACGCGGAACAGGTGCGAGACGTCGCCCGGCAATCCGACGCCGTCGTGCACGTCGTGCAACGCGATTTCGCGCCGAGCGACGGGCCCAACCCGTTGTATCGGGAAGTGCAGCGAACGTGGCGGCCGTTCATGAGGGACGATCCTTCGCTGCTGACCGACGTCGCGTCGCTGTCCGGCGGCACGTTCCATGGCCTCGGTGCGTTCGGCGACGCTAGCGCCGCTGATGCATTCAAGCCGATCTTCGATGAGTTTCGTCACGGCTACGTGCTCAGGTATTCGCCGCGCGGCGTGAGCCGCAGCGGCTGGCACGAGATCCGGGTGACGATACCGCACCTGCCAGCCGCGGTGATTCATGCACGGCGCGGATACGCTGGCGCCGCGGCGCCTGCACCGTCATCGTCTGGACGAGGCGCCGCAGCGTCATCTCCGACGCGCAGTCTCGCGGAGACCTTCGATCGCGGGGACGTACCGGCGATGCGTGCGACGTTGCGATCCACGCCCAATCTGCGAAGCGTCATCCACGCGTACGCCGACGAAGGCGCGATGTGGGCGGCCGCACCGAGGCACGAAGCGATGTTCGTGCTCGAGCTCGCCCGCGCCGGCGTGTTGAGCGCTGACGCCGGCACGCGCGACGAGGCGTTGATGGTGCTCGGACGCCAGCACGATCTCGTGCGCGAGCCATTGGGCTCCGACGCGTTCGAGTGCACGTGGTACGAGGCCGAGGCCGCGGTCCTCGCGTCGCGGGCGCTGGCCATTCAAGCGATCGATGCGACGACGAGCGCGATCGCACGCTGTCCGGATGCGTCGGGCCTCGTGCTGGCGCGAGCCGTGGCCACTGATGCGCTCTGGTCGACCGCGAACGCGCGCACGGCCGCAGAGCGAGCAGGCCGGAAGCCCATCGCATCGCCGGCTGACGTGCTGGCGCGCTACGACGAAGCCATCGCGAAACAGGAGTCCGCCGCGGAAGCTGGTGTGCGCTCCGCGTGGCTGGACTATCGCATCGGCAATTACGCAGACGCCATGGCCAGGCTCGACGCGGCGGATCGACAGCCGGCGGATCACGTGGTCCGATTCTTCGGCCAGTTCGTGCGTGGGCAGGTGCAGCAGGCGAGGGGAGAGAACGACGCGGCCGACGCGGCGTACCGCAGTGCTCTCGTCTCGTGGCCGGGCGCGCAGTCGGCGCGTGTGTCGTTGATGACATTGCTGTTGACGCGCGGCGAACGAGACGAGGCCGAACGTCTCGCCGAGGACGTTCAGGCCGCTCCCGGCAGTCAAATCGATCCGTGGTGGATCTACTGGCAGGGCGCGTATCGCGGGTTCGACGGACTGATGGCCACGCTCACGGAGCTTGCGCGATGACCGTTCGTGCCCTCACGCGCATCGTCGTCGCTGCCGGCGCGGCTGTTGCGACGATCGTCGCGCCGGTGCGCGCGCGTCAGAATGCGCGGCCATCGTTTCGTGCGACGACGGACGCCGTGAGCGTCGATGTGTCCGTACAACGATCGGGCCGGCCCGTCGCGAATCTGACCGCCGCCGATTTCGAGCTGCGCGACGAAGGCGTCGTGCAGACGATCACCGACATCAGCTACGAGAAGATGCCGATCGACGTGACCATCGCGTTCGACGTCAGTCTCAGCGTGACGGACGCGGTGCTGACGCAGCTTCGGCGCGCCGTTGACGACGTTCGCGCCCGGCTGCGGCCGGGCGATCGCATCAAGCTGATGACGTTCAACATGCGCGTGAGCCGGGTGCTCGATTTCACCGATCGGCTGGCGGACACGAAAGGCGCATTCGATCGCGTTACGCCCGCGGGCAGCACGGCTCTCCTCGATACGGTTGCGGTCGCGCTGACGTCGGCGGCGCCCGTCGATCGACGGCAGCTCATCATCGCGCTCGGAGACGGACAGGACACGAGCAGCGTCACGAGCGAGGGTGCGCTGCGAGAAGTCGCCCGGCGCACGACGGGCACGGTGGTGTTCGTGCTGCCGTCCGTGATGATGGGCACGTTGCCAGTGATGTCGCCAATGGCGCCACCGGCAGCATCGGCGCGCGGACAGGTCACGATTGTCAACGGTCCCGCGAGCGCAGTGGCGCTGCCATTCGTGCCGCCCGCGCTTCGTACGATCGCGGCTGAGACCGGCGGGCTCGTCGTGCCGGCGATCGGCGATGCCATCTCGTCCACGCTGACGCGGACGTTCGACAATTTCCGATCGACCTACGTGCTGCACTACAGTCCGGCCGGCGTGCGCGCGTCAGGCTTTCACGAGCTTCAGGTGCGCGTGACTCGCCGCGGCAACTACGACGTGCGCGCGAGACGGGGATACGAGAACTGACATCGGGCCACAGGCAACGGGCGACGGGCTACAATCCTCCCGTCCATGTCTCGCGTCGACGATCTCCGAAAACATGCGCTGACCAGACTGCAAGAGTTCGAAGTCCTGATGCTCGACGGGCATTTCGACTACGGCAACGGCTATCACGGTCGCGTCTATCTCAATCCGCATCGTCTCTTCAGACAGCCGTCGCTCATCTGGCAGCTCGGCCAGGATCTCCTGGACGTCGTTCCTGACACGATCCTGTCGGAGGCGGAGGTCGTTGCTGGTCCGCTCACCGGCGGCGCGTTGCTCGCGCACACGATGGCCGGCCTGCTCGACGGCCGCCGCAGTCTGGATCGGCCGCCGACGAGCTTTGCGCCGCTGTCGTTGAAAGGACCAGACGCCGGTCTTCGTCCGTTCTATCGCACCGTCGTTGCCGGGAAACGCGTCCTGCTCGCCGACGACGTGCGCAACACGGGCAAGAGCTTCGAGCGATCGAAGGCGTTCATCGAGTCCGCCGGCGGCACCGTCATCGCGACCGTCGAGATCTTCGATCGCCTCGAGGCCATCGTCGACCTCGGCATCCCGAACATCGCCCTCGCCGAATACCGCGCGCCCGACAACTACGCGGCTGCGGAGTGTCCGCTTTGCCGGGAGCGAGTGCCGGTGACGAAATTCTAGGTGGGTTCTGGGGTTCCAAGGTTCCAGGGTTCTGGGGTTCGGGTTCCGAGGTTCAGGTTCTGAGGTTCTCGGTTCTCGAGCGATAGCCCGACGCCCAGATAGCTAGATGATCCGATAACCCGATAGCTCGATGGAGATAGTGCGATAGCGCGATAGTGAGATAGTGCGATAACAATGCTCTCCTTCCGTCCCGCCCTCGACCAGCTCTACGCGTCGTTCGATCATCCGGAGTCGGCGATCGATCCGATTCAGATCGTTCGGCGCTATCCACGTACCGAGGATCGCGAGATCGTCGCGTTCGTCGCGTCCGCTGTCGCGTTCGGCCGCGTGGCGTCGGTGATCGCGTCGGCGGACGCCATCTGCGCGGCGATGGGCGCGTCGCCGGCGCGATTCGTGCGGCGGTTCGATCCGGCGCGTGACGGCGCGCCACTGCGCGCGATCGTGCACCGGTGGACGCGTGGCAACGACTTCGTCGCGCTCATCTGGATTCTGCGGCAGCTCATCGAGGCACACGGATCGCTGGAGGCCGCGTGCGCGGCGGGACTGCTGCCAGATGCGCGCGATATCGGCGACGCGCTCGAACAGTTCTCGTCAGCGGCGCGCGCGATCGATCTACGTCCCGCATACGGCTCGAAAGTGCCGGCGTCGCCGGGCGTCTACTACTTCTTCTCGCGTCCGTCGAGCGGCGGCGCCTGCAAACGGCTGAATCTGTTCCTGCGCTGGATGGTGCGCCGCGACGGCGTCGATCCTGGCGGCTGGACCGCACTCAAACCGTCACAACTCATCGTGCCGCTCGATACGCACACGATCCGCGTCGGCCGCTGCCTCCGTTTGACGCGACGCGCGTCGCCTGGCTGGAAGATGGCCGTCGACATCACCGACGCGCTGCGTGCGATCGATCCGGACGATCCCGTCCGTTACGATTTCTCGCTCTGCCACCTCAGCATGATGGGCGCGTGCGGCTGGCAGACGAAACGCGGCAGCGACCAGTGCCCGCTGCGCGGCGTCTGCAAGCCGAAGCGGCGTCCGTAGCCATGTAGCTCGTAGCCCGCCGTCTGCCTTCGTCCCCTTCGTCCCCTTCGTCCCTTGGTCCCTTGGTCCCTTGGTCCCCTCATCCCTTGGTAGAGTCTTTCGATCATGATCCGAGTCGGTCTCATCGGTTACGGTCTCGCGGGCTCGTCGTTCCACGCGCCGTTCATCACGACGACGCCCGGGATGCGCCTCGAGGCGATCGTCACGGGTGATCCCGCGCGGCAGGCACAGGCGCGCGACGCGCATCCCGATGCGCGCGTAGTCTCGTCCGCGGACGCACTCTGGGCCGAACCGCACCGGCTGAATCTCGTCGTCATCGCTGCCGCCAACGCGGCGCACGTGCCGCTCGCACGCGCGGCGATTGCCGCGGGCATTCCCGTTCTCGTCGACAAACCTCTTGCGCCGTCGTCGGCTGAAGGACGATCGCTCGTCGACGACGCGCGGCAGCGCAACGTGCCGCTGACCGTCTTTCAGAATCGACGATGGGACGGCGACATCCTCACGTTGCAGCGTCTGCTCGACGATGGCGATCTTGGCGACGTCGTCCAATTCGAATCGCGGTTCGAGCGCTGGCGTCTCGAAGCGCGCACGGGATGGCGGGGAAGCGCGGCGCCGGATCAGGCGGGCGGACTGTTGTTCGATCTCGGCAGCCATCTGATCGATCAGGCGCTGCTGCTGTTCGGGCCTGCCGCGCAGGTCTACGCCGAGCTCGATCGTCGTCGTTCCGGCAGTGACGTCGACGACGATGCGTTCGTCGCGATCACGCACACGTCTGGTGTGCGGTCGCATCTGTGGATGAGCATCCTGGCGTCACAGCGCGGACCGCGCCTGCGTGTGCTCGGGACGAAGGCGTCCTATGTGAAGTTCGGGATGGACGTGCAGGAAGATGCGCTTCGCCGCGGAGAGCGGCCGACGTCGCCGTCGTGGGGTGAAGAGGCGGAGTCCGCGTGGGGAAGAGTCGGCACGGACGAAGACTTTCGTCTCGTCCGCACGGACCGCGGCAACTACGGCGAGCTCTATCGACGGCTTGCAGAAGCGCTACGCACCGGCGGGCCGATGCCTGTCGACCCGAATGATGCGGTGGCCGTGCTCGATGTCATCGAAGCCGCGCGGCGATCCGCCGGCGAGCGGACGGTGGTTCATCTGCGCTGACCCGTCCCGTCCATAATGAAGCGCATGGAAGATCTCCGGTATCCGATCGGTCGCTTCGCCCCTCCCGCTGAGCTCAATCACACGAACCGTGGCGAGCTCATCACGCAGATCGACGAGACGCCTTCGCGCGTGCGCGAGGCAGTGAGACGCCTTTCCGCAGAACAGCTTCAGACGCCGTATCGCGAAGGCGGTTGGACGCTCGCGCAAGTCGTCCATCACCTGCCTGACAGCCACATGAACGCGTACATTCGATTCCGGCTCGCGCTCACCGAAACCGAGCCGACGATCAAGCCGTACGACGAAGCGAAATGGGCCGATCTAACCGACGCGTCGTCTTCCGACATCGAAGCCTCGCAGGTGCTGCTCGAGGGCTTGCACTCACGGTGGGTGAGCCTGTTGCGGCGCATCACGCCGGATCAGTGGGCGCTGGCGTACGTCCATCCCGAGCGCGGCCGCGTGACCCTCGATTGGACGCTTGCGCACTACGCGTGGCACTGCCGCCATCATCTCGCGCACATCACCGGCCTGCGCGAGCGAATGGGCTGGTAGGGGAACTTCGAACTTTGAACTTCGAACTTTGAAACGGGAGAACAGCCGGGTCTGAAGACCCAGCCTACATCTGTACGTCGGTGTCGTCGCCCCAAGCCCCAAGCCTAGCGAGATGTCCGTCCCACCCAGCGCTCGTACACGTCCAGCGTGCCGGCGACGAGTTGTTCGACGCTGAACTCCTCGACGACGCGTGTGCGGCCGGCTTGGCCGAAACGCCGGCGGAGATCGGGATCGCGGAGCAGCGTGACGATGGCTTTCGCGAGTGCCTTTTCGTCGCGCGGCGGGACGAGCAGGCCGGTGACGTTCTCGTCGACAGCCTCGGGGATGCCGCCGGTGTTGCTGGCCACGACCGCGCGCTCGCACGTCATCGCTTCGAGGATCGCGGAGCCGAGCCCTTCGGTCACCGAGCTCATCACGAACAGATCGAACGACTTCATCAGGCCGATCACGTCTTGCCGGAAGCCGGGCAGATGAACGTGCCGATCCAGGCCGAGCGAGGCGACCTGTGCCTCGAGCGCTTCGCGCAGCTCTCCCTCGCCGAGGATGATGAAGCGCGCGTCGGGCATGTCGCGGACGACGCGCGCGGCCGCGGCAATCAGATGTTTCTGGCCCTTGTGTCCGGCCAGCGCGGCGACGTTGCCGACGACGGGCGCGCCGTGCGGCAGCCAGAAGGCGGCGTGCACATCGACGACCGGCTCTCGATCGATCGCGCCGACGTTGACGCCATCGTGCACGATCTCGATCTGATCGCGCGCGATGCCATCCTGCTCCAGGATCGCGGCAATCAGACGTGACGCGGCGACGAACACGTCGACGTGCCGGTACTTCCAGCGCGAGAACGCGTGTCGTTTGAGATGGAAATCCACGCGACGTGACGCGACGACGAGCGGACGGCGGGGAAGCGTGGACGTGATCTGCAGCGCCATCGCCGTCAACGAGACGGCCATCGGATCGTGCGCATGGATCACGTCGGGTGCGAGATCGGTGAGCACGCGCGACAACTGCCAGCCGGCCTGGATGTCGAACTCGCTGCGTGGCGCGAATCCCAGAAAGCGCATGCCCTCGCCAGCGCGGCGCCGCAGCTCGCCGTCCTCGTGCGCGAGCAGGATCGCATCGTGGCCGACCTCGGCCAGGCCGTTGACCGTGAGCAGAACCTGATTCTGTCCGCCTCGCCACGTGCGCGCGGTGTCGATGTGCAGGGAGCGCATGATCGGCCGCGGTTACGCGCGCGGCGGGCTCGCGCCGTGCTTCTCGCGCGCCAGCGCCCACAGTTTCGCGAACTTGAGGAAGACGTAGTGCGCGTTCATCGCGGAGATGATCAGGCCCGGCGTGCCGTCGAGGACGCCGCGCCGCAGCACGTAGTTGCGGACGAATGCGGCCGCGGGATGAACGGTGAGATCGAAAACTCCCGCGCGCCACCCCGCGTCGAACATCTCCTCCGCCGCCAGCGTCGTGTAGCGATCCATCGTCGCGTGATGGTGTGCGATGTCGCGATAGGCGTAGTGCTGCAGATCGTGCGTGAGGCGATCGACGCGGCCGTCGACCGTGACCGACTC
>DASZVJ010000261.1:0-6789 GCA_035547155.1 Vicinamibacterales bacterium
CCGCCGGCGACCGATCAGCCGGCCGCCGATGCGACCCCTGCGGCGCCAACTCCGGCTGATGGATCGACGCCGGCGGCCGCAACGCCGCCGAGCAGCGGCGCGCCCGGCGCAAACGCCGCTGCTGCGACTGCACCGCCGCCAGTGGCCGTCACGCCGCCGGCGGTCGCGCCCGTCGTGCCGTCGCCGACGACGCCGGCGCGATTGGGAGCGCCCGGCGATGCGGCCGCGGCCGATGCCCCCGCTCGAGGCACGTCACCGGCTGCGGCGCCTGGTGCGCGCGGCAGTGCGACGCCTGCGCGCGGACCCATCGACGACACGCACGTCGCGTTCGCCGACGTGCGGCAGTTCGTCGTGGTCAACGGCAAGAAGACGCGCGACGAGGACGTCCTCGTCAGCTTCGTCAGCGGACAGATCTCCGTGCTGCGACAGAAGGACAGCTCATCGATCGCGTCGTGGCCTTATCGCGGTGTGCTCGGCGCGACGTACGTCAAGGCGCGCGATCCGCGGTGGGATCCGTCCCTCGCCTCGCCGCCAGACGACGTCGATGTCGGCGGCATCCTCCGCACCTCCAAACACTGGCTGGTGCTGCAGAATCACGACGCGTACCTCATCCTTCGCCTCGCCGACTCCAACTACGCACGGGTCCTCGAAGTGCTCGAAGCGCGGACCGGCATCACGGTCGCGCGGCCCAATCCCGACGCCGACAAGAAGTAGGCGCGCATGACCCGCGGCGCCCGCATCTCCGGCCGCGTGAGCGTTGCGGCGGCGATCGTGCTGCTGCTCGCCGCCCGCGGCGACGCGCGCGTCGACGTTCCTCGCGCCGATCGCGAAGCGGTGACGGAAGCCGCGGTCCGCGGGCACATGGAGATGTTGGCGAGCGACGCGATGAATGGCCGCGAAAGCGGCTCGCACGACGAATGGGTCGCTGCGACGTACGTCGCCTCGCAGCTTCGGCAGTGGGGACTCGAGCCGCTGGGTGACGCGGACGGCTTCGTGCGGACGATCGCGTTGGAATCCGGCCAGACGTGGAACGTGCTCGGCATCATCCGCGGCCGGGATCCGCGACGCGCGGAGGAGGTCGTGATGCTCAGCGCGCACCTCGACAATCTCGGCGTCCATGGCACGCGCGAGGATCGCATCTACAACGGCGCCGACGACGACGCGTCCGGCGTGACGGGCGTGCTGGAGATCGCGCATGCGCTCGCGAGGCGCCCGCGCGCGCCACGGAGTGTGCTGTTCGCCTGGTTCGGCAGCGAAGAGCGCGGCGGTCTCGGCGTGCAGGACTTTCGCGACCATCCGCCCGTGCCGCTGACGTCGATCGTCGCGAGCCTCGAGCTCGAGATGATCGGCCGTCCGAATCCCGACCTGCCGCCGCGGACGGTCTGGCTCAGCGGTGACGACCGTACGACGCTGGGGGCCGCGCTCGCTGCTCACGGCGCGCGTCTCGCCGCCGATCCGTATCCGTCAGAACGGTTCTTCGAGCGGTCGGACAATTTCTTCCTCGCGCGCCGCGGCGTCATCGCGCAGACGATCTCGACGTTCGGCCTGCAGCCGGAATATCACTCGCCCTCCGACGATCTCGCGCACATCGACTTCGCGCATCTGACGGCGACGATCCAGTCGCTGATTGCGCCAGTCGAATGGCTGAGCCACTCATCGTTTACACCAGCGTGGCGAGAAGGCAAGAAGCCGGAGGTAGACTCTAGGTAAACCATGTCCACCGTTCCCGTCCTCGACTACATCCACGCGAATCGCGATCGTTTCATTGCCGAGCTGAAGGACTATCTGGCCATCCCGTCGATCAGCGCGCTGCCGGAGCATCAGGACGATGTGCGGAAGTGCGCGGAGTGGACGGCGGACGAGATGCGGCGGATCGGTCTGCAGAACGTGCGGCTGATGGAGACGCCCGGCCATCCGATCGTGTACGGCGATTGGCTCGGCGCGCCCGGCGCGCCGACGGTCCTCTTCTACGGCCATTACGACGTGCAGCCGGTCGATCCCGTCGAGCTGTGGGAGTCGCCGCCGTTCGAGGCCACGATTCGCGACGGCGAGATCTACGCGCGCGGAGCGGCCGACGACAAGGGCCAGGTGTTCATGCACCTCAAGGCCATCGAAGCGTACCTCGACAAGACTGGAAAGCTACCGATCAACATCCGCCTCGTGCTCGAGGGCGAAGAGGAAGTCGGCTCCGTCAATCTCGACAACTTCATCCGCGCGAACACGTCCCTGCTCCAGGCCGATGTCGTCGTCATCTCCGACTCCGCGATGTTCGATCGCGGCGTGCCGTCGATCTGCTACGCGCTGCGCGGCCTGGTCTACTTCCAGATCGATCTGCGAGGCACGACGAGCGATTTGCACTCCGGCGTCTTCGGTGGCGCCGTCGCCAATCCGGCGATGGTGCTCGCGCAGGTGCTGGCGCAGATCAAGGACAAGAGCGGGCGCATCAAGATTCCGGGCTTCTACGACGATGTGCTGCCGCTGTCGGACGAGGAGCGGGCCGCCTGGCAGTCGCTGCCGTTCAACGAGAAGAAGTACCGCAAGGATCTCGGTGCGCCGAAGCTGGCGGGCGAGCCCGGCTACAGCGTGCTCGAACGCGTCTGGGCGCGTCCGACGTTCGAGGTCAACGGCTTGCTGAGTGGTTTTACCGGTGACGGCGCGAAGACGGTCATTCCTGCCGTCGCGATGGCCAAGGTGAGCATGCGTCTCGTGCCGAACCAGGATCCGGATCGCATCAGCGATCTGTTCGAGGCGTATCTGAAAAAGATCACGCCGAAGACGGTCGAGCTCACGCTGACGCGGATGCACGGCGGCAAGCCGTGGCTCGCGAGCTACGACAGCGCGTACGTGCGTGCGGCCGGCCGCGCGATCGAGCAGGGCTTCGGCAAGGCGCCCGTGTTCTGCCGCGAAGGCGGATCGATTCCCGTCGTCTCGACGTTCAAGGAAGAGTTGAATCTGCCGGCCGTGCTGTTCGGCGTCGGTCTGCCGGACGAGAACGCGCACGCGCCGAACGAGCGCCTCGACCTCGGCAACTTCCACAACGGGATTCTGGCGTCCGCGATTCTCTACGACGAGATCGCGCGCACGCAGGCCTGATCGCGTCATTACGAACTCGAACGTTCGCGCACATATCCGAAATCCGTTCGGCCGCCGTCGTGCGGCCGCGCGCAATCGTGCCGCGCGCCGCCGTACGCAACTGCACGGCTGTCGCAATGACTGCGACGATCGATCTGCCGTTGCGTGGCATCGAACCTGCAGCCCCGGACCGCGCGATGTCCAAACCCGGCGCATGGGAAGCCCTCCGCTCCCGTCTGGCGCGAGAGCAGACGATGCTGGTTTCCTTCGTGGTGCTGTACTGCGTGCTCGGCCGCCTCGGCCTCGCGCTCAGCTACGGTCATCCTGCCGCCACGTTCATCTGGCCATCGTCTGGCCTCGCGCTCGGCGCGTTGCTCACGCTCGGTTACCGCATCTGGCCCGCGATCTTCTGCGCGGCCGCGGTCGTCTACGCGTCGATCCTCGGTCCGCTGCCGGCGGTTCTCCTCATGGCGGCGGGCCACACGCTCGAGAGCGTGCTCGCCGGCTACCTCGTCAATCGCTATGCGGAGGGCCGTCACGCGCTGCAGAGCCCTGCGAACAGCTTCCGGTTCGCCGGCATCGCGCTGCTCGTCAGCACGGCGTCCGGTGCGACGGTGAACACCGTCGGCCTCGTCGCGACGCACAATGCTCCGGGCACGCAGTACGGCACAATCTGGCTCGCGTTGAGCCAAGGCAGCTTCCTGGGGATGCTGCTCGTCACGCCGCTGGTCCTCCTGTTCAGCCAGGGCCGCGAACGTTGGCGGCCTGCGCAGGTCATCGAAGCGACGATCGTCTTCGTGACGCTGCTGCTCACGGCGCTCATCGCCTTCTTCGAGTTCCCGATCCAGCTGCACGGATTCCCGAACGAGCTGCTCGTCATGCCCGTGCTGCTGTGGGTGGTGTTCCGTCTCGGCCGGCGTGCCGCCGCCTGCGCGCTGGCCATCGTGTCCGGGATCGTCGTCGCCGGGACGCTGAGCAACTACGGGCCGTTCATGCGCGACACGCCGTTCTCGTCGCTGTTGAACGTCGAAGTCTTTCTGGCGGGACTTGCGGTGATGACGCTGTCGCTCGCCGCGCTGGCGTCGGAGTACAGCGTGGCCGAAGCGCAGCTGCGTGAGCTCGTCGTCACCGATCCGCTCACCGGGCTGCCGAACTATCGCCGCCTGCTCGAAGTGCTCCAGATGGAGATCGCGCGAGCCGATCGGCACAATCGTCAGTTCGCCGTTGTCTTCTTCGACATGGACGGCTTGAAGCGCATCAACGACGAGATGGGGCACCTGGCCGGCAGCCGCGCGGTCTGCCGCTTCGCCGAGACGCTGCGCGCAGCGTGCCGCGAGACGGACACGCCGGCGCGCTATGGCGGCGACGAGTTCGTCGCCGTGCTCTCGGACACGGATCTCGACGGCGCACGCCTCGTCGTCAAGCGCACGAACGAGCGGCTGGCCGAGGACACCGATCATCCGCGGCTCGCGGTCAGTGCAGGAGTTGCCGTCTACCCGCGTGACGGCGGCACGCCGACGACGTTATTGAGCGCAGCCGATCGGGCGCTGTACGCGAACAAGGCCGACAAGGCCAATGCCCGGCGCCGCAGCGTCGTTGAAATCCGTGAGTGGACCAACGCCGGCTGACACCGACAGAGCCGCACGCCGGCCCGCGCGAAACGTCATGGACCCGTCGCATCCCGCCGCGCCAGGCGGCGTTGCACACGCTGACTGAGTTCCGCACGTCTGGCATACGACCTGCACACCTCAATCGCGCCCCCCGGGAAGTCAGCAGTCCGTCCATGCACGCGAAGTTGTCACGCCACCCGGTCGTTCTCGCCGCCATCTTTGCGATCTACTTCGCGCTCGGCCAGGCCGGCCTTGCAGTTGGAGGGTTCGCGGGCGGCACGGTGGCCGTGTGGCCGCCGAGCGGTTTCGCGATTGCGGCGCTGATCGTCGTCGGCCGTCGAAGCTGGCCAGCCGTGTTCGCCGGAGCCCTGGCGGCGCTGCTGATTCCGACCGGACATGTGATTGCGTCGACCATCGCGGCGGCGGGCTACACGATCGAGGCGATCGTCGGCGCGATGCTCGTCGATCGCTTTGCGCGCGGCGCGCAGGCGTTCCAGAGCGCCGGCACCATCTTCCGCTTCGTCGGCATCGCGGCCGTCGCGAGCACGCTGAGCGCGACGTTCGGTGCGTTGTCGACGACGTGGCTGGCGCCGTCGCCGTGGCTCGACTTCGGCTACCGCTGGATCACGTGCTGGCTCGCGAGCCTCGCCGGCATTCTCGTCGTCGGTCCCCTCGCCCTCGTGTGGGTGACGGCCCCCAGCGAGCGGCCGCGCATTCTCGAGGTGCTCGAAGCCATCGTCATCCCGGTCGTCCTCACGGGCGTCTGTCTCGTCGTCTTCGCCGGCAAGTTTCCGTCGGACGTGCAGAACTACCCGCTCGAGTTCCTCTGCGTGCCGGTGCTGATCTGGGCCGCGTTCCGTCAAGGCCGGCGTACCGTCGCGACCGCCATCACGATTCTCTCGGGCCTTGCCGTGTGGGGCACCGCGCGCGGCTTCGGTCCCTTCGTGCGCGACAGCCAGGGCGAGGCGCTCGTGCTCGTGCAGGCGTACGTCGGCGTGATGGCGACGATGGGCACCGTGCTCGCGGCGGTGGTCGCCGAGCACAAACACGCGGAGCGGCAGCTGCGCGAGCTGGCCACGACCGATCCGCTCACGGGACTGGCGAACTACCGGCGTTTGCTCGAAGTGCTCAAGACCGAGATCGCGCGATCGAATCGGACCGGACGTCCGTTCGCGGTGCTGTTCGTCGACATGGATGGGCTCAAGACCATCAACGATCGCTACGGTCATCTCGCCGGCAGCCGTGCGCTGTGCCGCATCGCGGACACGATGCGCAGCTCGTGCCGGACGATCGACACGCCGGCGCGCTTCGGCGGCGATGAGTTCGCGCTCGTGCTGCCTGAGACCGGTGAGGCCGGCGGGCACGTCGTGCTGCGTCGCATCGCCGACCGGCTCGCGGCCGACGGCCACAAGCCGGCTGTGGCGATCAGCGGCGGCGTCGCCGTGTTCCCGCGCGACGGCGACTCGCCGACGCTCTTGCTGCGCGCCGCTGACAAGCTGCTGTATCAGGCGAAATCGACCGCCGCGAGCGCACGGAAGCGCGCGAAGGACGATGCGGACGGCGAGGAGCTGAAGACAGGAACGTTGTTCTGACGCTCGTATCTTGCCTATCTCACTATCGTGCTGACGCACTATCCGGACGTCTGACTATCGAGCGATCTGCGGTTCATCTGCACAAGGGACGTCGACCTTTCTGGCTTCTGCCTTTCAATTTCCAACTTTTCTCCGTCTCTCCCTTCGTCCCTTGGTGGTCCCTTGGTCGTCGGTCCCTCGTTTAGACTGTGCTCAGTGTCGAAAGCCATTCTTCGCCCACTCGCGATTTCGCTCCTTCTAGGCATGACGCTCGCCGCTGGCGCGCGAGCGCAAGCGCCGCGCTTCAGCGTGCTCGCGTTTTACACCGGCAAGAACGATCTCGCGCACATCAGCTTCGTCGAAGAGGCCAATCGCTGGTTTCCCGACATGGCCAGACAGCACGGGTTCGCCTACGAGGCAACGACGGACTGGAGCCGGTTGAACGACGACGAGCTGCCGCGCCATCAGGTCGTGTTGTTCCTCGATACGCGGCCAGACGATCCCGCGCAGCGCGACGCGTTCCAGCGCTACATGGA
>DASZVJ010000262.1:0-12327 GCA_035547155.1 Vicinamibacterales bacterium
GAGATGCGCGCGTGATCCAGGAGGCAGACCTGACGCGGCCGTGCCGTCGGTGATCGCGACGACGCGCGCCGGCGTCTTCGCCGCGATAGCGGTGCGCACGATCGCCGGATGGACGTGGACGCCGTCGCAGATGAGCTCGACGTGCACATGGTCGTACGCGAGCACGGCGCCGGCAATGCCAGGCTCACGGTGCGAAAGCGGCCGCATCGCGTTGAACAGATGCGTCGCCCGGCTCGCGCCGGCCTGAATGGCGGTACGCGCTTCGTCGAACGTCGCACCGGAATGCCCAATCGATACGAGCTGCCCAGCCGCAGCGAATCGGCGAACGAGATCGAGACCTCCAGGCATCTCGGGCGCAAGCGTGACGATGCCGACATCGCCCTGAAATCGATCGATCGTCTCGAGCACGTCGCGCCGGAGCGAGGCATCGTCGACGGCCGCCACGGGACTGCCGCAGATCCACTCGCGCGGCTGCGCGCCCGCGAATTCGGGGCTGATGAAATTGCTCTCGAGGTGCGCCGGCCATACGCGAGCGTGAGCAGGCTCGTGATGCCCGCGCGCATCACGCACGTCGGCGAGAAACGCGCCCAGTGTCGCTGGCGCGCAGGCGATCGACGTCGGGCAGAATGCCGTGACGCCCCATCGCGGCAGCATCGCGGCCACGCGGGCCACCGCGCCGTGGCCATCGAGCACGTCGACGCCGCTCACGCCGTGGACGTGCGCGTCGATGAACCCAGGCACGACGAACCGCCGATCGAAATCGACGTGCGCGTCGCCGGCGCCGCCCGTCAGACGTCCGCGCACGATGTCGACGATGCGCTCGTTGTCGACGACGAGCGTGGAATCTGTGTCGACCGTATCCTCACGGACGATCGAAGCACCGGACAGGAACATCCGGCTCATGCGCGTGAACGTCGAGTCAGGAGCGCGGCCACAACACGTCGGACGTGAGGACGAGCTTGCGTCCCGTCAACGGCTCGTCTTTCGGCGCAGACGCGCCGAGCCAGCGGTGATCGATGTAGCGAAGCAGGCGGATGAGTGTCGCCTCGTCAGTGACAGCACAGACGATGACGCCGGGCGTCAACGACGGCGGAAACCGGCCATCGTCGAGAAAATCGTGATCCTGGGTCAGCAGCGTACGGCCGAGATCGATGGCGCGCGAGAAATGGGCGGTGTCGGAGGCGCGCCGCAGATCGTCGTGCTCGATGACGAACAGCACGTCCCAGTGCAGCTCGTGCCGCATGACGGCCACGGCGCCGGCGGGAATGTTCGCGTCGACGTAGACGCGCGGTGCGCCGGTGATGCCGTTTGCGATCGACCGCAGCTCCGATGCCAGCGAGCCCATCGGCCCCTCCCGCCGGCGGGCGGCTTACGCGCGCCGGCGTTTCTTCTGCGCCGCCTTGCCCTGACGCTTGAGATCGGCGACGAGCGCCTCGCGCTGGTGGTAGAGCGCCTTGCGCTTGCGCGTGCCGTACTTGCTGCCGACCGCGTACTCGCAGAACAGCGGAAACGCGATCGTCGAATCGCAATACGCGACGACGGTGTCGGGCAGCACGCCGGGATTGACCTTGCCCCAGCTGACGGCTTCCGACGGCGTCGCGCCGGACAGGCCGCCCCAGACGACCTGATCCGTCGTGATCTGGATGAAGAAATCGTTGCCGCCCTTGGGAATGCCGTAGACCTCCCAGAGCGTCGGCTGTCCCTGCAGATAGAAATTCTTCGGCGATCCGCCGCCGAGAATCACGCAGCCGTTCTTCTTGCCCGCGAGGATGATCGCGCAGACCTCGTTCACGTCGAGGTTCGGATCGATCATCAGCCGGCTCTCGTTCATCAGCTCGTGCCACGCGACGTTCATGCCGATCGAGCTGTCGCCGGGCGACGACGTGTAGAGCGGCACGCCAAGCTTCGCCGCTCGCGCGACGACGGAGTGCTCTTCACAACCGGGCCGCCGCTTCAACAGATCCTGTCCGAGCTGATAGTGGAACTCGGAGGTCGAGACCGCACGATCGAGCCCCGAGCGCACGAGGAAGTCGCGGATGTACGCGTCCGTCTCGAGCAGCACCTTGGCCGGAAAGAGCACGTCGTAGATACGGATGACGCCGGCCGAATAGAGATCGCGGTCGTCGAGGAACGGCGATCCGCGGCGCAGCGTGAAGTTCAGCGCGTAGTGCAGATCGTGGTAGAGGTTCGCGCCCGTGCTGATGACGAAGTCGACGAGACCGCGCTCCATCATCTCGATCACGCAGCCGCCCAGCCCGGCGGGCGTCATCGCGCCCGCGACGGTCAGTCCGATCGTCGTGTCGTTCTTCGGCGCCAGCATCTTGTCGGCGAAGATGTGGCACGCCTCGGAGAGCCGCCCCGCGTTGAACGCCTGAAATCCGTGATCGACGAGCGACCGCACTGCGGAATGACCGGTCGGACGATAGTAGGTGATGGGGCGGCCCGACAGGTACTGACGAGGGCCGCGGGCTGGCGACCCCGGAGCGCGATGAGGCACGGCTTAGCTTACCATTGCGCTCCATGGACGCGATGGTGACGCAGGACACCCAAACCTGGATTTACACGGCCGTTGCAGTCATGGCCGCGCTCGTTGCGCTCGCGCTGTTGATCGTCTGGCGCAAGGGCCACAAGCGGCCGGGGCCGCACGTCTTTCGCGCGAGCCGTTGGAGCCGCGGCAATCATCTGCTGCCCGCGCAAGTGATCATCACGCAGGACAGCATCACGATGTATCAGCCGCAATGGATCGGCAAAATCGAAGAGTCGATCCACCTCGCGCACGTGTCGTCGATCAAGATCGACACGAACCTGATCTTCTCGGACGTGTTCATCGAGACGACCGGCGGCCGGAACCCCATCGTGTGTCACGGCCACACGAAAGGCGACGCCGTCGAGATGAAGCGCGTGATCGAGCAGTTTCAGAGTGAGAGATACAAGATGCCGACGGCGGCCGAGCCTGACGCGTAAAGACCTCAGGCTTGGCCGCGTCGGTCAACTTCGAAGTTCAAAGTTCCGGCCGCGGAACGCGGCCGGCTTAGATTCCCATCGCGTGATAGCCGCCGTCGACCATCAGCACTTCGCCGGTGATCGCGCGGCCGGCGGGGCCGAGCAGGAACGCCGCCGCATCACCGACCTCGTCGGTCTCGACGGTGCGGCGCAGCGGCGCACGATCGCGGTAGGTCTGCAGGATGTTCGAGAAGCCCGCGATACCGGATGCCGCGAGCGTCTTGATCGGGCCGGCGGAAATCGCATTGACGCGGATGTTCTTCGGCCCCAGCTCTGACGCGAGATAACGCACCGACGCTTCGAGCGCCGCTTTCGCCACGCCCATCACGTTGTAGTTCGGAAACACGCGCTCGGCGCCGAGATAGCTCAACGTGAGGATGCTGCCGCCGCCCGCCTTCTCCATCAGCGGCTCGGCGCGGCGTGCGAGCGACACCAGCGAGTAGACGCTCACGTCCATCGCCTTGAGAAAGCCGTCGCGCGACGTCTGTACGAATGCCTGCTCGAGATCGCGGCGGTGCGCGAACGCGACGCCGTGCACGAGAAAGTCGAGACGGCCGTAGCGCGACTCGATCGCCGCGAACACCGCGTCGACCTGCGCATCGTCCGTCACGTCGCACGGCAAGAGCAGCGGATCGGGCAGCGACGCGGCGAGCTCGCGGACGTTCTCCTCCAGCCGTTCATTCTGATGCGTCACGACGAGCCGGGCGCCCGCATCGGCAGTCGCCCGCGCGATGGCCCACGCGATCGAACGCTTGTTTGCGACACCAATCACGAGGCCGACACGGTCGGTCATAGCCGAAGCAGTCATGATGTGGGCAGTCCTCAGCGAGAGCGGCGTCGACGCCGGCGGCCCGGGCGTCCCTGACCGTGGCCGTGATCCTGACCGTCGTGGCGATGATGTCCGCCCTGCCCACCACGGCCATCATGCCCGTGCGGATGCGCGATGTTGCCGTTGCGCTCGCCGCCCTGGCCGCCGCCGAATCGGAACGGCCGGCCGCCGCGGCCCTGCGGCCGCTGATGCATCGTGAACTCGGGAATGGGACGAGGCGCCGGCGGCTCGCCTTCGACGCGCGGAAGGGACGCGCGAATCAGACGTCGATGTCCCGGCCAGAGATCCTCGTGGCCCGAATCGGCCGTTTGCGGCTCGTCGGCCTCGGGCGAGGGCTCAGGCTCCGCCACGGCGGTGGCTGAGGACGGGGTGGGGGCCGCCGAAGCGGCCGCGGCTGTGGCGGACCGGACAGGCTCGTCGTCCTGGGAGGCCTCCGCTTTGGCGGACACGAGCTGACCGCCGCTGACGTCGGCCAGCACCTGATCGAAGAGCGTGTCGTCTTTCTTGCGCCGGCGCGGTTCCCGGCCTCCCTTGTAGACGTGCTCGGCGTCGCAGGTCGTGCATCGCGTCTGCCGGACTTGTTCGTCGACAATGGCGACAACCGCGTGGTTCGTGAGGCGTCGTTCGCGTGGACAGTAATCGTCCACGATGTCGCCAAGACGCAGCGGGCGCTGCTCCATTCAATACTCCAGGGCCTTCATAGTTCCGGTTCTCACGCGCACCGGCGGCCCGGGCTCATGACTCCGGGACACCGTACTTCACCAGGCGCGCTCAGTTTCAGGGTCAGACGCGACCCTGACACGGAAGGAAAAAGCTGACTTGCAGGTCGCTAAAGCATAGCAAGAACGCTGCAGCGCGTGCAAGGTCCATCCTGGCGGCTGATGCTCAGTGCGTGGGCGCCCGATCCAGCCATTCGAGCGCGGCGGCCATGGCATCGTGGCCAGCCGCAAGCGCAGCCGGCTCCAGGGGTACGACCTCATCCGGCACGACACCCCGGCCCTCCAAGCGCACGCCGGTCGACGTCGCGAAATCGCCGATCGCGTACATCAGCACGTCGCCGTTGCTCAGTGTCTTCGTCGACGCCGGCAGCGCCTGCCCCATGGTCGTCGTCCCGAACACACGCACGCGGCCGAGGCTCTGCAGGCCGCCGGCGAAGCACTCGGACGTGCTGCCCGTCAGGCCGTCGACGAGCACCGCGACTGGTCCGGCAAATGGCTCGACGCGGCGGCCGTCGGAGGTCGATCGCCGCGGATTCGCGCGGAATTCCAGCTCGGCCGTACGCGTGTGCATGCGGCCGATCACGAGCGGCTCGGACACGATGTGCCCGGCGATGCCGCGCATCATGTCCGCAAGGCCGCCGGGGTTGCCGCGCAGATCGATCACGAGGCCGTCAGCCGATCGAAAGCGATCGATCGCTGACGCAAACGGCTCGGCGACAGCTGGCATCCACAGATTGAACGCGATCGCACCGACGCGTCGGCCGGACGCCGTGTGCCGCTCCTGCGCATCGAACCGCACGCGCATCATCGGCAGATTGCCGAATGCGACCGGCACGCCGTCTTCGACGGCACGCGCGACGTCGACGATGCGCTCGTCGCCGCTCGGCGCGCGCACGCGCAGATGCGCACGCGTGCCATCCGCGCCCGACAGCGCATTCGTCACGCGCCGCCACGCCAGCAGCGCGCGCATGCGATCGCCCGGCGCGTTGACCTGCGCCACGATATCCGCGACCGTACGACCGTCGATCGCGATCAGCCGATCGCCAGGCGTCAGACTCGTCGCGGCCGTCGTCGCTCCGGCCTCGACGGCCACGACGAGCATCGCGTCGCCGGCGGGACGAATCGTGATGGGCACGGTCGCATCGCCGCGCGGGGCGTCGCCATCTGCGGACGGTCCGAGGAGTGCGAAGTGCGACTGGCCGAGACGCGCGAGCAGCTCGCGAATGACCGCACGTCCGTCCGCGTCCGTGGCCGCATGCTCGACGCGCGGGCGCAGATCGCGACGCACACCGGCCCAATCAAGGCCGCCGAACGACGGGTCGTAGAACGTGTCGTTGATCGTCTGCCAGACTTCGTCGAACGCCGCGAGCGTCGCGGATTGCGCGCGCACCCGGCCCGCCGCCGAGGCGCCGAGCGCCGCGACGAGCAGCACGCAGGCAATGGCGCCGGGCCGTGACCGTCGGCGGCCGCTCACCGCGCGACCAGCGCTCGCACGTCCGCCGGCGGATCGAACGTCGCGCTCGTCACCGTGTCGTACTCGCACGACGCGATCGTCACGACCTGTTCGAGCCCCAATGCGCGCTGGATGAACGTCGTCGCCTGCATCAGCGGGCCGAACTTGCGATAGTTGCGCGTGATGTTCGTCGTCGGCACGATGCCCTGCGGCGTCGCGCGCGACGCATCTGACCCGAGCTGGAATCCGGACTCGACATCGAAGTACTCGATCTCGTCCTGCCCCGACGCCAGCGTCACGCGCAGCTTGTACGCCTGATGACCGTCGAACTCGACCTTCCCGATCGTCTCGGCGGCCCGCACGTGATCGGCTTCATGCAACGGGCCGTCGAACCAGGCGTCCTCGGCGGTCTCTGATAACTGACGGCCGGTCAGCAGCTCCGGTCCGGAGATGGGACTCAGCGCCCAACCGATCGTGCCGTTGTAGCCGCTCTCGATCGTGCCGATGCCGGGCACGATTGCGCGATAGAGCAACTGGGCCGGGCGCGCGGCAAACAGCTCGAAGTCGCCCCCAATGCCCTGCGCCGGAATCTCGAGACGGCCTTTCGCATGGATCGAGCGCACGGCCTTGAACGCGGCTGTCCCGCCAATCGCCGCGACGTGCCGCGCGATGACGTCGCGCGCGGCGGGCAAGGCGTCTGCAGACGCCTGAACAGCACCGGCCTCGTTCTGCGCGCGCGCCCACGGCTGCGCCGCCGCCATGCAGAGCACGCCGGCCAGCATCGCCACGATCCCGCCGAGGCGGAAATGACGCGTCATTCCGGTCTCCCACGCCAGTGTATGCCGGGCCCGACGACGATGTAAGCTACCGGCGTAGCCCAGCATGCTCCGAGGCACCCGCACCGGCGTCGTGAGTCGGATTCAGCCGATTTCCATTCACGGTCAGATTTCGCTGGATGTGTTCTGGGTCGATCCCGAGGATCCGGAAGCGGAGATTCGTCATGCGCGAGTCGGCGGCGAGTCCGCGCCACGCGACATGGCGCCGGGCGATCGCGTTGTGCTCCACTACCTCATGGGCATGATCACCCAGATCACGAAGGCGGACGTTCCTTCGTAAACGTCGCGGCAGGTCCGAACACCGGATCCGACGCCGGCCGCGCTCGCAGCCATTCGCGCATCCGCTCGCTGTCAGCGGTCGCGACGAGTTGATCGCGCTCCGTGCGGACGAGCGACAACTCAGCCGGCGCCGTGTGCGCGTCGAGCATTCGCGCCAGCCAGTCATAGGACAACGGAGACACCGTCAGCGTCTCGTCGTCGATCTCGACACGAACGAGGGCGTGCGCCGCGATCGTGAACACCCCGGGATCCTGGCCGCGGACGGGCATGAGATCGATGAACGTCGAGTTGCCGAGCTTGAACAGATAGCCAGTGAGTTGTCCGGCCGCGATCGGGTGCACGTAGGACAGCCGATACGACTGCCAATCGCTCTTCTCGATCGTGACGCTGACGTCGTCGTCGGTATCGCGCCAGACGCCTACCAAGCGCGCATCGAACGTCACGCTCGCATCATCGGCAAAACGATTGAGTCCCAGCACCAGGCAGCCCGTGGAGGCTGCCGTCAGCACGGCAAGCCCGAGCAGCAGGCCGTGGGTCCGCGCGTGCCGAGTCATGCCGCATTGTAGCGACGACTCAGAGCAGGGCATGGACGGCGGACAATAAAAAAAGGCCCGTTGTTGACGGGCCTTTGTCAGTCACCTGGCTCCCCAGCTCTTTGCGGCGTAACCGCAAATTCAGGTAACCGACTGCCTTCTCTAGGAGCAAGGCGCGTGCCGCCTTAAATGCTTGATTTTATGGCGAATTGGATTGACCACACAGGCCATATTGCCGCATCAAGGCCAACTGTTGGCAAATAAATACCAACTGTTCGCCGATCGTAGATATCAGCCCATCGCTCCTTCGGGGTATTGGAGCGCGAGCTTGAGCTCCTTCGCGAGCTGGTCGACGGTCGATCCCGATCGCTTCCAGGCGCCGTCCGTCTCGAACCGCAGGTCGCCGATCCGGCGGCCCCAAGGGGCGATGACGCGGCCAATGGCGCGGAAATCCGCACGGTCGGCGTGTTGCTGGTCGAGGTGCCGGACGATGTCCGGCGCCACGCGAATGAACGCACGAAGCGCGGACGCGCTCTTGACGCTGTACTTCCGGCCGTTCCAGGCGGCCCCGAACACCACGGACACCTGGCGGAAATAGTTCACGAAGAAACGCTTCGCCTCTTCGCGGAACTCGTCGCCCTTGCGGCCCGCACCGAAGGCGTCGGACGCGAACAGCTTCTTCAGCTCCTGGGCGAGCGGCGCCTGCGCCACCTTGCCGCGCCCGACCCCGAGCAGCTTGATCTCGCCGTGCAGCGGCGACTCTTCGCGCTCGCTCAACGCACGAACGACGTCGTGCGCGGCCGCCAGATTCTCGTCGCGGTACAACTGCCGTCCGGACAGCGACACGAGATGCGAGGCGTTCAAGCGCGTGTGCTTCGCGTTGATCGTGACGAACATCTGGACGACGTGATCTTCAGGCAGGCGATCGAAGATCACCGCGGGCACGGTGAAATTCTCGCCGGCGAACTGCTCCATCCCGGCGTGCAACGCGAGCAGACGGTGCTGGCCGTCGATCGCGCGCAAGATGCCTTCGCGCTCCGGCACTTTCAACACGCCGAGCGACGGATCGCCCGATACCGGCTCGAACTTCAGCGGCTCGTCGCACGAGATGATCACCGCGCCGGGAATCGACGGCAGATCGCGCGCCTGACGACACTGCTCGTAGTACGCGACGAGCTCGTCGATCTTCTTGCGGATGATCTGACGCTGATACGCCTTCTCGCTCGAGGCGATGCGCCGTTCGAGCAGATCCCAGCGCACCTTCGACTGCCGCGCGCTTCCGCGCACACCGGGGCTCGACGAGGCTTCGCCGTAGTTCAGGACCTCGAACCGGACCAGCTTGTCGATGTCTTTGGCGGTGAGGGACGCCTGGTAGAACTGGACGCCAAACTGCTGCATGCGGAGCGCGGCGACGCTGATCATAGACGGCCGGGGTCCTTCCTAGCCCCTAGGGGAGACGCCCAGGGAACGGCGGCGTGTGCTCGGATTCTATGTGTCGGCCACCGCCAATCTCAAGCCAAATTGGCGCGTTTCCTGGCGATTCGTGCGAAGGACCGCGCAAAAAAGCGGCCGGCTCTCGGCCGCCAGGACGCTGCCCCGGACTATTCGACGGCAGCCGCCATATGAACCGGGACGATAGGTCCCGCCGGCCGCCGCATCCACACGCGGGCCAGCCAGAGCATGCCGGCCGTCAGACCCGCATAGGCCAGCACGGACCACGGCAGCGGCAGCGCGTGGTGCAGCGGATAGCTGACGTTGCCGTACGCCAGCTCGACGTGCACCCAGTAGACGAACAACGACGTCCGGCCGAAGACGATGAGCGGGTCAGACGCCGACGTCTCCCGATGGAGCAGCCATCGCCACGACAGCGTCATCATCAGCATCATCGCCCCGATGCGCCACGCGACGATGGCGATCGGATCGGTCCAGAAACCGATCGCCCTCGGCCACGGCACGAGCGCCACCAGACCGCCAGCCGCCAACAACACCGCGCCCCAACGCGCCATCTGCCGCTGAAATCGGCCATCACGATCGTCGTGCGCTGCCACCAGCGTGCCGACGAACGCACCCACCAGCAGATACGCTGCTGTCGGAAACAGGCTGAACACGGCGTTGTTGTTGACGACGCGGATGTAGCCTTCCAGACGCGGATGCAGCAGCGTCGGCCACCACCACGTCGGCGCGAGCGGCGTCAGTACGCCGGCGATGATCGCCGACGGCACGATCAGCCACCACACGAGCTCGCGCGTCGTGCGCGCGCGGCCCCACGCGAACGCGGCGAAGACAATCGCCAGCCCGAGAATGTTCAGAATGTCCGGCTTCAGAAGGCCGTTCCACGACGCATGCGGGTTGAGCAGGAACGACTGCAGCCGGAAGAGATGTGCGAGCACGAACACTTCCCAGCCGCGGCGCTGGATCAGACGGCTCGCCGCGTGACGGTCCAGGCCGCGCGCCATCCGCGCGACACCGGCCAGCGGCACCGAGACACCTGCGAGAAACAGGAACAGCGGCGCGGCCCATCCCGCCAGGAAGATCACGGTCTTGAACGCGAACGAATCGCGGCCGATCGTCAGCGTCCACGAGTCGATTGAATGCCACATGATCATGATCAGCACCGCGACGCCGCGGAGCCAATCGATGTACGCCCGCCGGGATGGCCGTGCAGGAACCGTCTGCGCGCCCATCAGGCCTTCGGTGCCTCGATGTGATGAATCGTGAAGCTCGTCGTCAGGGTCACGTCCGGGCGGATGGTATTCCAGACCGAGCAGTACTTGGTGCGGGAGAGCTCGATCGCCCGTTCGACGACGTGCGGCGCGACGTCAGCCGTGAGCTCGAAGTGCACCGCCATGGTCGTGAACCGGCGGGGATGGTCCTCGGCTCGCTCGCCCTCGAAGCGCACGGCCAGTTTTTTGAGCGAATGACGCCCCTTTTGCAGCACGTGGACGAGATCCATGCCCATGCAGGCCATGACGGCATAGGCCAGGGCCTGAGGCGGCGAGGTCACGCCCGGCGTCGAGCTGTGAAGTTCGATCGCGGGGCTGCCGATTGCATTAGAGAACGTGAGGTCGCCGTGCCAGTCCAGTGCGAGGTGCATGGCATTAGTATCGCGCCCCGCCAGGTCGAACGGCGACGGCGCTATGCTAGGCTCCACGTGGCGCGGGCCTTGTCAGGCCACATGATGCAGAAGTCCAGACGCGAGCACCGCCGGCCCGGGAGGGCGTTGTGAAGAGCGAGCGCAGAAAGCACCAACGTCACGTGCGTCCTTTCGAAGGCACCTACAGCGGCGCCTCGACGCGGTGCCGCATCGTCGACATCAGTGTGGGCGGATGCTTCGTGCAGTCGATCGGCGGGCCCAATCCGGGTGAGCCGACGGTCGTCACCGTCTTCATCGGCCATCACCAGCTCGTCTTTTCGGGCAAGGTCGTCTACGTGGATCACGGGATGGGCTTTGCCGTCCAGTTCACCGACGTCGCGCAGACCGAGCTCGACGAGCTCGCTCGTCTCCTGGCCGCGCTCGAGACGAAAGCCAGCGCGTAGAACCAACGTCGACGCGCCGTCGGCATCCAGATCGAATCGAATAGACCCGTTTGTCAGCGGCGCGCGGGCGCAGCCGGCGCCGTCGCGTCTTCGCACGTCCCGCATCCGGGACAACCGCTCTTGCCAGGTGACGCCGATGCGCGCGAACGCCGCGCGAAGCGCTTCGGCAGGACGAGCAGGGCAAGTGCACCGGCGGCCACGGCCGTGACGATCACCATTTGCATCAGATCCGTCATAGGCGCCTCACGAGATCCCGAAGTACCGAAGCCCCTGATAGGTCAGGCACGCGCACGTGTATGCGACGCCTGACATGTACGCGAGCTGCAAGCCTGCCCACTTGAGCCGTCCGGTCTCGCGACGCGTGACGGCCAGCGTCGGCAGACACTGCATCGCGAGAACGAAGAAGACGAGGACGCTCGTCGCCGTGGCCGGCGTGAAGATGAGCTCGCCGTTGTCGCGACGCGCCGCGCGGATGCGCGCGATGACGCCGGCCTCGTCCGCTTTCGTCGTGTCGACGACGAGCACGGTCATCGTGGAGACGAAGACCTCGCGCGCGAGAAAGCTCGTGAGGACGCCGACCGTCAGCTGCCAGTCGTAACCGAGCGGCGCGAAGACAGGCTGAATCGCGCGGCCGATCTGGCCGGCAAAGCTGCTGGCCTGACCGGCGCGCGCGATCATCGCGTCGGCGCGATCCTGGAGCTCCTCACGCTGACCCGGGTCCGTCGTCGCCGCCGCTTGCGCCTGCAGCGCAAGGGCCTGCGGCGGCGGGGGCACGCGCGGGAACGTGTTGAGCCACCACATGACGACGCAAATCGCCATGATGGCCGTGCCGGCCGTCTTGAGGAACGCGAGCCCCTGATCCTTTGCCGCCACGAGAGCGTTCAAAAGCGATGGCGTCTTGTACGAGGGCAGCTCGAGGATCATCGGCCGCGCGCGGCCGCGCAGGAGCGTCCGGCGGAACAGCAGCGCGCTCAGCAGCGCCGCAGCGGCGCCCGCGAAATAGCACGCGGCGAACGCGATGCCGCCGAGCAGCGGCCGTCCGGCGAACAGGAGCGCCGTGAGCAGCACGTAGACGGGCAGACGCGCCGAGCAGCTCATGAACGGCGCGACGAGGATCGTCGTGAGGCGATCGCGGCGA
>DASZVJ010000263.1:0-5611 GCA_035547155.1 Vicinamibacterales bacterium
CGGGCCCGAGATGTAGATCATGTCGAGGTCGTAGGCCGTGATCGCACGATTGAGATGCGTGTAGATGAAATTCTGGCCCGGGCTCGTGCCCCAGTGGCCGAGCAGCCGCGGCTTGATGTGCGACGGCTGCAGCGGCTCGCGCAGGAGGGGATTGCCCAGCAGATAGATCTGGCCGACGGTCAGATAGTTCGACGCCCGCCAATACGCGTCGAGCGCGCGGAGCGAATCAGGGAGTGGAGACGTCTGAGACATGTCGATCCTTTTTCGTGAGCAGCGCGATCGTCTCGCGCGCCATCATCAGTGCTTCGTCAGTCGGGATCACGCGCACCGTCACGCGCGACGAAGCCGTCGAGATCACCGGTGCGTTCGCGTCGTTCGCTGCCGTGTTGATCGTCACACCGAGGAAATCGAGTCCCTCGCAGGCACGCCGACGAATCGCCGGCGCGTGCTCCCCGACGCCGGCCGTGAAGACGATCGTGTCCAGCCCGCCGAGCGTCGCGCTGAACGCGCCGATCCATTGGCGCACCCGCGCGCAGAAGATGTCGACCGCCAGCCTCGCGCGCGGATCGGCGGATTCGCGCGCGAGCAGCTCTTGCATGTCGCTCGTGCCGCCGGAGATTGCCGCGAGCCCCGACCGCTGGGTCAGCCACTCGTCGAGCTGATCGATCGTCAGGCCGTGTTGTCGCGCGAGATAGACGACGACGCCGGGATCGAGATCGCCGGCGCGCGTGCTCATCGTCAGCCCGCCGGTGGGCGTCAGGCCCATCGTCGTATCGACGCATCGGCCGTCGCGCACCGCGGCCATGCTCGCGCCGTTGCCGAGATGCGCGAGAATCAGCCGCCCACGCGCGGCGTCGCGGCCGGCGATCGAGTCGAGCGCGGAGACGAGATAGGCGAACGAGAGGCCGTGGAACCCGTATCGTCGAAGCCCGGGCGTTGCCGGCACGGGCATGGTGAAGCTGACGCGTGGCAGCGTGCGATGAAAAGCCGTATCGAAGCACGCGACGTGCGGCGTGTCAGGCTTCGCGCGTGCAAAGGCGTCGATCAGGGCGATCTCGTCAGGCAGATGGTTCGGCGCGAGCGGCACGAGCGCACGGAGATCGTCGACGACGTCCGGCGAGAGTCGCGTCGCCTTTTGAAATCGCTCGCCGCCGTGAACGACGCGATGCGCGATCGCGGCGAGCGGCCGGCCGTCGAGTTTCGGCTCGAGCCAGGCGAGCACCTGGGCCGCGGCCGCCGCATGTGTCGGCGGCGGTCCGGCCAGCGTCACTCGCTCTTTGCGATCGGCGACGTCGGTGGTCAGCATGGCCTGCGACGAGCCGATACCGGTCAGCGCGCCGCCGAGCACGCGCGCCGGCGCACGATCGTCGTCGCACGCGAAGAGCGCGAACTTGACGCTCGACGAGCCGCCGTTGATCGTGAGCACGTGCGTGGGCGTGCGAGCCATCTCAGACGATGATAGAACCGGCGCGTGACCGCGCCTCGCGATTCTCTGGAGGAGAGACGTGCGACGACCTGAATCGCCCTCGAGTCCTGCGGCCGACGCGCCGGCTGGACGGCTGTTGCTGAAGGACGGATCGGTTGCCGGTCTCCGGCCGTCCACGCGCGACGACGCCGGCGCGCTGCGATCGTTTCTCGCGACGGTGTCGTCCGTGACTCGGCACGCCCACGATCGCAGCATGGACGCGCTGCGCGATGTGGATCGGTTGTGCGATTCGAGCGATCCTGCCCACGCGCTCACGCTCCTGGTCACGCGCGGCGTGCCGCCGGCGGAGCACGTCGTCGGCGTCGGCACGTTCGTGCGGACGAACGCGGACACCGCGGACATCGCGTTCGCCGTGGACGCGTCGCTGCGTGAGCAGGGCATCGCCACCTCGCTGCTGGAATCCTTGAGCCTCGAGGCGGCGAGGCACGGCATCCGCACGTTCCACGCGATCACGCGCGGAGACAATGCCGCGATGCTGGCCGTGTTCCGCGATTGTGGATTCGCGTCGCACGTCACGCCCGGTGGAGACGGCGTGCAGATCGAGCTCGCGCTGTCGCCGACCGAGGCCCGTGTGCGTGCGGCGGAAACGTGGGACCGCGCGAACACGATCGCCTCGATCGCCCCGCTCCTGCGCCCGCGCGCCGTGGCGGTCGTCGGCGTGTCGCGGAGCCCGCACGGCATCGGTCGCCGGATTTTCGATGCGCTCCGCGCCGCGCATTTTCACGGACCGGTGCATCCGATCACCGTTGCCGCGGCCGAGATCGACGGCGTGCCCGCGTTCCCCTCCGTCAGCGCGGCGCCGGCGCCCGTCGATCTCGCCGTGATCGCGGTACCGCACGATCGCGCGCGGGCGGTCGTCGACGAGTGCGCGAGCGCCGGCGTGCGCGCGCTCGTCGTGATCACCGCCGGCTTTGCGGAGGCCGGTGTCGACGGCCGGCGCGAGCAGGACGCGCTGACGGCCGCCGTGCGCGGCTACGGCATGCGCATGGTCGGACCGAACTGTCTCGGCGTGTTGAACGCCGATCCGGCCGTGTCGATGAACGCGTCGTTCTCGCCGGTCTTTCCGCCGCCGGGCCGTCTCGCGATGGCGTCGCACAGCGGCGCGGTCGGCGTCGTGATTCTGTCGCTGGGAACACGGCGGCACGTCGGCATGTCGACGTTCGTCAGTCTCGGCAATCGCAGCGATATCTCGAGCAACGACCTGCTCCAGTATTGGGAGGCCGACGCGGGCACGTCCGTGATCGCGCTGTATCTCGAGTCGTTCGGCAATCCGCGGCGCTTCGCGCGTCTGGCGCGCCGCGTCGGACGCGTCAAACCGATCATCGCGGTCAAGTCGGGACGCAGCCGCGCCGGCTCGCGCGCCGCCGGCAGCCATACGGCCGCGCTCGTCGCGGCGGACACGGCGGTCGACGCGCTCTTCCGGCAGAGCGGCATCATTCGCGCGGATACGATCGACGAGCTCTTCGACATCGCGGCGTGCGTGACGTCGCAGCCGCTGCCGAAGGGACGCCGCGTCGCCATCCTCACGAACGCGGGCGGACCGGGCATCCTCGCGGCCGATGCGTGCGAAGCCGCTGGACTCATCGTTGTCGAGCTCGGAGAGACGACGCGCCAGGCGCTTCGGCGTTTCCTGCGCGCCGACGCGAGCGTCGGCAATCCCGTCGACATGGTGGCGTCGGCCGGACCAAACGAATATCGGCAGGCGATCGAGACACTGCTGCGTGCGCGTGACGTCGACGCGTTGCTCGTGCTCTACACGCCCGTGGACGCGACGGCGGACAACGCCGACATCCTCGTCTCGATTCAGGACGGCGTGAAAGCCGCGCGAGCCGGCGGCGCCGTGGACACGCCCGTCGCGGCGTCTCTGATCACGATCGATGACGCCGCCGAGCTGCGCGCCGGAGACGAGCAGATTCCGATCTACGCGTTTCCCGAGCCGGCGGCGCGTGCGCTGGCCAAAGCGGCGGCGTACGCCGAGTGGCGCGCGGCCCCGGCCGGGTGCGTCTGGGCGTTCGACGACGTCGATCTGGATGCAGTTCGTGCGATGTGCGAGGAGATCGCGACCGCTCGCGACGGAACCTGGCTGACCGATGCCGAGACGCGGCGCGTGCTCGACGCGTGCCGTCTGCCGATCGTGCCGGCCGCGCTCGCGACGTCGCCTGACGAGGCCACGGCCGAGGCGTCGCGTCTCGGATGGCCGGTCGCGGCGAAGATCGCGTCGCCCGGCGCGCACAAGACCGACGTCGGCGGCGTGCGTCTCGACCTGCGCACGGCCGACGATCTGCGTGTCGCATATCGTGAGTTGGTCGCGGCGGCCGCCGCGCACGGTCTGGCGATCGACGGCATCGTCATTCAACCGATGGCGCGGCCGGGCACGGAGACAATGATCGGCGTCGTGCACGATCGCCTGTTCGGTCCGCTCGTGGCGTTCGGGCTCGGCGGCACGGACGTCGAGCGGCTCGGCGACGTGCGCTTCCGCATCGCCCCGTTGACCGATCGCGACGTTGACGATCTCGTGAGCCACTCGCACGCGTCCGTTCTGCTCGCCGGCTATCGCGGGCGTCCGGCGGGTGACGCGCCGGCGCTTCGCGATTTGCTCGCGCGCGTGTCGTGGCTCGCCGACGCCATCCCCGAGATCCTGGAGCTCGATCTGAATCCAGTCATCGTCGGCGCGGCGGGCGAGGGATGCACGATCGTCGACGCGCGGATCAAAGTCGGGCGCACCGTCGCCAAATAAAGGCGCGCGCCCTCGCGTTCAGTCGCGCGCCGGCTTCGTCGCCAACTTGAACTTCTCGATCCGATAATGAATCTGATCGCGGTTCAGGCCCAGCAGCTTCGCCGCGCGCGTCTGGTTCCCCTGCGTGCGATCGAGCGCTTGGATCACGAGACTGCGCTCGACCTCTTCGAGATCGAGCCCATGCGGCGGCAGCTCGACGACGTGCGCGAGGTCGAGCACGGCCGTCTGCGGGAATTGATCCGCCTCGAGCGTGTCGCTCGCCGTGAGCAGCATCGCGCGCTCGACCGCGTTGCGCAGCTCGCGCACGTTGCCGGGCCAGCCGTACGCCGAGAGCAGCCGCAGGGCGGCGTCCGAGACGCCTTTCACGTTCTTCTTGAACTCGCGGTTGAAGATCTCGATGTAGAACGCGATGAGCGCCGGCAGATCCTCGCGGTGCGCGCGCAGCGGCGGCAGCTTCAGCGGGAGCACGTTCAGCCGGTAGAACAGATCTTCGCGAAAGCGGCCGGCGCGGACTTCGTCTTCCAGCGTGCGGTTCGTCGCGGCGACGACGCGGACGTCGACGCGGATGTCGGCGGATCCGCCGACACGGCGCAGGACTTTCTCTTCGAGGAAGCGCAACAGCTTGGCCTGCAGCACGGCCGGCATCTCGCCGATCTCGTCGAGGAACACCGTCCCGCCGTCCGCCGATTCGAGCAGGCCGCGCTTCTGCTGCCGCGCGTCGGTGAACGCGCCGCGCTCGTACCCGAACAGCTCGCTCTCGAGCAGCGTCTCCGGCAGCGCCGAGCACGTGATGTTCACGAACGGTCTGTTCGCCCGCGCGCTCGTGTAGTGCAGGACCTTCGCCGCGAGATCCTTGCCCGTGCCGCTTTCCCCGGTGAACAGCACCGTCGACGCCGGGCTCGTTGCGATCTGGCGCAGCAGGCTCTTGAACTCCGTGATCTGCGGCGACGATCCGACGATGTGATCGAGGCTGTAGGGCTGAGCCTGCGTCGCGCGCAATTGCCTGACTTCACGGCGCAGGCGCGTCGTCTCGAGCGCTTGATCCACCATCACGACGAGCGCCTCGAGGTCGAATGGCTTGATGGCGAAGTGATGCGCCCCGAGCTTCATCGCCGTCACGGCGGCGTCGACGCTGGCGAACGCCGTCAGCAGGATGACGATCGGATCCGGATCGAGTTGTTTGAGCTGCTTGAGGACGCTCAGGCCGTCCTGGTCGGGCAGCCGATAGTCCAGGACGACGAGGTCGACGCCGCTCGCCGCGCGCTCGATTGCCCGCCGGCCGTCCTCCGCCTCGAGCACCTCATAGCCGGCGGTTTGCAGCCGGCGGCTCACTGTCTTGCGAATCAATTGCTCGTCGTCGACGACCAGCACCGTCTCGTGCGCCATGG
>DASZVJ010000264.1:0-4208 GCA_035547155.1 Vicinamibacterales bacterium
TCGGCCGCCGCCGCTCTTCGACGAGGACGACGAGGCCGATGGCGAAGACGCGCCGGCCGTGTCGTGCTCGAGCCACGCCGCACCGTCAGCGGATCTGAAGCGCGTGTTCCGCGATCTCGCGAAGGCGATTCATCCGGACCTCGCCATGGACGATTGCGCGCGGTACCGGCGGCACTCGCTGATGGCCGAAGCCAACCGCGCGTACGCGGAGCAAGACGAAGATCGGCTGCGCTTGATCCTCAGCGCCTGGGAACGCAACGCGGACGTCGCCGCCGACGATGGTGAGGCGGATGCCGGCACGCGCATTCGACGCCGGATGGCGCGGATTGACGAGCGGCTCATCGCGGTTGCCGCCGAGCTCGCCGATCTGCGCTCGTCCGCGATCTGGCGCCTGAAGGGCCGAATCGACGAGACGCGTGCGCAGGGATGGGATCTGTTTGCCGAGATGATTCTTCAAGTGAAACGCGAGATCTCCCGTGCGACAATGCGTCTCGCGTCGCTGCGACGGCAAGCCACGCGTTAGACCACCGCTTACGTGTTGCTCGACATCGTTCTCACGTTCCAACCGGCAATATACCGATGATCAACCGCTCTCTCGTTCGCTTCGTTGTGTCTGTGTGCCTCCTCGCCGCCGGTGCGGTGAGATCGGCATCCGCCCAGATGGTCCTCGACGTCCAGGACTACGCCGCGGCGCCAATCACGGGAAAGTTCGGCGCCGGCGGCAACGCGAGTGCGCTCGCGCGGCTCAACTTCGTGCGTCCCGAGCCCGGCACGTCCGGCCGCTGGTTCGTCAACGACCTCAACGGCCCGCTCTACATCGTCGATCCCGTGACGCACGCGTTCGCGACGTATCTCGACTTCAACGGCCGCGACGGCGCGCCGGGCCTGTTCAAGCGTTTCTCGTACGCGATCGATCTCGGCAACGGCTTCGTGACGTTCCAGTTCGATCCGGACTACGTGCACAACGGCAAGTTCTACACGATGCACATCGAAGAGCAGGACGTGACCGCCTCGTCGCTGCCGGACGGCCGCAGCGTGCCTGGTCTGAAGCTCGACGGCTACACGGCGTCAGATCCGATCGATGTGCCCGGCGCGTCCGAGCGCGAGGTCGTGCTGATCGAGTGGACCGACACCAACATCGCGAATGCGACGTTCGAAGGCACCGCGCGCGAGGTCCTGCGGATGCGCATCAATACGCACCTGCATCCGCCAACGGACATGATTTTCAATCCGACGGCGAAGCCCGGCGACGCGGACTGGCGCGTGATGTATCTCGGCTCCGGCGACGGCGGCTCCGGCGAACAGACCGACGCGCGCCGCAGCAATCCGCAGCGGCTCGACACGCTCGTCGGCAAGATTCTGCGCATCGTTCCGGATCCGGGCGAGCACGTGAAGACGAGCCGACTGAGCCGCAACGGACGCTATCGCATTCCAAACGACAACCCGTTCGTGAAGATCGCCGGCGCCAACGGCGAAGTATGGGCGCTCGGGCTTCGTAATCCGCATCGTCTCGTATGGGAGGTCGATCCGAAGCAGCCGTCGAAGAATCGTCTACTCGTCCTGTCGGTCGGGCTGAGCGGATGGGAGTCGGTTTACGTCGTCAAGAAAGGCGCGAACTTCGGCTACTCGGAGCGCGAAGGCACGCAGCGGCTGCTGCCGACGAACAAGGACGACGCGCTGCCGAATCCGGATCGCATTCCGCTGCGCGTGTCGGACACGGTCACGCGCGGCACCGTTACGCCGACGTATCCCGTCGTCGAATACAACCACACGAAGGGCAATGCGATCGGCAACGGGTTCGTGTATCACGGCTCGCGTCTGCCGGCGCTGCAAGGGAAGTTCGTCTTCTGCGACCTGCTGACTGGCCGCATCTGGTACGCGAATTACGACGAGATGCTGGCGGCCGACGACGGCAAGCCGGAGACCGTGGCGGAGATGCACGAGATCTCGATCCGCTGGAATGCGCCGAACGATCCCGCAGCTGCGCCGCAGGTATCGCCGACGATGCGTCCCGTCGTCGTGGCTGGTTATGAATCGCGGCGTCGTGCCGAGCCGTCGGCGCCGGCGGGACGTGTGCCTGGCCGCGCAGACATCCGACTCGCGGTCGACGCGCAGGGCGAGCTCTATGTCGTCAGCAAGACGGACGGCATGATCCGGGCGGTGGTCGGCGCGGAGCTCACGACGCCGGCACCGTGAGCGCGCCGCTCGACGTCCTTCACGAAGACGACGACGTCCTCGTCGTCGACAAGCCGGCGGGACTCGTCTGTCATCCGACGAAGGGCGACGAGTGGTCGAGCCTGATTGGACGCGTACGGCTGCATCTCGGCAATGGGGAAGGACGACTCGTCAATCGCCTCGATCGCGAGACGAGCGGCGTCGTGCTGATCGCCAAGCATAGGGACGCGGCCAGCGAGCTCGGAGCGCTGCTGGCGCGCGAGGCGGTCGACAAATCGTACGTGGCCATCGTGCACGGCCATGTCGACGGCGCGCGCGTGATTGACGCGCCGCTTGGCCGAGACGAACAGAGCCCAGTCGCGATCAAGGACTGCGTGCGATCGGACGGCGCGCCCGCTCGCACGCGCATCGCCGGCGCGCGGCCATTCGCGCGTGACGGCGCGTCGTTCTCGATCCTCGAGATCGCTCCCGAGACCGGCCGCAAGCATCAGATTCGCATCCATCTCGCGCACATCGGCCATCCGATCGTCGGCGACAAGCTGTACGGACACGACGAGCAGTGCTATCTGCGGTTCGTCAGCGGCGCGTTGACCGACGACGATCGCCGCGCGCTACGGCTGCCGTTTCATGCGCTGCACGCGCAGCAGTTGTCGCTCGTCTGGCGCGGCCGGCCATGGTCGTGGCGCGCCACGCTGCCGGCGATGTTTCGCGACTTCGCCGGCTGAATCCACGGCACCGCTTGTGCTCTGACTGGGAGCCGCACGACCGAGATCCCGTTGTTCCTGAGGATTTCACGGGAATCGCGGCCTCGTCGCGCCGATCGCCCACGGCATTCCGTGGTGGCTGAAAGCGAAACGACGTGCCGGGTGCAAGCGGACGATGGCGACAAGGACATGCCATGAACAGTGCGGACCTTCGGCAAGTACTCCCGATCCCCGATCGCCGGCCGGACATGCCAACGACATACAGCGCCCGTGATCCGGACACCCGATTTCCTCCGATCGTGCCGCTGCGTCCGCCAGGACGTGCGCCGAACGTAATGATCGTTCTGCTCGACGACGTCGGCTTCGGCGCGTCGAGTGCCTTCGGCGGTCCGTGCAACACGCCCACGGCGGAGCGGCTGGCGGCACGCGGCCTCAAGTACAACCGCTTCCATTCCACCGCCCTGTGTTCGCCGTCGCGCGCAGCGCTGCTGTCAGGCCGCAACCACCATGCCGTCGGTATGGGCGGCATCACCGAGATCGCCACGTCGGCGCCGGGCTACAACTCGCTGCGCCCCAACACGTGCGCGCCATTGGCGGAGATCCTCAAGCTCAACGGTTATTCCACGGCGCAGTTCGGCAAGTGCCACGAGGTCCCCGTGTTTGAGGCAACGCCGATCGGGCCGTTCGACCACTGGCCTACCGGTTCCGGCTTCGAGCACTTCTTCGGCTTCATCGGCGGCGAGAACAACCAGTACTACCCGTCGCTGTTCGAGGGCACCACGCCGATTGAGCCGGATCGTACGCCGGAACAGGGCTACCACCTGATGGAAGACCTGGCCGACAAAGCGATCGGCTGGGTCCGGCAACAGAAGTCCATCGCGCCGGACAGGCCGTTCTTCGTCTACTTCGCGCCGGGCGCGACGCATGCGCCGCACCACGTGCCGCAGGCGTGGGCCGACAAGTACAAGGGCACGTTCGACCAGGGCTGGGACCAACTGCGCGAGGAGACCTTCGCCCGGCAGAAGACGCTCGGCGTGATCCCGCCCGATTGCGAGCTGACGAAGCGGCACGAGGAGATCCCGGCGTGGGACTCGATGGACGCCAGTCTGCGTCCGGTGCTGGCGCGGCAGATGGAGATCTATGCTGGCTTCCTCGAGTACGCCGACTACCACGTCGGCCGCGTGATCGACGCGCTGGCGGACCTGAAGATCCTCGACGACACGCTGGTCTACTACATCGTCGGCGACAACGGCGCTTCAGCCGAAGGCACGCCCATCGGCTGCTTCAACGAGCTGACCTGCGGCGAAGGCCCCGACCTCAACACCCCGG
>DASZVJ010000265.1:0-28111 GCA_035547155.1 Vicinamibacterales bacterium
GGCGGTGATGGACGGGCAGTACGAGATGACGGGATCGGCGCGGAAGCTCGCGCCGGGCGAGACCGTGCAGCTCACGGCCTTCGGTGGCGGCGGCGACAGCTCGCCGATCAGCGAGCTCACCGATTTCACGCCGAAGCCGCCATATCTGCCGCGCACCGCGGCGGAGGAAGCGAAGGGCTTCATGCTGCCGACGGGCTATCGCCTGGAGCTCGTCGCGTCCGATCCGGATGTGATCAGCCCGACGATCATCGAGTTCGATGGCAACGGCCGGATGTACGTCGGCGAGATGATCGGCTACATGCAGGACGCGGACGCGTCACGCGAGCACGATCCCGTGAGCCGCATCAGCCGGTGGGAGAGCACCAAGGGCGACGGCGTCTACGACAAGCACACGATCTTCGCGGATCATCTCGTCGCGCCGCGCATGATCCTGCCGCTCACCGACGGCGCGATCCTCACGAGCGAGACGGACTCCGACGACATCATCAAGCTCACCGACACCAACGGCGACGGCGTCGCCGACAAGCGGGAAGTCGTCTTCACGGGCATCGGCCAGAGCGGCGACGCGAACATCGAGCATCAGAAAGCCGGCCTCGTCTGGGGCCTCGACAACTGGATCTACACGACGTACAACGCGTTCCGCATTCGCTGGACGCCGAGCGGTTTCCTGCGCGAGCGCACGGGACCGAACGGCGGTCAGTGGGGCCTCGGCATGGATGACGACGGCAAGATGTGGTTCGTGGACGCGGGCGGCGAGCGCGGCCCGATGAACTTCCAGTACCCGATCCACTACGGCGCGTTCACGCCGTGCCCGCCGCCGGCTCGCGGTGTGGCCCCCGATCCGAATTGTCCGGCCGGCATGGAGAACGGCTTCGAGAAAGACTTCGCCGTCGTCTGGCCCGCGCCGAGCATCGGCGACATGCAGGGCGGCATCGGCCGCATTCGCATGCCGGCGCAGAACCTGAATCACTTCACGGCCGCGACGGGACCGGCGATCGTGCGCGGCGACAAGCTGCCGGCCGATCTCAAAGGTGATTTCCTGTTCACCGAGCCGGTCGGGCGTCTGATCCGCCGCGCGAAGATCGTGAACGTCGAAGGGCTGACGGAGCTGCGCAACGCGTATCCCGGATCGGAGTTCATCACGAGCGGGGATCAGCTCTTCCGTCCCGTCAACATCAGCAACGCGCCGGACGGCACCGTCTACATCGCCGACATGTACCACGGCATCATCCAGGAGCGCGAGTGGTCGGGGCCGGGCTCGTATCTGCGCGCGAAGATCGAGCAGTACCAGCTCGACAAGGTCGCCGCGTACGGACGCATCTGGCGGCTGCGCTACGACGGACGCGCCGCGGTCGCCGCGACGGACACGAACATGGGACAGCCGGCGATTCCGGCGATCCAGCCGGACTTCACGCCGCCGCACATGTACAGCGAGACGCCGGCGCAGCTGGTCGCGCACCTCTCGAGCCCGAACGGCTGGTATCGCGACACCGCGCAGCGGCTGCTCGTGCTGAAGCAGGACAAGTCGGTCGTGCCCGCGCTGCAGCAGATCGCTCGTCGTGCCGAAGCCGGCGGCGAAGGCGGATCGCTCGCGCGCGTCCACGCATTGTGGACGCTCGAAGGGCTCGGCTCGCTCGACGCGACGCTCGTGCGCACGCTGATGAAGGATCAGAGCCCGCGAATGCGCATCCAGGCGATTCGCGCGAGCGAGACGCTCTACAAAGCCGGCGATCGCACGTTCGCCGACGACTATCGCGCGATGACGAAAGACGCCGATCCCAACGTCGTCATTCAGGCGATGGTGACGACGAATCTGTTCACGCTGCCGGATGCGGCGGATGTGATCAAAGCCGCAGCGGCCGCGAGCCATGCGAAGGGCGTCGCGCTCGTCGCCAGTCATCTGCTGACGGCGTCGGCCGCGAATGCCGGCAGACGGCCGGGCACGGTGACGCCGGAAGAAGAGAAGCGGCTCGAAGCCGGCAGCGACGTGTTCAATGCCGTGTGTGCCGCGTGTCACGGGCCGGACGGCGCGGGCCGGCCGCTCGCGGGTGGTGCGCCAGGCGCGATGATGGCGCCGCCGCTGGCGGGATCGCCGCGCGTGCAAGGGCATCGCGACTACATCATCAAGGTGCTGCTCGGAGGACTGAACGGGCCGCTCGATGGCAAGACGTACTCGGAGGTCATGGCGCCGCTCGGCAGCGCGTCGACCGACGAATGGGTCGCCGGCGTCGCGTCATACGTCCGCAGCAGCTTCGGGAACACCGGCGATCTCGTGACGCCCGCCGACGTGGCGCGCGTGCGTGCGGCGACGAAATCGCACAAGGGATTCTGGACGGTGGGCGATCTCGAGACGTCGCTGCCGAAGCTGATCGATCCGCAGAGCCTGACGATCACCGCCAGTCACAGCGCGGCCGCCGCGGCTGGGGCGTCGACGCTGCGTGGCTGGAGCTCCGGCGCGTCGCAGACGGCCGGCATGTGGGTGACGATCGCGCTGCCGCAGCCAGTCGCGGTGACCGAGCTGCAATTCGACTCGGCGCAGTCGTTCGGCCGCGGCAGCTCGACGCCGATCGTCGGCTATCCGCGCGGCTACTCGGTGCAGGTGTCGCAGGACGGCAAGACGTGGAGCAAGCCCGTGGCGACGGGCAAGGGACAGAGCCGGCACACGACGATCGCGTTCCCGCCCGTGCGCGCGAAGTTCGTCCGCATCACGCAGACGGACACGGTCGCCGACGCACCGGCGTGGTCGATCGGCAACCTGCGCGTGTATCAGGCCGCGCCGTAGTGGCGGCCCGCGTGGCCGCCCGGCTCCATTCGCAGTGAGCCGGGCCGCCACAAGGGTGGCTCCTGGCTGGCGTCAGACGTCAGGCTTCGTCCTGCGCCGCAAATGTCGTCGCGCTTCTGCGATACGCGAACACGCCGGCTCGTCTCACCATCGTCGGCGACCATTGCCCCGCCCATCGTCGTCCCAATTCGAGCAGCACGAAGACGCTGCTCGCGGCGATCGCGGCAATCAGCAGCAGGCCGGCGTCGTACGTGCCCGTCGTGTCTTTGATGGAGCCCAGCAGCGTCGGCAGCAGGAAGCCGCCGAGTCCGCCGGCCGCGCCGACGATGCCGGTGACGAGGCCGATCTCGCGGGGAAAGCGCTGCGGCACGAGCTGGAACACGGCGCCGTTGCCGATGCCGAGCAGGCCCATGCCGACGAACAGGAGCCCGAGCGCGATCGTAACGGGCGGCTCCGTCGCGACGCCGGCGATGCACGCGGCGAACGCGCCCAGCACGCCGAGCAGCAGACGGTAGCCGCCGATGCGATCGGAGAGCCAGCCGCCCGCGGGCCTCAGCAGGCTTCCGGACACGACGACGATGGTGGCGAAGTCGCCGGCGGATACGCGCGAGAGGCCGTACTGCTCGTGAAAGAAAATCGTCAGAAAGCTCGCGAAGCCGACGAAGCCGCCGAACGTCAGGCTGTAGAGAAACGCGAGCCATGCCGTATCGGACTCCTTGAGCACCGCGGCGTAGTCGCGAAGCGAAGCGGCGGCGCGTCGGGCCGGGCTGTCCTTTGCGACGAGCGCAAAGAACACGCCCACCGCGGCGAGCGGCAGCATCGCCGCGCCGAACGCGTACGCCCAGCCGTGCCGCTCGGCGAGCCGCGGCATGACGAGCGTCGCGAGCAGCGTGCCTGAGTTGCCCGCGCCCGCGATGCCCATCGCGAGACCTTGGTACTCCGGCGGATACCAGCGGCTGGCGAGCGGCAGCGCGACGGCGAAGCTCGCGCCCGCGATGCCGAGGAGAAGTCCGAGCGCGTAGAAGTGCGCGGGCGTGCTCGCGAATCTCCAGCCGGCGACGAGCGGCACGAACGTGACGACGATGCCGAGAAGCCCGGCTTTGCGGCCGCCGATGCGATCGCCGAGCGCGCCCATGAGCGGGCGGAACACCGATCCGCCCAGCAAGGGAATTGCCGTCAGGAAGCCTTGTTGTGTGGCGCTCAGATGAAGCGCGTCGCGCAGGAATGGCGCCAGCGGTCCGAGCAGTACCCAGATCATGAAGCTGACGTCGAAGTAGAGCAGCGCCGCGATCAGCGTCGGCAGATGTCCTGCTCGAAGAAACGTGTGTTTGGGAAGCGTCATTCCGCCCTCGTCGTGTGCGCAGGTCCGCGGAGGTGACGGAGGCCGACGGCCTCGCGCGCACGCGGACGCTCGCGTCAATGAGCCGGAGCTGCTCGACAGGGAGCGGAGCTTCAGTGTGATGAATCGCGATGGGCCGGCCGGCGTTGGGCGGCGTCGCGACGGAAACGAAGGGGCGCCTCGACAGGCGCGAGGCGCGGTCGCCAGGGACCGCGCGCTGACGTCACGATACCGGACTCGGCGGCCGGATACAAGACGCGGCCGCTGCGCCGACTGGCCGCGAGCGTCGATCGCATGCGACGCCCGCGTCCGATCGTTCAGATCGTGTCGAGGATGACGTTGTAGATGTTGCGCACGGCGTCATGCCCGTACGCTTCGATCGAGAACAGCCCGCTGTACTGCAGATTGACCGTCATGAATCGCAGCACCGTCGGCAGATCCCACGCGGGATTGATCCGGGTGTGGATGTTGCCCACGGTCAGCGGCAGCAGGGAGCGCAGCGCGGCGTGCAGCTCGCCCTGATCCTGCGCGGCGACGTTGCCGATGTCGACGTTGGCGTACGTGCCGGAGTTCTGGATCACTTCCCGCAGCAACACCCACGTGGGCGGCGTCGTGAGGATGGGACGCGGCGCGGGCGCCGCGCCGCCGGCCCGTCCGCCTGGCGCGGGTGCGCCCGATCGGCCTGCGGCTGGCGCTGCCGCGGTCGGCGCTGGCGTTGCGGCTGCCGCGGGTGCGGGCTGCGTCGTTGGCGTCTGCGCGGCGCCCGTGCCTCGCGCGGGCAGCACGCTGGGAAACAGGATCCGCGTCTCCACCGAGATCTTGATGCCTTTCGAGCGTCCGTACTCGCCCATCTCGCGGAGCGCAGGGATCGCCCACACTTTGGTCTCGTCGGTGAGCGCGCCCTGATTGATCATCACGCGCGGACTGCCGAGCACGAGGGCGTGATCGACCCACTGCCGCGTGAGCTCGACGGCCTGCTGCCGTTGCGCCGGATCTTCCGCGGACACGTTGACCGGGCCGAACTCCAGATTGAGGTTCGTCATGCGCGACTTCGAGCGCTCGAGCCGCGCGCGCAGATCCTGCAGATAGCTCCGTTCGGTCGACGCGATGTGCGTGTGCTGGAACTCGACGTTGTGGACGCCGTAGACGTCCGCCAGCATCTCGGGGATGTCGAAGACGTCCAGCGTGCGCGCCGGGCTCGCGGGCTGATTGGGCAGCTTCAACAGCGCGCCGAAATCGAGCGTCATGATCGCGATGCGCTCGAGCTTGGCGGGATCGGGCTGACGCGCCTGCTGTGTGCGCGCGACGCGCGTGGTCGAAGCTGCGACGGCGAGCGCGCCTGCGCCGGCCGTGAGAAAGTCGCGTCGATGCATCGGATGATCCTCGGAGGCTCGCCGAACAAGACGACGAGAGCGTCGCGCGCGTACGTGGCGTGACGCGCACGATCCTGTGCTGGCGGCGAGGCGAGTGTCAAACGCGCCGAGCGCCGCACGTTGACATGTATGCGCCGTGCATATATTGTCGCCGGTGCGGCCCACGCCGGCCGCGCGAGGAGGCGACATGCCGCGCAGATGGATGGCCGCGATCGTCATGGCGGTCGCCGGTGTCACGGTGACGGCCGCTACGGCGGCGCAATCGTTCGATCTGGCGGCGCTGCTCGCCGCCGGCAAGCTGCACGCGGTGAATCGTGCGGCGACCCGCCTGGCCGGCGATCATCCTGGCGTGCACGTGTCCGAGGGCGCCAATGCCGGCGTCGTCTGGATCGACGGCAGCGATGTCGCCGAAGGGACGATCGCCGTCGACGTGCGCGGCCGCGACGTCCTTCAGCGCAGCTTTCTCGGCGTCGCTTTTCATCGCCGGGACGACAGGACGTACGAGGCGGTCTATCTGCGGCCGTTCAACTTCCGTGCGACCGATCCCGCGCGTCATCAGCACGCCGTGCAATACATCTCGCTGCCCGAGTTCGACTGGCCCAAGCTCAGGGCGCAATTTCCAGACGAGTTCGAAAATCCCGTCGACGCGTCCGTCTCGCCAACGGACTGGGTGACGCTGCGGCTCGTCGTGCAGCGGGAGAAGATTCAGATCTTCGTCGGTTCTGCGCCCGCCCCCGCGCTCGAGGTGCGGAAGCTCGGCACGTTGACGCGCGGTCAGGTCGGCCTGTGGGTGGGCAATGGCAGCGACGGCGACTTCGCGAACGTGCGTGTGACGCCGGCGGGGCGGCGATGGTGAGCGAGTCGATCCCGATGCGTGTGAACGGTCCGCGCGAGCCGCGCGATCTCAGCGCGCGGCGAAGAGATCCTCGAGGAAGAACGCCGACAGCTCCGCCCGGTTGCGCAGACGCGCCTTCCGGTAGATGGCCAGGGCCTGCTGGCGGATCGTCGTCTCGCTCGTCGACCGTGCGTCGGCGATCTCGCGATGGCTCAGCCCTTTCAGGAGCAGCCATCCGACTTCCCGTTCCGCCGGCGTGAGCGCCCAGCGCTCGAACTGACGATCGATCGCGTCGCCCAGGCCGCGGAGTGCCTCGCGCGCCTCCTCGCGAAATCGCGCCGCGTCACGCCGCGCCGCGTCGAGATCCACGCGCAGCAGCGCCGCGCGCCGGCGCACGGCGCGGGCATGCCGCCAGAGCACCACGGCGCCCGCCAGCGCGAGCGCCGCGATGGCCGTCTCGACCGCGACATGAGACAGCGCGGCGCCCGACCGGTAGTCTTCGACCACGTCGGCGCCCACGAGCACGGCGATGAGCGCGAAGAGCCCGGCGCCGATCGGCCGGCGATCCCATCCGACATCCGTTCGATCGCCCGGCCAGAAGTCCTCCGATTTCACCTCGATGCCGCCTTTCGTACGTCCGTGCGATTCACGCGCCCCGCCGGCGCTCGTATCGTCGGGCAGGCGTGCGCCGCAAACGGCCGTCATTGTGACATCACCGGCGGCGTTGCCAGTGAGGTGCGTCATGTCTCGTCCCACCCGTCGCACGTGGTCCCGTCTCGGCATCGCCGCGCTCGCCGCGTTCGCCGCGATGCAGCTCGTCCCCTACGGCCGCAGCCACACGAACCCGCCCGCGCGAGACGAACCGCCGTGGGATTCTCCGGAGACGCGCGCGCTGGCGCAGCGCGCCTGTTTCGACTGCCACAGCAACGAGACGACATGGCCGATCTACGCCCATGTCGCGCCCGTCTCCTGGCTGATCCAGCACGACGTGGACGAAGGACGCGCGAAGCTCAACGTGTCGGAGTGGGCGCGGCCGCAGAAGGACGCACACGAGGCGGCCAAGGAAGTACGCGAGCAGGAGATGCCGCCGGCAATCTATCAGCTGATGCACGCCGGCGCTCGCCTCAGCGCCGCGGATCGCGATCGGCTCGCGAGCGGCCTCGCGAGGACGCTCGGCGAGCGACGACAGGAGGTCACCCATGCGCGCTAGGATCGCGATCCTCGCGGCCATCCCTCTGTTGGCGCCGCTGTACGCCGCGGGGCAGGAACCGACGCCGGCTCGGACCGGGCGTCAGGTGTACGAAACGACGTGCATCGCGTGTCACGGGCCCGACGGACGCGCGGGCGTCAACGTCGAGCTGGAGAAGATCGTCAAGCCACCGGACTTCACCGACTGCGCGTTCGCGAGTCGCGAGCCCGATCGCGGCTTCCTCGCGGTTGCGCACAACGGCGGGCCCGCCCGCGGGTTCTCGCCGCTCATGCCCGCCTGGGGCGGCACGTACTCGGAGGACGAGCTGCGCGCCGCCGTCGCGTACCTGCACACGTTCTGCTCCGACGCACGATGGCCGCGCGGCGAGCTCAACCTGCCGCGGCCGCTCGTCACCGCCAAGGCATTTCCCGAAGACGAAGCCGTCGTCACCACGGCGGCCGCGTCGGGCAGCGTGGTGACGAAGCTCATCTACGAGCGACGTCTGGGCGCGCTGAACCAGGTCGAAGTCGTCGTACCGATCGCGAGCGCGGATTCACCGAACGGCCGATCGACTGGCGTCGGAGACATCGCGCTCGAATTCAAACGCACGCTCGCACACAATTTGATGCGCGGACACATCGTCAGCGCCACGGCCGAGCTCGTGATGCCCACGGGCCGCGAGAGCAAAGGGCTGGGCGAAGGCACTGCCGTCTTCGAACCGTTCGTGACGTTCGGCCAGATCGTGGGGCGCGACGGGTTCGTCCAGGCCCAGGCCGGAGTCGGCATTCCGCTGGAACGCGGACGCGATCGTGACGTGTTCTGGCGCGCCGCGGCGGGGAGGAGCTTCGAGCAGGGACACTTCGGACGGTTGTGGACGCCGATGCTCGAGGTGCTGGCGGCGCGGCCGCTGGTGTCCGGTGCCGGCATCGAGTGGGATCTCGCGCCCGGCGTGCAGGTGACGCTCAACACGCGGCAACACATTCGCGTGGCCGGCGGCGTGCGGCTGCCGGTGTCCGACGCGAGCACGCGGCCCAGGAGCGTCATCGTCTACTTGCTGTGGGATTGGTACGAAGGCGGATTCCTGCAGGGTTGGTGACGGGAAGCCGTCCGCGGCGCGAGCGAGACGGGGCTACGTGTGTCGCGCGTCGCGTTGTCCTGCCAGCGATCGCTTGGCGAGACGATTCATGATCCAGTCGAACGCACGGTTCGGCAGATACGTCACGGCGAAGATCATCGGCTTCGCAAACGCGCCGACGGCATAACGCGTCTTGGGGCGGTGCGCGTTGACGGCTGCCAGCACGGCTTGCGCGACGACATCGGGATCGGAGCCCGTACCGGCGGCCGACAGGAACAGCGCGCGCTTCTCCTCGGCCTGCCGCGCATACACCGTTCCGCTCGACACGCGCCCCATGGTGTCGAGCGCAATCTCGCCCCATTCGGTGTTGATCGAGCCGGGCTCGATGACGACGACGTCGACGCCGAAGGGCGCGAGCTCCATGCGCAGGCAGTCGCTGAAGCCCTCGACTGCGAACTTCGTTGCGTGATACCACGCGCCGAGCGGCTCCCAGATCTTGCCCCCCATCGACGAGATGTTGATGATCCGGCCCGCGCGCTGCGCGCGCATCATCGGCGTGACGAGCTGGATCAGGCGCGCGAGCCCGAACAGATTGACCTCGAACTGCCGCCGGCCTTCGGCGATCGGCACGTCCTCGACGGCGCCGTACGATCCGTAGCCCGCGTTGTTCAGCAGCACGTCGATCCGTCCGCGCTCCGTGCGAATGCGTTCCACCGTCGCCACGATCGACGCATCGTCGGTGAGATCGAGCGGCAGCAGAATCGCGCCGCGCGACGCGAGCGCGGCCATGCGATCGAGCCGCCGCGCGCCCGCGTAGACCGTAAAGCCGGCGTCGATCAAGCGCTTCGCCGCGGCCTCGCCGATGCCCGACGAGGCGCCCGTCACCAGCGCGACCTTGGTCGTGTTCGCTGCCATGTCCGTTCCCTTCGTGTGCGCCGCTCGAGGCGGCGGTCACGTCAGAATCTGACGAGCGCCCGCGAAATGCAATCGGTCCGCACGACATAATTCGACGATGACGTCCACGCGCCGCAGCCTGCTCGCCGTCTTCGCGCATCCCGACGACGAGGTGTTGTACGGCGGCGTGCTCGCAGAAAGCGCGGCGCGCGGCACTCGCGTGACGCTCGCGACGGTGACGATGGGGGATGCAGGACGCGTGCACGATGCCGCGCTGGAGCCGGTGGACGATCTGGGCGCGTTGCGCGCGCAGGAACTGCATCTCGCATGCGAACGGCTCGGCATCGAGCCACCGCGATTGCTCGGCTTCCACGATTCCGGCCGCGGCGCGCGCGTGCGCCGCGACGATCCGCGCGCGCTCGTCGGCGTCGATCGGCTCGAGGTCGTGCGCGCGATCGTCGACGTGATCGCCGACGTGCGCCCGCAGGTCGTGATCACGCACGACCCGCTCGGCGGGTACGACCATCCCGATCATCAGATCGTGCATCACGCGACGACCGCGGCGTTCTTTGCCGCCGGCGCGCTCGGCGCAGATGCGCCCGTGCGGCTGCTCTACGGATCCACGAGCGGCGACGCATTTCGACACTTTGCGGAGACGCTGCGCGGCCGGGGTGTGGCGGACGGTCTCGATGCCGATCTGTTCGGCATGGCGTCGCCGATGGTCGCGCTCGATTTCGACGCGCGCCCGTTCGCCACGCAGAAACTGGCCGCATTCGCGGCCCATCGATCGCAATTCGGGCTGACGCCGGAGACCGTCAACGATCCACCGCCGGGGCGGCCCGCCATCATTCGATCGGCATTCACGCCGATGCTCGATCGAGAGGTCTATCTGCTCGGCGCCACGCGTGCCGCGATCCCGCGATGGCCGCTCGCGGCAGTGTTCGACGGGATCGACGCTCGATGATGACGGATCAGATCCTCACCGCATACAGCGCATGGTGCGCGAGGATGAACAGCGTCCGGCCGTCGTCGCCGCCGAACAGGATCTGCAGCGGCCGCTCGGGCACGTCGACGCGCCCGAGCGGTTTGCCGTCTGGCGCGTAGACGAAGATCTGGCCGTTGGCCACGTAGACCTTGCCGTCCGGCGCCACAGCCACGCCTTCGCCGCCGCGATCCGCGAATACCTTCAGATCGGTGATCGTGCCGTCGGGATGGACCAGGCCGCTGTAGGTTTTGGCTTCCGATTCATTGCTGATGAATGTGCGCGAGCCCGCTTTGGCGGTGACGAAGCCATACGTCTCGAGATCGTTGGAGAAGCGCCATCCGGTGTCGTCCGGCGGCCCCTGCTGAAACACGCGCGCCTGACGCAGGACGAGGCTGCCGTCGGGCGACACGTATTCCTTCGGCGTGGGTGCGGCCATGTCGCGCGCGAACATCTCGGCGAACGTCGCGTAGCGATACGTCTTCAGGTCGAGCTGGTCCTTGAACTCGCCGTTGTTCCAGTAGTTCACTGGCAGGGCGATCGTCGCGTCGGGATGGGCCGTCGCTGCGGTCGCGGGAATCATCGTCAGCTCGGTTGCGGGCGAGCCCGGCTTGAAGGTGTAGACGGAGCCTTCCGCGCCGAGCGACGAGCGCACGATCAGGTTGCCGCTCTTGTCGAACGTCAGGTTGACCGGATCGAGCGGATTGTCGCGTTCGACCGACAACCCTTCGGTCTTCGACCAGCCGTAGATGCGCTGCTGGTGATGGTCGACGAAATAGAGCTTGCCGTGCGCATCGACGGCCGCACCGGCGATGGAGTAGAAGCCGTCCGCGAGCGTCTGCACCTTCTGGCCCATGTCGCTCGCTTTCGGCGCAGGCGGATCGGCCGGAATGTCCAGCACCGCGAATTCGCGCTCGCGCACCTGGATGTGGTGCGTCGCGTCGATGATCGCGTTCTCGTACGGAAACTTGCTGGCGCGCAGGTAGGTGCCGCAGCCGTTGGCGTCGCACGTGCCGAGCCCGCTCTCGGCGTTCACGTGCATGTTGCGGAAGCGGATATCGCTGGAGTTGAAGATCTGCACCGCCGTGTCCACGGGCCGAATCGTCCGCGTCACGCGATAAGCGTGGTAGTTGGCGATGGTGATGTGCCTGGAGTTGGAAATCTCCAGCGAGTGCGCTTCCTGGCTCTCACCGGATTCCTCTTCGGTCTGCGGCGCGTAGAAGTCCCAATTCTCCACACGGTTCAACGCGAACTCGGTACGGACGTGATGTTCGTCCGACAGCTCGTATACCTTGCCCGGCGTCGTCGTGTCCGAGACGTACATGCCCGCCTGCGCGTAGGTGTCCACCGTCCAGAGATTGGTGAACGTCCCGCCACCGCCATCGGTCACCCACAGCGACGGATACTGACCGTCCCAGCGTTTGTGGAAATCCGGATCGGCGCTGTGCGTCTCGTTGTACGGGTTCATGCGGCTGCCGTCGGGATTGTTCGTTCCATGCCCGCCCAGAAACCGCACGTCGTCAAGTAAAGAGTCGGCACCCGAGCGCCAGAGCAGCTCGACGGCGCGGTCGTTGATGCCGCCGGTGAACAGCCCGATGCCGCTGACGATGTTGTGTCCGCCCTTCGGCGTTTCCATCAGCGCTTTGGGCGCACCGACACCCTGGAAGCCCTCGGTCCGATCGGGCAGATCGAACTGCGTGATCGACGGATGCAGGCCGATCAGCACCGTGTCCGGCTTCAGGCGGATCGTGTCGTGCACGATGTAGCGGCCCGCGGGAACGTAGAGCACGCGCGTCGTGTCGATCGCGTGCTGAATTGCGGCGGTGTCGTCGGTCTTGCCGTCGCCGGTCACGCCGAGTGTGCGGAGGCTCACCCACTCGCTCGTCGCCGGCAGCGCGCGAATCGCCGGCGGTGGCGGCGCGGGCATGGCCGACAGTGGCACCGCGTCGAAGCGCGTGCCGATCGCGCCCATCTCACCGGGCGACGGCAGGATCAATCCGTGATTGAGCGCGTTGACCTGATAGATCCCGCCGCGGCCGAATGTCTTCCCGCTCTCGCGAAGGCGCGCGAACACCGGTGTGCTCGCAGCGACCGCATGCTCGACGCCGATCTGCGTGTACACGTTGTTCTCCGCGCTGATGACGATCGCGGCGTTGGACACGTTCTCGAAGCGGCTGTCCTTGATCCACAACCAGTCCGAGTAGTCCGGATCGATGTCGACTGCGACCGGCACGTCGCGGAAGTGATTGTTGACGAGCGTCAGCGACGCTTCGTGCTCGCGGATCGCGGCGTCGCGCTGGCCCTGGAACTGACCGTCGATCAGCGTGAACTGCCACGCGGGTGACGGCTTCTCCGCGAGGATGCCGTAGCGGCCGCCGAAGAAACGCAGGTCCTCGGCCTCGTTGGCGACCTGATGGATGCCCGCCAGGCCCGATCCAATGTGGAAATCGATGTGGCTGAGATAGTCGTGCTGCGCGCCGTGGAAGCGGATGCCGACGGCCGCCGCGTTGCCCGCGCCGATCTCGAAGTCGACGTTCGACAGCGCCGAATAGAACGTGCCGGGATTCGCGTCGCTGATCCGATCGTTGGCGGGCACGCTGTCCGGCGGCGGGAACGGCACGCGGAACCCGCCGCGTCCAGGCCCGCCGCGGCCGGGCCCGGCGACGGCGGGACGCAGTCGCGCACCGGCGAAGATCACCATCGCGCCGATGCCGTCCTGGAAGCCGGGCGTGTTGTCCGCGAGCACGAACACCGGACGTGTGGCGCCCCAGCCGATCACGCGCACCGCCGGCCATACGTAGATCGTGTGCGTCAGCCGGTAGCGGCCTTGCGGAATGAAGACGATGCCCTCGCCGCGATCGTCGCTGGCTTTGTCGATGGCTGCTTGAATGGCCGCGGTGTCGTCCGCAATGCCGTCGCCTTTGGCGTCCGAAAGATGGACCGCGCGTGGATCGTCCAGACGTGTCGTATAGGCCGATGTGCCTGGCTGTACCTGCGCCGCAGCCGGTACCGCAGCAACGGCGGCAAATGCGAGAGCGAGTAGGGTCGGCTTCATGCGCGATACCGTATCACCCGCGCCTCCGAAAACGCACGGGATGGCGGCATCCGCATCTACACTGGCTCATGCACACACACACGATTGCCGTCGTGCTCGTCGCGGCCGGACTGGCGGTGCCCTCGCTCGCGTTCGCGCAGCGCGTGCCGTTCGAGCGCGCGTTCGACGTGCCGGACGCCGCGACGCTCGAGGTGACGACGGTGCGCGGCCGCATCACGATCGTGGCCGGTGATCCTGGACGGATCGTCGTCGCGGGCGAAGTCACCGTCCGCGTCGGGTGGGACGTCCCCGCGAACGCGGCCGATCTCGCGCGCGAGATCGCCGCGTCGCCGCCGGTCGTCCTCGACGGCGCGATCGTGCGCGCGCAACCGCCGCCGGATCCGGTCGCGCAGCGCGCCGTGACCGTGAGCTATGAGATTCGCGTGCCTCCGGGGACGACCGTGCGATCGGTGAGCGACTCCGGTGCGACGTCCGTCACGCATGTCACGGGAGCCGTGGACGTGCAGACGCACACTGGCGCGATCGCGCTCACCGCGCTCGGCGGGACGGTCGTCGTCTCGAGCGGATCCGGGGCGATCAGGACCGACGCGATTGCCGGTGCGCTCCAGGTGACGACGACGAGCGGTGCGTTCACCGGATCGCAGGTCGGCTCGTCCCTGCGCGTCCGGACGCAGAGCGGCGACGTCGATGCCGCACTGACCGGCCATGGCGACGTGGACGTGGAGACCGGATCGAGCGCGATTCGCCTTCGCGGTGTGGACGGCGGCGCCCTCGTGAAGACGCAGAGCGGCCAGGTGACCATCGATGGCGCGCCGGCGCGCGCGTGGACCGTCAGAACGTCGTCGAGCGCCGTGACCATGAGCCTTACGCCAGACAGTCGTTGTTCGATCGACGCCGCGACCCGTTCCGGCTCCATCACCGTCAGTCCTGATCTCGTGCAGGGAACGATCGCGAAACGCGCAGTCGCCGGCGCTATTCGCGGCGGCGGGCCGGTCGTCCTGATCCGCAGCGGCAGCGGCTCGATCCGGATTCAAGCGGTGCCGGCACCATGAGGCCAGGCGTCACGGCGAATCACCGCGGCGGATCGAGCGAGTAGTTGTGAATCGCGCCGCCGACGGTGATGCCCGTGTGGATCGCCATCAGCCAGCGCTCCATCTTGTGATGGCCGTTCCGATGCAGCCAGTAGGCCACGCCGATCGTCGCCGCGGCGCCGCCGATCTCGATCGCGGCGAACAGCGGCTTGTTGTCGACGATCCGATCGGTCAGCAGCCATTCGTGGTCGCCGAGCTTGCGGAAATGGCCCGTCGAGTCGTAGTCGAGCGCGCGCGACGCGGCGACGCCGCCGGCCAGCGCGATGTTGCCCGCGTCCCAGAAACGATGCGGCGGCCGCCAGAGCTGTTCGGCCGTCGTGTCCGCGGTGCTCGGGGGGATCGAAGGCGACGCCTCGCCGGCGCGCTGTGCTGCCGCGACGCCGCTGCCGAGCGCCAGGCACGTCACGAGCGCGACGACTCGCCGCATCACGGCGTGCCCAGCTTCGCCGCCGCCGCGGCAAACAGCGCGCGCAGCTTCACCAGATCCGCGACGTCCAGTTGCGCCTGTGCGCGTACCGTGCGGCCGGCCTGCATCGCGTAGACGATCGCGCCTCTCGGCGTCACGACCGTGCGCAGCCACAGCTCGCCGCGCGTGACGTAGCGCAGCTCGTAGCGATCGAACGACGTCGGGTTGGATCGGACGTCCAGCATCGCGTCGATGCCTCTGAGGAGCGGCGCGACCTCGTCGACGTCGATGAACGATCGATCGCGGCGCGTCTGGCTTTCGATCACGTCCACCGTCATGCCGCGCACGCCGTCGCCCGCGGGCGTGCGCAGGTCGCGCACGTCCACGCGCACGATCGCGCTTCCCGCGGCAACGCTGCCGAGCTCGGTGTAGCCCATCGTGATGAGCGTGTCCGATGGGCTGAACGCCTCGAGCGCCGTGGGCGGCGGCTCCGGCGGCGCGGCGACGAACGGATCCGGCGGATCCTGACCGGCGAGCGGAATCCCCAACGCGCAGATCACGGCTCCGGTGATGAGCAGTCGTCCAGTCACTCGCATCCTCCAGCGATGGCGCGGCAGGCACTCCGGTTATAGCGCAGGGCGGTTCACGCGGCAATGCAGAGCGCCTCCCAGGGAGACGCGGACGTGAACCGCTCGACGCACGGCGGTGTGCCGCCTTGATCACGTGCGGCGTATGTTCTAGTCTGCGTGCTCCGACATCGTCAGGCAGGTCAGTGCGTGACCAACGGCGCGCGGATGACGATCACACGTCCTTCCCATCGGCCTCGCAGGCTCTCCTCAGGCGCCACCGCCCGATCCGCCGGGCCGGGATTCACGACGCTGGTGTTTCTCGTCGCCGCCATCGGCCTGTCGGCGGCTTTTCGCAGCGAATGGCGACCGCTCAGCGCGCCGGCCAACCGGGTCGTGCTGGACGAGGATTTCGACGACCACGGCGCGCATGCGCGCGCTATCGGACAGGTCGACGGCTCTGGAGGATTTTCGGCGAACGGGATCACGATCGCCGCCGGGCAGCGTATGGACGTCCGGCTGCCGGTCTCTCGTCTCCAGCCGGACGAGCCAGTCGCGAAGCTCTGGCTGTATGACCGCCCAGGTCTCACGGCGGTCATCACGTGCGCGATCGACGGCCGGCATTTCGTTCCCGTGGCCACGAACGTCTTCACGCCAGTCAACGTCGGGGTCGTGGTTCCGCTGACGCCCTGCCGCGGCGCGGGCGACATTGTGCTCGCCGTGCACGTCGAGCGCGAGGCCGGCGCGCCACCGGGCGAGCCGCTCGTCCTCGACAAGATTCAAGTCGTGGGGCAGTCAGGAACCCGTTCCTGGCCTGGTCTCATTCCTGTGACCTCGTCCTGGCTGGTCGTAGCCGTTGCGATCTGGGGCGGCGGCGTGCTCAGCCGGCGTCGATGGATCATTGCTGCGGCGGGATCTGCCGCGTTCATGGCCACCGCGGCCGTACACGCCCTGATGCCTGCCGCGTTTGCGCCGCGCGACGCCTTCTTCTGGCTCTCGCCGGTTATTGTCGCCGCCGCATGTGCGCTGGCCGTCATCGCCGCCATCGTCCGGCGACGCGGCGCCGGCGGACGACGCACGTTGGAAATACTGTCGTTCTGTCTCGTGCTGGTGTGGGCCTTCTCGGCGCGGTGGCACGCGCTCGTCGCCGCTCTCGATGCGCCGCTTTCGCCAGACGCCGAGACGGTGAGTGCGATCGTGCACCGGATGCACTATTGGTACGACACGCAGCTCCGGGAGCCGCTCTGGCCGTGGCTCGTGCGAGTGTGCCAACGGCTTGTCGGCGACAATCCCGTCGCGGGACGCGTGTTCTCGCTGGCGACGTCGCTGCTGCTGTTCGGGATGACGGCCGTCTTCGCGCGCGTGTATCTCGCGAAGCCGCTCCAGGCACTCGCTGTCTGCGTCCTGCTCGCGGTCCACCCGGCGCTGGTTGCGTCCAGCGTCGACGCGCATCGCACGGATCTGTTCGCGTTGACGCTCGTCATCGTCGCATTTTTTGCCTGCGTTCGGGGGCTGCCTCGATGGATCGCCGCCGTGGGGCTTGCGCTGGGATCGACGCTGACCGCGCTCACGCAACTGACCGGCGTCATTCCGGCGGCCGCGGCGATCGGCATGGCGCGCCTCAAACAGCGCGTACCGACGGCAGGGATCGTGCTCGCCGTGGCCGTCACCGTGGCCGCGGTCCTGCCGTACGGCATTTACACGCACCGGACGTTCACACAGGCGTTCTACTTCACGCGCACGCTCGTGCCGACGTTCTATCGGAACTATGAGTTCATGCGCGTGACGCGAACGGGGTGCGACGGGTGCCCCACCGAGGCGCAATTGGCGCTGAGCTCGTACTCCGGACGCCGCATCAACATGTTCGAATATCTGTTCGAGCTCCACGCGCCACGCGAGGTCATCAGGCGTATCACCGTCGGCTACGCGGCGCTGGTCGTGCCGACGGCGCTGCTGAGGCAGGTGCTCGGCTGGTCGTCGATCCCGATCTATCTGTGCTACCTGATCGGTCTGGGCGTCGCCGCGTTCACGCGTGCCCGCGAGCTCCTGCTCGTGCCGGCGCTCTCCGTGAATCTCCTGGCGTTCGTCATTCCGTTGGGCATCGACTCGCGCCTCGTGCTGCATCTCGCGCCGTTTGCCGCCATCCTGATCGTGATGGGCGCGGCCGCGGTGTGCCGTGGTGCGATGTGGCTCTGGTCGCGGCGCCTGGCGACGCGTTGACGAGACTCCCGGGAACTCCGGCTATGCTGTTCCGCATGTGCACGAGCTCGCGCCGTGGCGTTCTCCCCGCAGTCCTCGCGGCGATCGTTCTTGTCGCCGTTCCCGCCGCTGCGCAGCGGCGGCCCATCGCGCTTGGGCAGGCGACGCAAATCGGCAAGGCGGTTTTTCCCCCGGGCGACACGGCGAGCGGCGGCAACGGCCAGCAGGTGGACGGCATCCAGGGGCTCTCGCAGGAGATGCTCGCGGTCCACATCCACGCGCATTTGTCGCTCTTCGATCGCGGGGAGCAGATTGCCGTGCCCCTCGGCATCGGCATCGTCAATCCGCGCGCGATGAACGGCTTCGCCGGCGGCTCCGCGCTTTACTGGCTGCACACGCACGACGCGACGGGCATCATCCACGTGGAGTCGCCCGATGCGCGCACGTACACGCTCGGACAGTTCTTCGACATCTGGGGACGCCCGCTCAGCAAAACCAACGTCGCGGGCATGCAGGGGACCGTGCACGCGTTCGTCGATGGCCGTCCGTACGCAGGCGATCCGCGCGCGATCGTGCTGACCGCGCACGAGCAGATCACGCTGGAGGTCGGCGACCCGATCGTCTCGCCGCCGGTCTACACGTTTCCGTCAGGCTTGTAGCGTTCGGCTTATCCGAGGCGCTTCGCGGCTTTCGAGAGCGCCGCGTCGCCGCTCGAGAACGCCACGTCGTCATCGGCACGCTCGAGCACGAGCTCGAACGATGCGAGGTGAATGGCGTCGAATCCGCGCAGGCCGAAGCGATCGGCGAGGCGGCCTGCACGAAGGCTCATGTCGCGCGTGACGTCGATGGCGACATAGCCGCTCCAGTCGGCATCGAGTTGGCTGGCGGCTTTGGCGGCCGCCACGGGGGAAATGCTGCGCGTCTTTCGGAGGCGTGCGAACGCCGCGCGCGCCTCGGCATAGGCCACGGTCGACGTGGTCAGGGTCGTCGCGCGCGTGACGAGATCGAGGACGGCCGGCGAGTCCACCTCGTCGACGTACAGCTTCACCAGACTGCTGGTGTCGAGATAGACCGTCATCGACGGCCTTCGATGACGGCGGCCGACGCCAGCAGATGCTTGGTCTTGATCCGGTTCGCCAGGCCTGCCGGTTTGCCGCCGTTCCAGCTCGCACGTCCTTCGGCGACCAGCTCGAGAATCCACGCGGGCCTGGCGGTCTCTTTGACTGGCCCGAGCGCGGCGATGGCTCGGCCGCGATCCGTGACGACGATCCGCTCCCCGGCCTGCGCGCGGCGCAAGTGTCGGCTCAATCGCGCCTTGAGCTCGCGCACGCCGATGACCTGCATGGCGTCCTCCATGATGTAGTCACGAGGCTACCATGATGAGGCCACGTGCTCAATGGCTCCGCAGCGCGACGATCGGATCGATCCGCGACGCACGCCGCGCAGGCAGGTAGCCGGAGATCAACGCGACTGCGAGGAAGATCGCGGCCATGCCGATGTACGTCGGCGCGTCCCACGGCGATGTGCCGAAGAGCAGCGACGCGATGAGACGCGCGGCGGCGAGCGACACGACGATCCCGACCACGATGCCAATCAGCGCGACGCGCAGGGTCGCGAGCAGCACGTCGCGCCGCACGCGCCCGGCGCTGGCGCCGAGCGCCATGCGCACGCCGATGTCGCGCGACTGACGCGCGACCGAGTACGCGATCACGCCGTGGATGCCGAGCGCCGCGAGCAGCAGCCCGAGACCGGCCATCGCCGCGACCAGCAGCATGAAGAAGCGTCGTGGCGAGACGGCGTGACCGACGATCGCGCGGAGCGGCTTCAGCTCGGCGGCGGGCTGCTGCGGATTGAGCTCGCGTAGCGCGTGAAGGACGCTCGATCCGAGCGAGTCGATCGGCAGACGCGAGCGCACGACCAGCTGCGCCGAGGTCGGCGACTCCTGCATGGCCGGGTAGTAGATCTGCCAGCCGCTCCCGTCTTCCACCTTCTCCGTCCGGACATCGTCGGCGACGCCGATGATCTCGGTGTCGCCCCGATTGGCCACGAGAATCTTGCCGACGGCGTCCTCACCCGGCCAGTAAACGCGCGCCGCAGCCTGATTGATGATCGCCACGCGCCGGCCGCCGAACGTGTCCGCCCAGGTGAAATCCCGCCCGTGGACGTTGATGCCCATCGCGGGCAGAAAGCCCGGCGTCACGACGTACACGAGCGGACCGGGGAGCTCGCCTGGACGAAAGACCTTGCCCTTTGGCGCCGGCGAGCCCCAGGAACGATTCGGCCCGAGCGGCAGATAGTCCGTGACGCCCGCCAGCTCGACGCCCGGCAGCGCATCGACGCGCTCGATGATCTGCCGAAGCGCGGCCGTCCGGCTGGCGGCTTGCACGTCTTCGGGGCCTGAGCCGCCGCGATAATCGACGGCGATCGTCGCCGCGCGATCCGGCGCGAACCCGAGATCGATGTCGAGCACATTGACGAAGCTGCGCAGAAGCAGCCCCGCACCGACGAGCAGCACGCACGCGAGCGCAATCTCGGCGATCACCAATCCGACGCGCAGACGTTCGTGCCGCGGGCCGCGTCCCGCTGCGGGCCCCGAGTCTTTGAGCGCCTCCTGCACATTCCCGCCAGCCATCTTCAGGCCCGGCACGACGCCGAAGAGCGCGGCCGCGAGAATTGCGATCAGCACCGTCCAGACGACGGACACGCCGTCGATCGTGATGCCATTGAGCAGCGGGAGATCGAGATCGCCGCGATGCGCGAGCCAGCGCACGAGGCCGAACGCGCCGGCGAGGCCGAGCGCGGCTCCCGCGCCGGACAACGCGAGACTTTCCGTGAGCGACTGTCGTACGAGGCGCGCCCGCGTCGCGCCGAGCGCGCGGCGCATCGCGAGCTCGCGGCTGCGCGCCGCGGTACGGACGAGCAGGAGGTTCGAGAGATTGACGCAGGCGATCAACAACACCAGGCCGACCGCGCACCACAGCACGACGAGCGGCCGGTGCCATTGTCCGCTCACGTGCGTCTTGAGCGGCGTGGGCACGAGTCGGTCGCGATAGCGGCCGAGGGTCTCGGGGCGGCTCTTGCGAAAGTACAGGTCCGGTGCGACCCGCGACGCATCGTCGCGTGCCTGCGCGAGCGTGACGCCAGGCTGGAGTCGACCAATCAGCGTGACGATGTTGCCCCAGGTGCGCGCATTGTCGAGATCCAGCGGCGTGAACAGATCGACGCGCGCGCCGGGCGAGAAGACCGATCCGAAGTCGAACGCGGCCGGCAGCACGCCGATCACCGTAGCCGACGTGCCGTTCAGCACGATCGTCTGGCCGACGATGGACGCGTTGGCGGCGAACTGACGCATCCAGTACGCGTGCGAGAGCATGGCGACCGGCCTCGCACCGGTTCGTGCGTCATCGGCGGTGAACGCGCGACCGAGCGCCGGCGGGACGCCGAGCGTCTGGAAGAAGTTCGCGATGACCATCAGCCCGGTGGCCGGCGTCGATTCGCCGTGGTCTTCCAGGCGCAGGTTGTCGGCGCCGCTGAACGCGAAGTAGCCCGTCACGTCCTGGTAGACGCGGCTCTCGTCGCGGAACTCTTCGTACGCATCGGAGGAGTACGTCGCGCACGACAGCCCGCACGCCGCGGGCGGCGGTGCGATCCACGTCAGCTCGTTCGCGTCGGCGAACGGCAGCGGCCGCAGGAGCAGCGTATTGACGACGCTGAACGTGGCGACGTTGGCGGCCACGGCCAAGGCGAGCACGAGGATCGCGACGGACGCAAACCCTCGCTCGCGGACGAACGTACGGCTCGCGAAGCGCAGGTCCTGCAGGCCGTCGTTCCAGTAGTCGCTCACTCGTCGCCGGCGATCCATGGTGTCTCCAATTCGTTCGCCAATCTGCTGGAGGGATGCGCGATCGCCGAATTGTCGTTCGGCTTCACGGCGCGCCTCGTCCGGCAGCCACCCGCGCTCGATCAGCTCGTCGACCTTGGCATCCAGGTGGAATTGCAGCTCGTCGCGCACGTCGGCGGCCGGATCGGCGCCGAACAGACGCCGGGCTGCGCGCGGACGCCGCGTCGTGCGTGTCATACGGGCTTGCGTCGCGGCACGGGCTGCGTCGCGCCGAGGACTTTGGCGACGGCCGTGGCGTACGCCTCCCACGTCCGTGATTCCTGTTGCAGATGCCGCCGGCCGGCGGGCGTGAGCCGATAGAACTTCGCCTTGCGATTGTTCTCGGACAGGCCCCACTCGGCGGCGACGAGCTTCTTGCTCTCGAGCCGCCAGAGCGCGGGGTAGAGCGTGCCTTCTTCGACGAGCAGCGCCTCGTCGCTCTGCGCGCGGATGAAGCTGGTGATGGCGTAGCCGTGCAGTGGTCCCCAGGCGAGGGCCTTGAGGATGAGGACGTCGAGCGTGCCGCGGATCAGATCGAGCCTGGTCATTGCTCCCCTTGCGTTCACAGGGAGCCTAGCAGGCGTCCCCCTATGAACACAAGGGGTGTGGGGGCAAACTTTGAACTTCGAACTGCGAACTTAGAAACTTCAGAACCGAGAACCCGGAACCCGAGAACCCGAGAACCCGGGAACCCGGGAACCCGGAACCTAGTACCCTTTCGTCGTCACCCAGAAGCTCTCTTCCCACGAGCCGCCGGGCGGGATCGTCTGCAGATCCTTGTACGCGCCGGACTGCGCGAGGTTGAGCGCGTTGGTGATCGCGACCATCGGCTCGAACGCGATGAAGCCCTTGTTACCGGGCGCGGGCGTCGCGCCGTCGGCAGCCGGCGGTGCGACCTTCACGCCGTCTGCGGGATCGACGGGGAATGGGCCCGAGGGCTGCGGTGCCGGAGGCTGACCGCCCGCGCGAGGACCGCCGGCTGCTGGACCGCCAGGGCCGCCGCCCGCGCGACCCGCACGGCCTTGACCGCCGGCGCGTCCGCCGCCGCCGAATCCGCCCTGCGAGAGCGGTGTCGACCACAGCAGGATCGTCTTGAACTTCGGTCCGAGAATCTCGTGGAGCTCCTTGCCGTTGTACATGAGCTTCATCGTCGCGCGGCCGTTCGCGTCGCGAATCAGATCGGTGAAGACGTCGTCGATGAGCGCGTACTTCTTGAGCTGGATGGACGTCCGATCGCCGCCGAAGAAATTCTCGATCGGCTGCGTCTCGCCGGTCGGCAGGCGCTGCGGGATCTCGATCCAGTGCGTCTTCGCGTCGACCGACACCGTCCAGTCGTCGCGGTTGCCGTCCGGCAGCTGGTAGATCGGATGGAAGCCGATCGAGACCGGCATCGGGTCGTGGCTGAGATTGTCGAGGCGCGTGTGCACTTCGAGCGCGCCGTTCGACACGCGATACGTCATCGTCACCGTGTGCGCGAACGGCCACTGCTGCATGAAGGCCGGGTCGCGATAGAAGTCGAGCTTGCACGTGACCCACGCGCTGTTGGCGTCGGCCTTGAACTCGACGAGCTGCCACGTCTTGGTGCCGTTGACGTAGCCCGTGCTCGGAATCGGCCCGCGCACGTTGCCCTGCTCGACGTCGAAGTTGTACTTCTTGCCGTTGGCGTAGAAGGCGGTCTGATCGAGACGGTTGGCGAACGGCGCGAGGAACGGCATGCCGGACAGGCCAGGCCGCGCCATGAAGTCCGCGAGCGACGCCGCGGGCCGCACGAGATCCTGGCCCTTGACCTGGATGCGCCAGGCGTTGCTCATGCTCCAGACGACCGAGACGTTCATCTGCGCCGTCGAGTCGGCGAGCTCGATGACGTCGCCGTCCTGTTTGGCCGTATATCGCTGGGCCGCCGCCGGCGCGGCCGCGAGGCACACGAGCACGGCCGACAGCAGGAATCGCTGAATGAGATGACGAGACATGGGTGTTGAGCTCCGCGGCAGAGCATAGCAATTTTCGCGCGCGGCCGGGGTACTTCCACCGGTCGCACGGACGAACATTCAGGCCGCTATGCTGGGACCAGGCTTGCAGTATCATGTGCGCCGCCATGCTCATGTCCGGACGTGCCGCAACGCGCGCGGTCACCGGGGCGATGGCTCTCCTGGCGTTCGCCTGCTCCAATGGCGCCGCGCCAACCGCCCCTTCGACGACACCCGCACAGACTCAGCAGACGCCGCCGGCGGCCACAGCCACGCCGTGCACGTACACGATTGCCAACGCCGATCGCACGCGCAGTGTCGATGCGGCTGGTGCGGCCTTCACCATTCCCGTGTCGACGCAGGCGGATTGCACCTGGACCGCGAACTCGAAGGCGTCCTTTGTGACGGCCGCGTTGCCGTCCGGTACGCAAGGCAGCGGGAACGTGCAGGTGTCGGTCGACGCGAATTCGGGCGCTGCGCGCACCGGGTATCTGACCGTCGCGGACCAGCAAGTCGAGATTAGTCAGCGCGCGTCGGATGTGGCGCAGGGATGCTCGTTCGCCGTGAGCCCTTCGAAGATCGTCGCCAGAGCGCGCGGCGATCGGGCGTCGGTTGCCATCAGCGGCTCGGCCGCGTGTGCCTGGAATGCCGCGTCATCGGACGCGTTTCTGCAGATCAGTCCCGCCTCCGGTACCGGCGACGGTGACCTCGTCGTGGACGTCGCGCCGAACCCCGGACGTGAGCGGACCGGTTCGGTGTCGGTCGCGGGACACGTCGTGACGATCGTGCAGGATCCGACGTCGGATTGCGCGACGAGCGTCGAGGCGTCGCCCAATACGTTTTCCGCTGCAGGAGGCGCGGGCCGAATCGTGATCGCGAGCCCGTCTGTGTGTGACTGGACCGCGGAAACGGCAGACAGCAGCGTCGCGTTGGATAGCAGGCACAGCGGCAGCGGTGACGGCGAGGTCGCGTTCACGTTGGCTGCCAACGAGTCCACGCAAACACGGACCGCGAGCATCGTCGTCGCGGGCCGCACGGCAACGATCACGCAAGCCGCCGGTGCCCCCGCGCCAGCGCCAACTCCCAATCCGACGCCAACGCCCACACCGACTCCGACGCCGAATCCTGGGCCGACACCGCCTCCTTCCGCGCCGTCGCTGCCGGGACCGAGCTCGAGCGCGGTCTCCCGCTTCTCGTTCGTCAGTCAGCCCGGTGACTATGTCGGCGCCGGCCGGACGCGCGACGATGTGGCGCCGGCGGCGGTCATCGACAGTTTCCTCGAGCCGTCGGCGAGCGAGCTGAACGTCAATGTGAAGGCGGTCGACGGTTCGTTCTGGACGCTGCGCATTCAGGCTCCGGCTGGGCGCACGCTCACGCCGGGCGCGTACGACGCCACACGGTTCCCGTCCTCATCGACGGCGGGGCTATCGGTCGTCGGTGAGAGCCGCGGCTGCAGTGCCGCCACCGGACGGCTGGTCATCTACACCGCCGACTTCGACATGGGCCGTCGCATCAATCGCTTCGACGCGGCCTTCGAGCAGCATTGCGAAGGCGGGACCGCAGCGCTGATCGGCGAGGTTGTCATCGCGCCGCCGCCCGTCGCGTTGCCCGCACCGACACCGAATCCGTCTTCGTCGTCGTTGTCGTTCGTCAGCGATCAGGGCGACTATATCGGTGCCGGCCGCACCTGGAGCTACGCGCCTCCGGCGGCGACGTTCACGAGTGATCCCAGCTACGGAACCACGGACGTCAGCGTGACCGTGACGTCGGCCACCGACCCGGGCGACTGGTGGACGATCTCGTTCCGCGCGCCTCCTGGTGGGCCGCTCGTCACTGGCGTGTACGAGGGCGCAACGCGATGGCCGTTTCCGTCGCCCTCTCCGTTGTTCTCGCTCATGGGGAATAGCCGCGGCTGCAACACGCTGACGGCGACGTTCCAGGTGCACCAGATCCTCTATGACATCTCGGGCGTCCTGCAGAAATTCCAGGCGACGTTCGAACAGCACTGCGAAGGCGTGACAGCTGCTGCCCGCGGGGAAGTGGTGTACATCGCCAATCCGCACCCGTAGTCGTGGGCCCGTCTACTCCAGCCGCTCACGAGAGCCGTCTGCGGTGTCAGTGATTCGTTGGATTGAACGGTACGGATTTATTTACGGCTGTGTCGCCGTTGCCGGCTCAATCGTCTTTGAATTTGCCTGCTGGGCGGGTTATCAGTTGCCAAATAGCCCGGTGCCGTTTCAATGGCTTTTCGGCTTGCATTCCGTGCCCTTGTTCTTGGTATGCCTCCCGTCTATTGTTCCGCGGCGACCTGTAATTGGTGTCACGCCAGCTCGCGTCCTCGTGGCACGGCTCTTTCTCGCTGTCTCTGGCCTTCAGGTCATCGGCGTGATCCTGTGGATTGCGATTGCGGCACGCGTGCAACATGTCGATGACATGTCTCTCGTCTACATCATGACTGTTGGTTTCTCGAGCGTGGTGCTCCTTCTCAGCGTCACGATCGCGTGCGGCTGGGCACTTTCGTGGCCTGAGATCTTCTCTCGCCGCCGCAAGTCTTTGCGCTGTAACAACGCACCGTGACGCACATGCAGGCGATTCCGTGCGGGGTCCGGCTATCCGTTGAACACCGTCGTGACGATCACGGCGGCGCCCGATCCTGGCTCAACGTATATCCCGATGGTCGTATACTTCCCAAGAAGTAGCCGACTATGTCGCATGGCACGTTGATCCATCGAATGCTCGACGAGCGAGGCCTCAGCTATCTCGTTGAGCGCCTTTCCTTGGGGTTTACACTCGCGAAGACTGTGGCCTCGACGGTGAACGGAGGAATCATCGAAGCCCTTGTGCCCGATACGGCGTCTGATTCTGCTATATACGCGTTCAGCCATGGGATGGGCATTTCGGCGAGATACGGCGTCGATGAGGCCGTCTCAGTGATTCTCGAGCAAAAGGCGAAAGCTGACACAGCCATGGTCATCGCTGAAAGTGCGACTGTTCCGCCCGATGCATCAGAAGTGTCGACTTGGCCATTCGATACATTCTCCAGGCATGACGAACTCTACGGTGTCGTATCTGGTCCATCGATGAAAGTCAGCGCGCTCGAACGTCTTTTGACGCTAACCGATGCAGGCTACCTATCCAATGTATTTGTCGTGACGCGTTCCACGTCTCTCCAGCCGCTTGAGAATGACATCGCGAAATCCGCGATCGACAACATCGTACGAAATGTGTCACTGGCCTTCGTGCGGGCGTACGACGGTGAGAGCTATCTCGTTTGGCGGCCATCGTCATGACTGGTCTGCTGCGCAGTTCTCGTGCTCAAGCCATCCGGCGCTGAGTTGGCCCCCGACGCAGCTCCTCGCCATCAGCGGCTGGGGTCATCTCGGAAACTCGACATGTCGTCTACTCCAGCAACTTCACCAGCGCCGCCTTGTCGATCTGCTGCTGGACGGCCTTGAAGAGTTCGGGCTGATAGCGGATCGAGCAGAGCACGATCGATGCTTATGTTCCTAGTTCTTGCAAGGCTGGAGAATAGCCATGTCGGGTCCAGTTGGTAGCGAATACCCAGGAAATATAGTGATGTCGGCGGCCGCATGCTTCTTTGCCGTCATATCCGTAAGGTCCGCACTATCTGCGCGTAGATGGCGGCGTCAAAATGCAAAACATCAGGACTGGCAGTCGGAGGCTTGGTTTTCATTTCTGGCCTTATTGATATGTGCATTCTCGATCTATGCGGTTTGGGCTAATTGGTAGTTGTGCTACATGTTCAGTCAAACTGGACGAGCCATGACGCCGAGACAATGTCGTATGACCGTGACCGGCACGCGATGGTTCACGCCACCGGGCATCGTCATGATTGGTCGTCGAGCCGTTCTCGTGCTCTGGCCATCCGACGCTGAGTCAGCTCTTCACGCACCCCTTCGCCATCAGCGGTTGAGTCGTTGCCGCGTCGTTCGCCTGTCCGCATGTTGGCAGTGGCGAAGCGCCCCCTCATCATCGGCCGTGCCGTCTACGGCGACGCGCGCCCGGCCGTCGTGGCGGCACGGGGATCTTGGTGTAGCTCTGGATTCTGGAGAGGCGACATACACATGTCAATCGCATCCGTCGATCGCCATGCGGGCCGCTCGATAAGACCCCTTGATCTCGTGTTCGTGCTCTCGAATGCGGCGGGAATCCTGCTTTACCTCAGGCTTGCTTCTCGCGGATGGAAAATACCGCAAGAGCATGGAGCGATCCCTATAACAGGCGAGCCCTTCGTGTGGGCTCTTGCGCTGCCCGTCTTCGGAGCCTTCCTCTTGGCGGACATCGTGTGGGGTGGCTTGCTCCTGCGTTACCGGCAGCCGAAGCGAGGGCTCTGGTGGCTCATCACCGGCGGCCTGTGGGGCATCGCCCTATGGCTTGACTTCGCTCATCACTGAGACCACTCTTTTCACGAGGTGCGTCGCTTCCACCACGCGGGGTGCGAATGCTTTCAACAGGTG
>DASZVJ010000266.1:0-7317 GCA_035547155.1 Vicinamibacterales bacterium
CGCGCAGCGCGAAGTCGCAGAGCGTGATCTCGTCGGCGTCGAGGCCGTCGAGGATCGTGTCGAGCAGGACCGCGCCGGCCGGCGCGAGATCGGCGCGCTTCGGATCGAGCGCGGGCAGCTTCAACCGCTGCTGCAGCGTCAACGATGTCAGCCGTTTGCGCAGCCGCCGCAGCGCCTTCGTGCTGACGCGTACTTGCCGCAGATCCTCGCCCGTCGCGTGGCCCGTCACCATCGCGCCGAGCGATTGGATCGTGCCCGACGTGCCGATCACGCGATCGATCCGCCGCTTCGAGAGCTGCTCGAGGTAGTCGCCAATCTCGCCGTTGATACGCCGGACCATGCGGCGCTCGTCGCGCCGCGACAGCGGATCGGACTGGCCGAACTTCTCGGTGAGCCGGATGACGCCGAGCTTAAAGCTCTTGCCGGCGATCATCCGCTCCGACGTGCCGAGCGTGATCTCCGTGCTGCCGCCGCCGATGTCGACGACGATCGATGGGCGCTTGCCGAGCTGGATGGCGTAGGCGGCCGCCAGATGGATGAGCCGCGCTTCCTCGGTGCCCGAGATGACGCGCACGCGCAGCCCGAGCTGGCGCTGCACGGTCGCGACGAAATCAGCGCCGTTCTCGGCCTCGCGCACGGCGCTCGTGGCCGCGGCCACGATTTCGTCGACGCCCTGCGCCTCGGCGATCCGGACGAATTTTGATAGCGTGGTGACGGCGGCCGCCATGCTGCTGTCGGCGAGCCGGCGGCCGTCGAGGCCGCCCATGCCGAGGCGCACCATGTCTTTCTCGCGGTCGATCACCTCGAACGAGAGATCCGGCCGGATCCGGCAGACCATCATGTGGAGCGAGTTCGTGCCGATGTCGATCGCGGCGATGCGCATGAGCGTCGCGCCCGCCGAGCGAGGGCGCTGATGGCGGATGCTACCACGCCGGTCGGTGCCGGTCTGTCACGCGTCGCGGCCGATCAACGCGCGCGTCTCGTCGACGCGTGGCCCGACGCCGTGCGCGGCAACGCCGAGGCCCTGCGCCGCGTGCGCATCGCCACCCGCCGCCTCCGCGTCATCGCCGACATCGTCCGCCGGGCGGACGCGGTGCGTCATCCGCGGCGGCTGCTGCGCGATCTGCGGCGGATTGGACGCACGTTCGGACCGGCGAGAGATCTGCTGATCGCGCGCGAGGATCTGACGGCCGCTGCGCGCGGGCATCGCTGGACCGTCGAGCAGACGCGCGGGCTCGGCGTGTGGATCGACCGCCGCATCGCGCGCGAGACGCGAGCGATGCGCAAGGCTGCGCGTGACGTGGACCTCGACGAGATTGGCGATCGCGTGTCGGCCGCGGCCGAGGACATCGCGGCAGCCGGTCACGATCGGCTCTGGCGCGATCGTCTCGCCGCGGCGATGCTGCGTCGCGCGGCTCGCGTCACTGCGGCGCGCCGGTACTGCGGCGCGCTCTACGAGCCCGAGCGCCTGCATGCGCTGCGCATCGCGATCAAGAAGCTGCGCTATCTCGCCGAGATCGCCCAGGACGTCGCCGGCGTGGAGACGCCCTGGCTGACGTCGCTCGTGCGCGAGCAGCGCCGCTACGGACGGCTGCACGATCGCCAGGTGCTCGTCATGGAAGCGCGCGCGCTGGCTGCGACGCTGACGGGCGAGCGCGCGGCCCGAATCGAGCGGCTCATCGCGGTCCTCGATCGCGACTGCCGCCGCTGGCACGCCGCGGCGATTGCGTCGCTCGGCGTCGTGGACGCCGCCGTCGCGAGCGCCCGTGCGACGGCCGCGACGCTCGTGCGCGCGTCACGTCCGGCGCGCGCGAATCTCCCGTCAGCGGCGCTTCGCCGCCATCACGTCAATTAGCGTCATGGCCGCACGCGCGCATCGTGTGTATCTCGTGCGCCACGCGATCGCCGGCGAGCGCGGACCGCAGTGGCCGAACGACGAAGAGCGTCCGATCACGAAGGACGGTGCGTTGCGGATGCGCGAGATCGTCAAAGGCTTCAGGCGCCTCGACGAGTCGATCGAGCTGATTCTGACGAGCCCGCTCGTGCGCGCGCGACAGACGGCCCACGTCCTCGCAGCGGGACTGTCACCGGCGCCGCCTGTCAAAGCGTTCGCCGCGCTCGCGCCGGGCGGGACACCGCCGCAGATCGCAGCGGCGCTGGGCGCGCTGCGCACCCGCGCCGAAGGAATCGGGCTCGTCGGTCATGAACCCGGCCTCGGCCTGCTCGCTGCGTGGCTCATCAGCGCACGCACACCGCCGCCATTCAAGAAGGGCGGCATCTGCCGCATCGATCTCGACGATTGGCCGCCAGCGCGAAATGGACGATTGATCTGGCTCGCGACGCCGAAAATGTTGCGGAGATAGTGGGCCGGGGCGGCCACAAGGGCCGCCCCTACAGCAGACACATCGTAGGGGCCGCCCTTGTGGCGGCCCGGGGGCCTCGGTCTGCGGGCCGCCACGGGGGCCGCCCCTACAGGTGTCGTCGCCAGCAGTCAGCGTCGGGTGTGATCCATAGCCGACGTAGGGGCGGCCCCCTGTGGCGGCCCTCGTCTACACCACCGTCCCCGGCTTCACGACGCCGCCCTTGGGAACGACGATCAAACCGCTGCGAATGAAGTAGCCGTCGCCGTCGAGCTCCTGGACGCCGCTCTCGTTGGTCAGGCGCGAGCCTTCGCCGATGCGTGCGTTCTTGTCCACGATCACGCGATCCAGCACGACGTCGGGACCGACGCCGAGCGGCAGCTCGCCGTAGCGCTCGTCGTAGTAATCCGCGCCGAGCAGCACCGATCGCGTCACACGCGCGCCGGGATGAATCGCCGTGCGCACGCCGACGACGCTGTTGACGACCTCGCAGGTGTCGAGCAGCGCGCCCTCGGCGATGAGCGCTTCGTCGACGCGGCAGTTGTGCAGCCGCGCCGGCGGCAGGAAGCGCGGCCGTGTGTAGATCGGCCGGCTCTCGTGGAAGAAGCTGAACGGCGAATCGCGGTGCGTCAGCATCACGTTCACGTCGTAGAACGATCCGACCGTCCCGACGTCCGCCCAGTACCCGCGGTAGAGATACGCGTGGACGCGGTGCGTCGTGATCGCGCTCGGGATCACCTCGCGGCCGAAGTCGACGCCGCGCGTGCCGTTGAGCACGTCGTAGAGCACGTCGCGCGAGAACACGTAGATGCCCATCGACGCGAGGAACGGCTTGTCCGGCGAGAGCAGGCCGGCGGGCGAGTGCGCAGGCGCGCTCGATCGCATCTCCGCAAGCCGCGCCGGCGTCGGCTTCTGATCGAAGCCGACGATCTGGCCGCTCACGTCGAAGCTGAAGATGCCCATGTCCGTGCCGAGCTCGGGCGACACCGGCTGCGCGGCGATCGTGATGTCCGCATCGCGCTCGATGTGCGCTTCGATCAGCTCGGCGAAGTCCATGCGATAGAGGTGATCGCCGGCGAGCACGAGGTAGTACTCCGCGTCGACGTCGCGAAAGTGCCGTTCGGCCTGGCGCACCGCGTCGGCCGTGCCCTGGAACCAGTGCTCGCCTTCGGGCGTCTGCTCGGCCGCGAGTACTTCGACGAAGCCGCCGGAGAACACGTCCATGCGGTACGTCTGCGCGATGTGCCGGTTGAGCGACGCGGAGTTGAACTGCGTCAGCACGTAGATGCGCTCGAGGCCCGCGTGCAGGCAGTTGCTGATGGGAATGTCGATCAGGCGCCACTTGCCGGCGATCGGCACGGCCGGCTTTGATCGCTGCTGGGTCAGGGGAAACAGGCGGGTGCCGCGGCCGCCGCCGAGGATGATCGTGAGGACGTCGTTCACGGCGTCATTGTACTGCCGGGCTGCGGACGCCACGTGAACTGCACCATCGTGCAGCAGCGCGTCCGCGAGCCGTCACCGTAAGCCACAGCGAACAGACGGCTTGCAGATGTCACAGAGAGTTTACATGCGCGAGGCGCGAGGCGCGGTATGTACTGGGCGCGCAATGAAGACGGAGGAACGGTTCATGGTCACCCTCGAACGCAACCACGACGGACACACCCGGCGCGTCGTCATCACGAAAGGGGCGGTGGGATGGGAGGTCCGCGAGGAGCGTGACAGCCGCGTCGTGCGGCAGATCACCTATCGCGACTGGCATCGCGTCGAGCGCGTGATGCAGGCGTTCGAGCTGGAGCAGGCGGCTTACTCGACGAACCGGTAGCCGAGGCCGACGACGGTCTCGATTTGGGCGCCGGCGGTGCCGAGCTTCGACCGCAGACGGCCGACGTGCACGTCGACCGATCGCGTCTCGATCGACTGGTCGTATCCCCACACGCGCTCCAGCAGGCGATCGCGCGAGAGCACGCGGTTGCGGTTCTCCACCAGGCAGCGGAGCAGATCGAACTCGCGTCGCGTGAGCCGCACGGGCGCGCCGTCGACGGTGACGATGACGGCGTCGAAATCCGCCGCCAGATGGCGGCCGCGATAGATCGCCACGCCGCCTGATTTGGCAGCCGTGCGGCGGCGCAGCACCGCACGCACGCGCGCCGCGAGCTCGCGCAGGCTGAACGGCTTGGTGATGTAGTCGTCGGCGCCGAGATCGAGGCCGGACACGCGATCGGACTCGCCGGTTCGTGCCGTCAGCATGATGATCGGCAGTTGCGCCGTCGTCGGCCGCGCGCGCAGCAGGCGGCAGACCTCGGTGCCGTCCACCGCCGGCAGGTTCAGATCCAGGATCAGCAGATCGGGCGGCGCATCGCGTACGGCTTGCAACGCGGCGTCGCCGCTCGTGACGACGTCGACGCGGGCGTCGCCCGTCCGTTCCAGGGTGTGCTTGATGAGCGTGGCGATGTCGGGCTCGTCGTCGACGACCAGGACGCGCGGTGGTGCGGCAGCGGTGGCATTCACGGAGCCAGCGTATGGAGGCCGCGTTTCCCGCCCGTGACGCGGCCGTTAAATGTCCGTTACGGTCCTCCGTTACATTGACGTTACAATCTTCCGCGTGGCCTTCAGCATCCGGCTGTTTCCGAAGGACGAGCAGTTCTTCGACCTCTACAACAAGATGGCGGACGAAATTCGGGCGGCCGCGGGCCTGCTCGAGCAGCTGCTCGCCGCCGATCCGCCCGACATCAGCAAGGTCGATCCCATCAAGGACGCCGAGCACCGCTGCGACGCGCTGACGCACGACACGATTCAGCGGCTGCACCGCACGTTCGTCACGCCGTTCGACCGCGAGGATCTCTACGCGCTGGCGACGAGCCTCGACAACGTCATGGACGCGATCGATCACGCGGCGCAGCTCGTGCGGCTCTATCGCATCGAGCACATCCGTCCGGGCACGCGCGAGCTCGCGCACACGGTCACGGCGTCGGCCGACCGGCTGCACCTCGCGCTGCAGGCGCTCGCGAGCAAGAAGCCGGTGCACCCGCACGCGGTCGAGATCAACCGGCTCGAGAACGAAGCGGATCGCGTCTATCAGGAGGCGGTCCGCACGCTCTTCGACACCGAGAAGGATCCGATCATGATCATCAAGTGGAAGGAGTTCTACGACATGCTCGAGGTGATCACGGACTGTTGCGAGGACGTCGCGAACGTCATCGAAGGCGTCGTCGTCAAGCACGGGTAAGGATCGCCAGTGACACTGCCGTTTCCGCTGCTCAGCACCATCGGCCTCATCATCTTCGTCGCGCTCGTTTTCGACTACATCAACGGATTTCACGACGCCGCCAACTCGATTGCGACGGTGGTGTCGACGCGCGTGCTGTCGCCGGGCATCGCGGTCGTGTGGGCGGCGTTCTTCAACTTCGCCGCCGCGGCCGTCGTCGGCACCGCCGTCGCGACCACGGTCGGGAAGGGGATGATCGAGCTGTCCGCGGTGACGTACTCCGTCATTCTCGCGGGGCTGATCGGCGCGATCTCGTGGAACCTGATCACGTGGTACTTCGCGCTGCCGACGAGCTCGTCGCACGCGTTGTTCGGCGGCTACGCGGGCGCGGCTGTCGCCAAGGCCGGCTTCAGCGCGATCATCGTCTCCGGCTGGACCAAGACGCTCATCTTCATCGTCGTCGCGCCGCTCATCGGATTGACGGTCGGGCTGCTGCTGATGCTCGCGATTCTGTGGATCTTCCATGACACGCCGCCGGCGCGCGTCGATGGCTGGTTTCGCCGGCTGCAGCTCCTGTCAGCCGCGTGCTACAGCCTGATGCACGGCGCCAACGACGCGCAGAAGACGATGGGGATCATCAGCGGCGCGCTGTTCACCGGCGGCTACATCACGACGTTCCACGTGCCGTTCTGGGCCGAGTTCCTGTCGTACACGGCGATCAGCTTCGGCACGCTCAGCGGCGGCTGGCGGATCATCAAGACGATGGGATCGAAGATCACGAAGCTGCAGCCGGTCGGCGGCTTCGCCGCGGAGACCGGCGCGGCGGTCGCGATTCTGACGGCGACGTCGCTCGGCGTCGGCATCAGCACCACGCACACGATCACCGGCGCGATCGTCGGCGTCGGCGCGACGAAGCGCTTGAGCGCCGTCCGCTGGGGCGTCGCCGGTCAAATCATCTGGGCGTGGATCCTCACGATCCCCGCGTCAGCGACGCTCGGGGCGCTGTCGTACATGGCCGTGAAGTTCGTGAAATAGGGGCCGCCCTTACGATGACCGCTCGCGCGTCACCGCCTCCAAGCCCTTGGTCCCTTGGTCCTCTGGTCCCCTGGTCCCTTGGTCCCCTGGTCCCCTGGTCCCTTGGTCCCCGCCTACATCCCCTCGTACCCCGGCCCATCGCCACCTTCGGGCGTGACCCAATCGATGATCTGGTACGGGTCCATGATGTCGCACGTCTTGCAGTGCACGCAGTTGGACGCGTTGATCTGCAGCCGCTTTCCGCCCGCACCATCGTCGACCATCTCGTAGACGGCGGCGGGGCAGAAGCGCGTGCACGGGTTCGCGTACTCGACCACGCAGCGCGTGCGGCAGATGTCGGTGTCGTGCACGATGAGGTGCGACGGCTCGTCTTCACTGTGCTTCGTGCCGGAATAATGCACGCCGGTGACGCGATCGAACGTGAGCTGGCGATCGATCGCGACAGGTGGACGCGGTGTCGCCGGTGATCCCGCGTCGAGACGCTGGATGCGCGTGTATCCCGCTTTCGCCAGCATCGGATCGGTGAACCACCAGCCGCCGGTCACGAGCGCGAGTCCGGAATACGCGACGCCCGCGAGCAGGCCGTGCTCGAACGCCTGATGTACGTTGCGGACGGGATAGAGCTCGCGCTTCACCGGGCTGTTCGCGATCGCCTGCTCGTAACTCGCGAGCCGCGTGCGTGACACGTCGTTCGCGCGCACGGCGTCGAATGCGGTC
>DASZVJ010000267.1:0-5393 GCA_035547155.1 Vicinamibacterales bacterium
AAAATCGACGAAGCCCGCCGCGTGACCGTGATGGTCCGGCTCGAGCCGTCGACGCGGACGCTGGACTGGGATGCCGCCGTGCCCATCGACGTCCTGCCGGACGCGCTGCTCAAAGACCCGCCGGCCCCGGCGCCGTATCTGCCGCTGCCAGCGGGCGCGATGGACCCGAAGGTGTTCACGCGCTGGGCCAGGCAGTTCGATCGCTGGCTGGCGCGCACGCAGAAGCTCGACGTGCCCCCGCTGCCGGACACACCGGACGTCACGTCGATCGGACCGAAGCGCGGCGGTGTGTCCGTCGATCTAGTGGCTATTGTCTGGGCTATCGCCTGACGTCGATGCGCCTGGCCCGATCGGTTCTGGGGCCGGGCCGATCGGCGTGGGCGGCGGTGCGACCGATCCCGGCGGCGCCACGGGCGTGAACGCGGCGTCGGGCGTCTCCGGCGGTATCGACGCGGCCGGACGTACCGGCATCGGCGGGAACAGTGCGTCGATTTCCGCTTGAGACGGCACCGGCAGCGGACCTGACGGCATCTTCAACAACGACCCGGGACGTGCAGGCGGCGCGGGAATGGCCGCCTGCGGCGTGCCGGCCGATCGCGCCCACCACACGAAGCTGACGCCGACCAGCGCCACCGCGCCGATCGCGCCGAGAATGATCTTGCGCGCCGGAGACGGACGCTCGAGCTCTTGCGCGAAGGTCAGCTCGCGCGTGGGTGCGCCTGCGGCGGCCATCGCCGCTTCGGCCAAGCCGTCCGACGTCGTGAGATCCGGCTCAGGCGGCGGCACGGCATGGATGACTGGCTCGGCCGGGGCGACCGGCGTCGGATCGTGGACACCGGCCAGCGCGCGCGCCGCGCGCTTCACCAGATCGGTCGTGATGACACTGACGCCTTCGATCCGGCCTTCCTGCAACGCGCGATCGCACAGGACGTTGATGCGGCGCGGCAAACCGCGCGAGAGCTCGGCGACTGCCAGCGTCGCCGCCGGCTCGAACGTGACGGCTTGACCGCCGCCCGCGACGCCGAGGCGATGCTCGATGTAGCTCCGCGTCTCGTCGGCCGGCAGCGGCGGCAGCTCCACGCGCCGCGTGATCCGTTCGTTGAGCGCGTGCAGCGCGTCGACCTTGAGCGTCTGCAGCAGGCCCGGCTGGCCGCAAAGAATCACCTGCACGAGCCGCTGGCGATTGTGCTCGAGTCCAGTCAGCACGCGGATTTGATCGAGGATCGGCGGCGCCAGCGACTGCGCTTCGTCCATGACGATGACGGCGTGGCTGCCGAGCGGCAGGAGGGACTTCAGAAATCCTTCGAGCGTGTCGAGCAGCTGCGGCACGTCGGCGTTGGCGAGCGCGCCGCGGCGCAGATCCTCGTTCGTCACCAGCCCGAAGTCGCGCAGGACGATGCGCAGGACCTCGGCGCCGGCCATGTAGGGATTGAGGATCATCGCCGAGAACGTCCGCTCGCCCAGCGTCTGCAGAACGGCGCGGCACAGCGTCGTCTTTCCGGTTCCCGAGTCGCCGGTGAGGAGCATCAGGCTCTCGCGGCGGCGCAGGCCGTTGAGGAGCTCGCTGAACGCGCGCTGATGCGACGCACTCAGATAGAAGAAGCGCGGATCCGTCGAAATCGCGAACGGTTGTTCGTTGAGGCCGTAGAAGGCTTCGTAGATCGGATCGCCGAGTGCCTTGAGCGAGGCCGGCGGTTGCACGGCCCGATTATAGTACGGGTTCGCGGAATTCTGCGGGAGAGCCGATGCGCGAACCCAGACGACTGGCCTCGTTCGCTGCCGTCAATCTGCTGGTGTGGGTCCTGATGACGGCCGTGCTCGTCGTCGTGCCCGACACGCTCGAGCGCTGGCTCGACCTCGAGATCGCGCGCGTCGTCGGCTGGGCCGTCGCGTGCGGCATCTGGGTCGTGGTCGTCGAGTCTTCGTGGAAGGCGCGCTACGGCCCGTTCGTTCGCTTCTTTGCGCAGCTGGTCCTGTGGGTCAGCGCCGCGATCGTCGCGATGTGGATCAGCGATCAAGCGCGGATCTGGTAGGCCGATCCGTCAGGCCCATCGCCGTTGCGTCAGCACGACACTCGCGAGCCCGAACACGCCCGCGACGCGGCTGAGCCAGTCCAGGGACGAGGCCGGCGCGTCGGTCGATGCCGCCGTGCGCAATCGCGGAACGCTCTCAGCGAGACGAATCAGCTCAGGATCGCCATACGCGCGTCCGCCGAGACCGTAGACGACTGTCCGACGCGCGCGCAAGGCGTCGAGCACCGCCGCGGCCGTCAGATCTGTGGCGAAGACATAGGTGCGGCAGAGACCGAGCCGGGAGAACCCGTGGAAGTCGGACGATCCGATCGCGGCGAAATATCCCTCCGCCGAGAAACGCTCGAGTTGCTGCTGGCCGTCGTCGACCGCGTAGATGACGGGATGGCAGATCTCGGCGCCGTCGAGTCGATCGAGCACACCGCTGAACGCCGGCGCGTACGTCGGCGTGGGATGCGCGGCGATGGCCACACCGCCTTGCTCGTGAATCGCGTCGAGCTGCGATGCGACCGGCAGCCGGAAGTCGATGGTCCGGCTGATGCCGAGCGCGATGACGTGATGACCGATCGTATGAATTTCCTCACCGGTCAGCACCAGCGGTCCGCCGACGCGTTCGGAAAACCAGCGGCCGGCCTGCGAGTCCGACACCTGGTTGTGACCAGTAATCGCGATGACGTCGAGGCCCTGGCGTTCGGCTTCGAGCACGAGTCCGAACGGCGTCAATGCGCCGTCGCTCCACGTCGAGCTGTGCACGTGAAAATCGGCGGCGAGGACGCGATAGCCGCCGAGGACGAGCGGCGGCTGCACGATCGGCCGATCGGCGAGCGTGCCCGCGGCGATGCCGAGCAGCGTCGCAATCCACGCCGTCACGCGCAGGCGCCTCATTGGCCGAGCCATCGTGCGATCGTCGGCTGCGTCAGAGACCAGATCGCGATGCCGAAGAAGTAGGTGAGGCCGAGTCCCCAGCCAATGACGCGATGCAGAAGCGCGTCGCGAACGGCGTCCGGCGGGCGCCGGTGGCATTCGTCGACGAAGAAGCGCACGTCGAGCCGGAGCGCCCACGCAAACGGCGCGATTGCGCTCGCCGCAACCGAGTCGATCAGCACGAATCCAATCGCTCTCGGCGGCACCACGCTGAACACGGCGCCGATCGCGACGAGCCAGTACAGCCACGGCTGGTTGCCAGCCAGGAACGCGCCCAAGACCGCACGAAACGACACGCGCTCCCGCCAGCGGCGAACAACGACATACAGCGCGAGGAGCTCGAGCGCAGGAATGAACGCGAATGACACGGCGCCGTCGACGATCAGGCGCACGCTCAGGCGGCCCGAGGCGAGCAGCGAGACGGTGCTGCCGAGCACCAGCAGCAGGAGCAGCAATTGCCGCGTCGCGTTGAACGGCCGGATGTCACGATGTGCGGGCGCTGCGGCGTCAGGGGAGAGGGCGCTCGACGGCATGACGGCGGTTCCAGAGCGTATCGCAGTCGGCGCGGTCACGAGCGTCAGCCGCGTGAGCGCCGACACATTCGTAACGGCGCTCTGCAAGGACGCGCATGTCACGCCGTGCCCTGCACGTTTGGCGCGGCCGGCGTCGAGGCGCGGAACTTGCCCGCGAACGTGCGCGAGCGCAGGGTGATCTACTTTCGGTGCACAGGATGTGCGGGCGTCGTACGGGCGACCGCGGATCAAGCGGGATCCGCCGTGGCCTGTCCACGGTGCAATCACGAGAACCTGTGTCCGCCATCGACGAATGGCGCGTCGACGTCCGCATCCGACGCGTCGCCGCGATCGTCATGGACGCGGCTGGCGGCCGCAGGGCTGGCGGTGGCGGCGATTGCGTGGGCCGGATGGTCAGCTGTCGCGTTGCGTCGAGCAGACGATGAGGACGCGACGCCGGTGTCACCGGTGGAGGCCCGTCAGAAGGCGATTCTGAAAGACGATCTCGGCCGCGCCGGTGATGCCGATCTCATCCGGCAATATCGCGACATCAACACGCGTTATTTCGCCGGCCGGCTTCCCGTCATTCCGGTGATGTGGGAGCCGAAGCTCGCGGAGGTCGGCACGCTCGGCCCGCGGCCATTCACACTCGAAGGCATGTTCGGCCACGTCGGCGCACGACAGGCCATCCTGCTCAACGATCGCCTACGTTCGGATCCGGCCTCGGCGACCCGGACGCTTTGCCACGAGATGGTCCACGCGTACCTGTACGAGATCGGCGATCGCACGACGGACCACGGTGCCGCGTTTCAAGCCCAACTCAAGCGGCTCTCCGACGCCGGTGCGTTCACCGGCATCGTCGCGACAGAGGATGAACGGCGCGCGCTGAAGACGTGGCTCGACGACGAGAACGCGCGTCTCGATGCGGAAGGCGCGGCGGTTCAGCAGGAGGACGAGGCGATCGCTCGCGATCGTACCGATCTTGATGCGGCGATCGCCGACATGAACGCGCGGCTTCAACGCGGCGCCGCGGCCGACCGCCCGTCTCCCGCCGAGATCGATGCGTTGGAGTCGAGCCGGCAGGCGTTCAACGCGCGTGTCACGGCGATCAGAGCCCGCGCGAACGACGCGCGCGTCGCGCTGGCCGAGTTCAACCGCCAGGTCGAGCGCTACAACCTGATGCTCGTCTATCCGGATGGCCTGGACGAGGCGTCGCTCGTCACCGCGAAGGACGGCAGTCCCTAGTCCGCCGTGTAGTCCGCAGTCCGTAGCCTGTAGCCTGAAGAGTGGGGTGGATGACGGGGATCGAACCCGCAACGTCCGGAGCCACAGGCTCACGGAAGGCCGGGAACGCGAAGGACGCGCGAGGACAGAGCCGCCCACGATCGAAGCGGCCTGTGACACACCCTGCCGATCGGTCCGCCATACCGAGGCCGATCGGCAGGCCCGTTTTTCACACCTGTTGCACAGAGACGTGCCCCAAGTCGCTCTGTGGGGCTGCGTCAGAATCCAAAGTGCGGGGCCACGTAGACATCAGTGATCAACATCGTGCAGTTCGTCGCGTGCTCGAACCCCTCGGCTGTCAGCGCCATCAGTTCGCGCAAGTAGGTCAGCTCGTCGGCGTCGCTGTCGTGGCCGTGGAGCATGACGCGGCCCATCAGGTCTGGCGCAAACCGAAAGCGCGGACCGACGCGCGTGCTACTGCTGCGCTCGATCCACTCGATTTCCAGCGCCTGCTTTTTTCCGAGGGGGAACTGCTCAACGGCGTTCTGGACGGCACCGGCTGAGACGTGGCCGCCATAGACGTTCCGTTCCTTGTCGATTCGGGCCTTGTGCTGGGCGAGATACGCGATGGCGACATTCCACTGCGCGCGCTGCTCCGGCGCGAAGCGACGCCGGATCGGCTCGAACTCTGCCAGACCGTTGA
>DASZVJ010000268.1:0-30808 GCA_035547155.1 Vicinamibacterales bacterium
CTCGTGTGGTAGTGCCACATGAAGCTAGCACGAGGGAAGAGAGAGAGCAAGGACGTGTCAACTTCGAACTTCGAACTTTGAACTTCGAACTTCGGACGGCTGCCTTCCGTCCAGCGCGGCCTGAATCGCCACGCGCGTGCGCTCGATGAGCGGCGACAGGTCCCTGTCGCTGACACCCGTCGTGTCGATCGGCTCGCCGATGAACACGTCCACGCGCCCCGGCCGCGGCGCCAGCGTCGTCTTCGGCAGCAGCGCGAAGGTGCCGCGAATCGCGACGGGGACGATGGGCACACCGGCGCGGACGGCGAGCTTGAACGCGCCGGTCTTGAACTCCTGCAGCTGACCGTCCGGCGTCCGCGTGCCTTCGGGAAAGACGGCGAGCGAACGTCCCTGCTTCAGAGCGTCGACGACGTGACGCAGGCTCTTGGCCGTCTTGCGCGCGTCGCCGCGATCGATCGGAAAGTTGCCGGACGACCAGAGATGCCAGCCCATGAACGGCACGTAGAACAGCCCGCGCTTCGCCATGATCTTGAACTGATAGGGCAGATAGGCGAAGAGCGCCGGCGTGTCGATCAGGCTCGAGTGGTTCGCCATGTAGACGTAGCTGCGGCCCGGCTGCACGTGCTCGACACCGTGGACGCGGATGCGCGCGCCGATCGTCAGCGCGACCATGCGGCACCACCACCGTGCGCACGCATGCTGCAGCTCGCCGGTGCGATCGATCGGCCAGAGCAGCAGCGAGATCGTGCCCATCACGATCGTCTCGAGATACCAGAGGAGGTTGGCGAACGGGGCCCAGAGATACGCAACGAAGCGGCGCACGCGACGATCATTATGCACGGCCGGCCGCGGTGCCGCGCGTGTCCGGCGCCGATGCGCTCAGCGCGAGGCCGGCGGCGGCACGATGGTGTCTGCTTCGAGCAGCCAGCGTCCGTCGGCCGCTCGTGCCCAGACGCGCAGATAGCCGCCGCGGACCGATCCGTCGGCTGGCAGGTACGTGCCGTAGACGTAGCCGAGATCGCCCGCCGCTGACGCCGCGCCAGTTGTCGTCGTGAAGCGATCGCCGGCTGGATGCGCGGTCAACCACGTTGCGATCGCCGACGCGCCCACTGCCGGCATCGTACCGCTGCCATTGCGATGCAATCGCGCGTCGGGGGACACAACGGTTCCGTACGCTTGCGCCACGTCGCCGCGAGCGATGGCATCATTCAATCGGCGATCGGCGTCGAGCAGACTCGCGGCCGCCGATCGATCGCCGGATCTGGCGTAGCGCGACGGCATCCGTGCGCGCACGAAGCCGTCGGCGAACGTCACCGGCGTCGGCGTGCTCGTGCCGATGTCGATGAACACGCGCCAGCGTCCATCCGCGCCGCGTTTCCAGATCGTCAGGTAGTTGCCGTAGCGCGGCTGTCCGTTCGCGTCCGTGTGGTCGATGAACGTCGACGGTCCTGTCAGCCAGCCGAGCTCGCCGCTGCTCGCAATGTCCCCGGTGCGCGGCTCCCACGCGAGCGAGACTGCCGACGCCGGCTGCGATGGCCTCGCGAGAATGCCCGGTCTGGCCGGCGCAACCTCGCCGCCCAGCGCGATCGCATCGTCGGCGAAATAGTCGAGGAACGCGTCGCGCCAGCCCTTCGCGGCCGCGGTCCGTGCGAACTCACGCTCTGTTTCGACGAGCGTGTCGATGGGATTGGGCGGCGCGGCGCGGAGAATGCCGGCAAGGCCCGCGATGGTGCACAGCACGAGGCGCGAGACGCGCGAAGGCATGGCTTCCGTTCGCCGCTATGCCTGGAAAATGCGCGTCATCACGGCCGCGAGCCGCGCCCAGTCCGACGCGCCCTGCGCGAGACGGCGCTCGCCGCGTTTGGTAATCGCGTAGAACTTCGCACGGCGATTGTTGTCGGACGATCCCCACTTCGCCGAGATCAACCCGCGCTGCTGCAAACGCACGAGCGACGCGTAGATCGTGCCCTGGTTGAGCAGCACCGCGTCGCCGCTCTGTTGCTCGATACGCCGCGCCACGCCGTAACCGTGCTGGGGGCCCATCGACGACAGCGTCTGCAGGACCATCAGGTCCAAGGTGCCTTGCAGGAGATCGAGTTTCGACGGGGGCATAAACGGCTTCTTTGTATCACGCAGACGCGGTAGTGTGAGCACCGATGGCTGACGTCTCGTCGTCGCGGCCCTACGGCGTGCCGCCGCCCGCATTCCGTTTGCCTGACGGCACACATCCGGGCGCCGTGTCTCTGCAGGTCGCCAATCTCGCGCGGTCGCTGGACTACTACACGTGCGTCATTGGCCTGCGCGTGATCGAACGGGACGAGGTGTCGGCGTCGCTGGGGCCGCATGGCGACGAGCGCGTGCTCGTGCGTCTGCGCGAGAAGGCCGGCGTGCATCCGGTGCCGCGTCACGGCGCGTTCGGGCTCTATCACTTCGCGATCCTGCTGCCGGATCGCGCGTCGCTCGGCCGCTTCGCCGCGCATCTCACACACGTGCCGGTCGGCCGCGTCGCGATGGCTGACCATTTCGTCAGCGAGGCGATCTACTGCTGGGATCCGGACGGGCTTGGCATCGAGATCTACGCCGATCGGCCGCGCGAGACGTGGCGGCATTTCGATCGCGAGCTCGTCATGGGCACGGAGCCGCTGAAGATCGACGCGCTGATGCGCGCCGCCGGCGAGCGCGCGTGGGACGGCGCGCCCGCAGGCACCATCATGGGGCACGTGCACCTGCACGTCGGCGATCTCGATCGCGCCGAGGCGTTCTATCACGCGGCGCTCGGCTTCGACAAAGTGGTGTGGACGTATCCCGGCGCGCTGTTCCTCTCGGCCGGCGGCTATCACCATCATCTCGGCACGAACACGTGGTCGCGCGGACCGTCCGCGCGCGACGATCAGGCGCGTCTGCTCGAGTGGACGCTCGACGTGCCCGGCGCGGCAGAAGCTGCGGCGGCTGCGGCGAGCCTGCGCGGCGCCGGCCATTTCGTCGACGAGACGCCCGCGGGCTGGCTCGTCGACGATCCGTGGAACACGCGGCTTCACATCGTCGCGTCGTGATGGCCGCGCACGCACTGTTCCGTTCTCGTCATCGCCTCTTCGCGTCGTCCGTCGCCGCGATGGCCGTCGCGGTGACGATGGCCGGCGGATGCCGGTCGGGCCTCGATCGCGTCGCGGCGGACATTCGCGCGGACGAACAACTGCCGGCCGTGCTGCATGACGCGACCGCGCTCGTCAAAGCCGGCCTCACCGCGGGCGGGCAATATCCGCAGGTCTGGATTCGCGATCTCAATACGTTCATCGATCTCGCGATCGACAAGGACACGCAGCCGGAAATCCGCCGGTCGTTGATCGGGTTCCTCCATTTCCAGAGCGACGCGAACGGCATTCCCGACGGCTACGGGCCGATCGATCCGCAGGATCCGCAGTCCGACTGGACGTCGCCGGCGCTGCCGGGCTTTGCCGCCTTCAAGAACACGGTCGAGACCGATCAGGAGAGCTCGCTCGTGCAGGCCGTCGCGCGCTACGTCGCGCGCACGGGCGATCGCACGCTGCTCGACGAGGTCGTCGACGGTGTACCGGTTCGCGCGCGGCTCGCACGGGCGCTGCAGTTTCCGTTGACGCATCGCTTCAGCGACACATACGGGCTCCTATGGGGCGCGACGACGATCGATTGGGGAGACGTGCAGCCGGAGACGCGCGCGGGCGTCTACTTCAGCGCGGCGAACAGCCATCCGGCGATCGACATCTACGACAACGCAATGTTCCTGCTCGCGGTCGACGCGTACGTCGATCTCGTTGGCGCGACGGATGCGGACGCCGCGCGGCTGAAGCCAATCGCCGATCGCATACGACAGCAGGTGCGCACGGTGTTGTGGGACGACGCGCGCCACAAGTTTCGGCCGCATGTGTATCTCGACGGATCACCGTTCCCGTCGAGCTTCGACGAAGATCGCATCTACTACCACGGCGGCACCGCCGTCGCGATCGAGGCGAGCTTGCTGCAGCCGGACGAAGTGCTGCGCGCGCTGCACGATATGCTCGACGATCAGCAACGCGCCGGTGCTGCGTCGATCGGATTGAGCGTGTATCCCGCGTATCCCGATGGTCTCTTCCGGCATCCGATCATCCACGAGTACGCGTACCAGAACGGTGGCGACTGGACGTGGTTCGGCGCGCGGATGGTGCGGCAGCTCGTGCGCTACGGCTACGCGGCCGACGCGTACGCGGCTGTGCAGCCGATGGTCGCGCGCGCCGCGCGCGATCACGGCTTCTACGAGTGGTACACGCTGAAGAATCAGCCGCGCGGATCGGGCGCGTATCGCGGGGCTGCGGGGCAGCTCGGGCTCGCGATCCAGTCGCTGCTCGATTGGGCGAAGACGCGGAAGTGAAGAGCGGGCCGGGCGGCCACAAGGGCCGCCCCTACACGGGCTTCAGGCCATAGGCTTCGGGCTACCAAACCGTAGGGGCGGCCCTTGTGGCCGCCCGGTCCGCAGCCCGCAGCCCGCAGCCCGCAGCCCGCAGCCCGCAGCCCGCAGCCCGCAGCCCGCAGCCCGTGGCCCGTAGCCCGTAGCCCGTGATCACTCCGCTCTCAAAGCGATGACGGGATCGACGCGCGTGGCGCGACGGGCCACCGCGAAGGTGGTGAGCAGCACCAGTCCGAGCAACAGGCCGATCGCAATCGCGCACACCGATGCGTCAATCGACCCGACGTCCAAGACGAGGGCGCCGAGACCACGGACGAGTGCCATGGTGACCAGAACGCCGCCCACGAGCCCTGGAACGGCCACGAAGAGTCCGTCGCGCATCACCCTGGCGACGACGTTCGCGGGCCGCGCGCCAAGAGCGAGCCTGACGCCGATCTCGCGCGTGCGCAGCGCAACGGCGTGTGCCAGCATCCCGTGAAGCCCGACAATCGCCAGCAGTGTCGTCACCGCGGCAAAGGCGCTCAGAGTCGTGGCGAGGAGTCGTCGTTGGTCGAGCGAGCGCCGGATGATGTCGGTCATCGGCAGAACGTCCGGACCTGGAAGGCCTGGATCGAACGTCTTCATGGCGCTCCGCATGTCGACGACGGAGCCACGAGGCGTATTGTCGCGGCGCACGACGAACGAGGCACTCGCCGCCGCCGCGCTTTCGACCTGATCGATCGAGCCGTACAACGCCGGCAGCACGTACGGATCCCACGCGTTCATGTGCACGTCGCCCACAACGCCGACGACCGTCATGCGGCGTCCTCCCCAGATCAAGCGCTCGCCGATGGGGTTGGCATTTTTCCAGGCGCTGCGCGCCATCGTTTCGTTGATGACGGCCACCAGCGGCGCCGATGAGGAGTCCGCCTCGGTGAACGTCCGGCCCGCTAGAAGCGGAATCGACATGGCTGCGAAGTACCCCGGGCTGACGAGCGCATTGGTGCCCCAATGAATTTGATCGCCGCCGGCACGTTCAACCGCGTAGCCGATGAGTCGTTGGTCCGCGATCGGCAGATGCGTCGTCACGCCCGCCGCGCGGACGCCAGGTGCCCTCGCGAGTGTCTCGACAATCGCGCGTTCGACCGCACGGCGACGCTCGGATTCCGGATAGCGCTTCTTGCTGAACGTTGTGCGGGCGACGAGGAGGTTGGCGGGATCGAAGCCCAATGGACGATCGAGCACGCGGATGAAGCTGCGAATGAACAGCGTCGAGCCCATCAGCAGGACCAGAGCCGTCGCGATCTGCACGATGACGAATCGGCGCTGTCCGCTGCCAGAGCGCGTTCGTTGAAATGAGAGAATCGCGCCTCTCACATGGTCAGCGGCGTGGACGCGCACAAGGCGTCGAGCAGGTCCGACGCCACAGATCAGCCCGATCAGCACGCTGAGCGCCACGGCGAACGTGATCGCGCTGACGGGCTCTTCCGGAATCTGACGGACGACGGCAGGTGCGACGTGCGCGGCAAGCGCGACGAGTCCGGCGCTCACGAGGTATCCAGCCAGCCCGCTCGTGAGACTGAGCATCGCCGTCTCTGTCAACAACTGGCGCAGGACTCGCCGCCGCGCGCCGCCGAGTGCCATGCGCACGGCGATTTCCTGCCGGCGCCCGACGGCGCGAACGAGGAACAGCCCTGAAACATTTGCGCAAGCGGTGACCAGGACGATCACCGTCGCAATGAGCATGAGCGTCCATGCCGGCGCCATCGCCGTGGCTCCTTCTGCCGACAGCCGATCGACCACCGGCCTGAGCCGCAATGTTCCGCGATAGACGTCCTGATGCTCCTGCTGAAACGCCGCAGCGATGCGTGCAACGTCGACACGAGCCTGTTCGAGCGATGTCTGAGGTGCCAGCCGCGCAATTGCACGGATGTCCGCGCTGGCCGCGCGGTCCAGCAGTTGCCTCGGCGTGAACGACAGCGGCAGCCATACCGCTGGAGCTGGCTCCATCCCGATGGGCCCGACGGGGAAATCGACGTATGCCGGCAGTACGCCGACGATCGTGTACGGCACGTCATCCAGCCGAATGACACCGCCCAACACATCAGTGCTGCCGCCGTACTCTCGCTGCCATGTCTGGAAGCTGAGTAGTGCGACGGGAGCGGCGCCAATCGCGTCGTCGTCGCTCGTGAAGGTTCGGCCGAGCGCGGGTGTCACGCGGAGAACGTCCGCAAGGCTGGACGTTACCTGAAGCGCTTCGATGGACGGCATGTCGGTGGCCCTTGCCGTCTGATCCATCGTCACGTGTCTGTACGCCGCGATAGACGTCAGCGTCCGCGCACGGTCGTGATAGTCCTGATATTCAGCCGGCGACATTCCCACTGCGGCGTTCGCCATCTCCGGAAACACGTGGGCAATCGTGACGAGACGCGAGGGATCCTCATAGCGATGGCTTGCGAATCGCACGGCGCTCATAGCACTGAAGAGAGCCACGCTCGCTCCGATGCCGAGACTGAGTGTGGTGACGACGGCCAACGAGAACCGCGGCGCTCGTCGAATTCGTCTGAGCGCATACCGTACGTCCGTCCAGACGCTCTCGACCTTCGTTTCCCATCCCACATCGCGCACGTGATCGCGAATCGCCGCGGCGCTGCCGATCTCGACGCGCGCGGCGCGTTCGGCGTCCGCACGCGTCATGCCGGCGGCGATCTTTGCGTCGATCGCGGCATCGAGATACGCGCGCAGTTCATCGCTCAGCTCCGCATCGTCGCGACGACGCCCGCGCACGAGCGCGCGGAGGTTGTTGAAGACGCGTGAGATGCGCGTAGACATGGTCACTCCGCTCTCAAAGCGATGACGGGATCGACGCGTGTGGCGCGGCGGGCGGGCAGATACGCCGCCAGCGTCGCGATGATCGCGAGGACGAGCGCCACAGCCAGGAAGATCTGTGGATCGAACGGCGAGACGTCGAAGAGCATGCTCTTCAGATATCGCGTCAGCCAAGGCGCTGCGACGAGACCCGTGAATACACCGATCGTCGTGAGCATCGCCCCTTGCCGGACGATGAGCCCGACGACCTGCGTGCGGCCAGCGCCGAGCGCCATGCGCACGCCGATTTCCCTCGTGCGGCGGCCGACACCGTCGGCCAGCACGCCGTAGAGGCCGATCGATGCGAGCAGCAGGGCGAGCGCGGCGAAGGCCGCCGCGAGTGCTGTCACGGCGCGTTCGCGCTCGAACTGTTGAGAGACGCGTTCGGGCATCGACTCGACGCGGAGATTGACGTGAGGTTCGGCGCGGCTCAAGGCGTTCCGGATCACCGGCACCATCGGCGTCGGGTCACCCGCCACGCGTATCTCGATCGTGCCAGGCGCGACACGAAAACGCGCCGGAGGTGGCTGATCGACGAGGTAATACACCATCGGGACCGGCGCGTCGCGTACGCTTCGCGACCGCGCGTCGCTGACAACGCCCACGATGACGGCGTCAGGCACCTGGCCGCCAACCATGCGGCCCACGGGATTGTGGCCATCGAAATATCGGTCGACGAGCGATGCGGTGACGATCGCCACGCGCGGCCCTGTGGCGTCGCGTCGCGAGAACTCGCGCCCCTGAACGATCGGCCGGCCAATCGTTGAGAAATAGCCCGGACCAACCCAGTTCAACTGTGAATCTGGGACGTCGTCCGCGCGTCCTTCGAAGTGTGCACTCGCGGAATACGAGCAATTGGCGAACAGACCGCACATCGACACGGCCGCCGACGTGACGCCAGGAATGGACGTCGCCGTGGCGATCAGACGATCGCGGACTGCGGGCGCTTCCTCCGGCGTGTAGCCCGCCGCCGCCGTGCTGAAGTACGCGCCCACCAGATGGTCTGCCGAGAATCCCAGATCGACGCGGCTGAGATTGAGCACGGTCCGGCCGAGCAGTGCGGCCGCGAACACGACGACGACCGACAGCGCCAGTTGGAGGACGACTATCGGGCGAAGTCCGCGCAGGCCTGCGGAGCTGTCGGCGTTGCGCTGGCTGAGATGAGGCTTCCGTCCCAGACGCAGCGCATGAATGACCGGCGCGAGACCGAAGACGACGGCTGTCGTCAGCGACGCAACGATCGCGAACGTCATGACGCGCCAGTCGACCGAGAAGCCCGCGGGAATCGTGCGGGCGGTCCCCTTGATCTGCATGGCCAGCGTTGTCTTGATCCAGGTACCGACGAGATAACCGGCGATCCCGCCCGTAATCGCAATCAGCGCGCTTTCGACGAGACATCGGCGCGCGATGCGGCCGGCCGTGGCGCCAAGCGCGGCAAGAATTGTCATCTCCCGAGCGCGGCGACCCGCACGAACGAGCAGGAGGCCGGCGACGTTCGCGCACGTCAGCAACAGGAGCAGGCCGACGAGCAGCATCAGCGCGAGGATGAGCGATGAATACTGCGCGCGCAGTCCGGAGAACCCTCGCGCGAATGACTCGACGATGAGTGTGCGACCAGTGATCGCGGAATTCGACGAAAGGATCGCGAGTCCCTGTGCGTTCGCGGTACGTAGGACGGCCTCGGCCGATCCCCGCCGATCCGCTGGAATTCGTCCGATCACGCGCAGCCAGTAGATTTCCTGCGTCATCCACGGCTCTGCCGTATCCACTTTGGTGTACGAGCTCGACTCATTGCGAAAACCAACGTCCGACTGCAATCGCGCCGGCAGCCAGACCTCAGGTCGTTGATCCGCCCACCCGCCCGTGAAGCCTTCTGGGGTGATGCCCACGATCGTCGCAGTGACGTGGCCATTGACGACGAACGGCTGGCCCAAGACTGTTTCCTTCGCACCAAGAGCGCGCCGCCACAAACTCGCACTGATGACGACCGCAGGGGCGACGTCGGGACGATCGTCCTGCGGCGTCAGTAGGCGCCCGCGCAGAGGCAGCGCGCCGAGCGTGGCGAAATAGTTTCCAGAGACGAGTTGTGCGCTGACGTCGCGATCGTCGGTCGTGCCTTCAAATCGACCGCTGGCATCGAACGTCGCGCTCATCGCTGCGAGGGAACCGAGCGTACCGAGCGCGTGCTGCAGTCGTTGGTAGCGCGGATAAGAAAAGCGTAGGTAGCGCCCCGTTCCGCCGACCGCGTCCGGCTCGCCATCGGGGCCGTGCTCATAGAGCACGACGAGCTCATCGACGTTCGGCAGCGACAGCGGGCGCAGCAGCACGACGTCGAGCAGCGTGAACATGCCGACATTGGCGCCGATGCCGAGCGCCAGTGTGAGGACGACGGCGGCAGTGAAGCCAGGCGACAATCGCAGCCCGCGCGCGGCGTAGCGGACGTCGGCCCAGACGTTTTCGACACGCGTCCGCCACTCGACGTCCGAGACGCGATCGCGAATTGCCGCCGCGCTGCCGAGTTCGACGCGCGCGGCTCGTTCGGCATCGGCGCGCGTCATTCCCGCCGCGATCTTCGCGGCGATCGCCGCGTCGAGATACGCGCGCAGCTCGTCGCTCAATTCCGCATCGTCGCGACGACGCCCGCGCACGAGCGCGCGGAGATTGTTGAGGAGACGTCGGAGCGGCGTCATGACACGTCGCTCAGCCGCGCGTTGAGGATGGCCGCGATCGCGCTGGTCTGCGCCTCCCAGTCGCGCGCCTGATCCTTCAGCCGCTTCCGTCCCGCGGCCGTCAGCGAGTACAGTTTCGCCCGCCGGTTGTTCTCCGTCGTCTGCCACTCGCCTTTGATGAGGCCGTCGCGCTCGAGGCGGCGGAAGGCGGGGAAGAGCGACCCTGCGTTGACCTGGAACACGCCCTTGCTGATCTGTTCCAGTCGCACACCGATGCCGTAGCCGTGCATCGGCTCGAGCGCGAGCGTCTTCAGGATGAGCATGTCGAGCGTGCCCTGAACCAGGGCGCTGGGCTTGTCGGTCGGACTCATGGACGGACCCTCAGGCTTATCTAGATCAACTAGATGAGACGCCAGTCTGCGCCCGTCTTATCTAGATTGTCAAGATGAATAAGCGCGCCCGCTAAGATGACGCCATGAACGTCGTCCTGCTCGCGCGCGAGGAAGTCGGCCCTGACGCGACCGTCCGCCTCGTCGACGCCCGTGCGCGTCATGTGATCGACGTCCTGCGCGTGACGCCGGGACAGGACGTCCGCGTCGGCATCGTCGATGGCCCGCTTGGCATCGGCACGGTGACGACGGTTGGGGACGCCTCGGTCGAGCTGCAGTGCGCGTTCGACGCGACGATCCCGCCGAGACCGGCGATCGATCTGCTGCTCGCGCTACCGCGTCCGAAAGTCATGCGACGGCTCTGGGCGCAGCTCGCAGCGCTCGGTGTTGGCCGCATCATCCTGACGAATGCGGAGCGCGTTGAGCGTCACTACTTCGACGCGCACGTCCTCTCGCCGGATATCTACACGCCGCTGCTGATCGAGGGCCTGCAGCAGGCGCGCGACACGCGCGTGCCGCTCGTCACGATCGCTCGACGATTCAAGCCCTTCATCGAGGACGAGCTCGACATTCTTTGTCCCGATACCGCGCGCATCGTGCTGCAGCCAGGCTCGGCCGCACCGCTCGGCGACCTCGTTCGCAATGCCAGCCGAACGCGCGTCCTGCTCGCGATCGGCCCCGAGGGCGGTTGGAACGATTTCGAGCTGACGTTGCTGCGCGTCCATGGGTTCGCCGAGGCCGGTATGGGTCCGCGAACGCTGCGGACGGACACCGCGTGCGTCGCAGCGCTCGCGGTGGTCGGCGCGGCCGGCAGGCGCCGCTAGCCTCTATCGCCCTCTCCGTGTAGATTGAATCCTCACGGACTCACGATGAGACGACGCCGTCCGGTCAGGCTGGCGTGTAGGTTTGCGGTGGCGGCCGCGATCGTGGCGGGCGTGTCCGCGCAAGCGCCTCAGACGCCGGAAACCCCGCGTCCGACGTTCAACGCCAGCACCGCGCTCGTGCCGCTCGATGTCCGCGTGCTGGACAAGAACGGCCGGCCCGCCCTCGGTCTCACGCGCGCCGATTTCTCCATTGCCGAAGATGGCGTCCCACAGGAGATCCAGCACTTCTCGGTGCAGCATCGCGTCGCCGACGCGACGCGTGCGGCGACGCCGCTCGCGCGCCGGCTCAATCAGGCATCGCCGATCGAGGCGCAGGCGGGCCGCGTCTTCCTCCTCTATCTGGGACGAGGCGATCTGACCGGTCCCGCCAAGGGCATCGACGGCGTCGTCCACTTCGTCCGTGATCGCGTGCTGCCGCAGGACTACGTTGCCGTCATGGCGTGGAACCGCGCGACGGACTTCACGACCGATCACGACAGCGTGCTGGCCGTGCTCGATCGCTTTCGCGTCACCGGCCGGAAGATCGAGCGCGAGCTGTACGACTTCTTTCGCAGTCCGGCATTCGCGTACGGCGATCGCACGATTCCGAAACAGATTCAGGCGGAGATCGACGCCGTGTTTCGCGGCGCGGATCAGGCGCCGATGCGCAGCGTCAACGCCCAGATGGCCGCGTCGGCCGATGCCGAGCGTGAGCTCCACGAAGAGACCGATCGTCTGCTGCGTGAGGACTTGACGATCGGCGGCGGCCAGGCGGCGACCGCGGACGGATTGTCCCTCAACGACTTCCTGTCCGACATGGCGAAGGCCATACAGGATCGATCCAATCTCTACGCGGGCATCGAGTTCCTGCGCCATGTCGACGGCGAAAAGCACCTGATCTGGCTGGCGGAATACGGGCTGCGCGTGCGCATCACCGACGCTCGGGATCCCGTCGAATTGGATCGCGATCTCGGCCGCGCTGCCGCGGACGCGCGCGTCGTGCTCGACATCGTCCGCACCGGCGGGACGGAGAGCACGTTCGGCTGCGGCGCGGAATTCGCCAAGGCCACCAGGTGCACCGATTCGCTCAGGAATCTGAGCTCGCTCGCGCCTGCGTCCGTGTCCCGGATGTTCGCAGAGCTGACCGGCGGACGATCGGACGCCAACCGTTTCGCGCGCGCGGCGCAGTCGTTCGACCTGATCGATCTCGACAGCCGCGATCAGTACCTGCTCGGCTACTACCCGTCCAATACGCGCTGGGACGGGCAGTTTCGAGACGTGCGCGTCACCGTGAACCGGCCAGGCGTGACCGTCCTCGTGCGGCGAGGCTACTACGCGAGGCCCGACGTCGGACCGCTCGATCGGCGCGCCACGGTCACGTTTGCGCGCGTGCTCGCCGCAGCCGAGGACGCCAGGGAAATCCTGGATCTCAGGCTCGACGCGACGGCCGCCAACGATCTCACGCACGCCAACGTGTCGCTGACGGTCAAGATCGATCTCTCGCGCGTCTTGTTCCAGCCTGTCGACGGCCGATTCGCCGCCACGCTGCACGTCGCCGCCTTCTGCCTCGACCAGCGGCAGCGACCTGTCGGCCAGCTCCGAACGGACGTCGAGCTGAGCTACGACGAAGCCCGGCTTCGCGACGTGCGCGCGTCGGGCCTCCCGCTGCCGCTGACCATCCCCGTCACCGCGGCCGCCGACTCCCTCAAGCTCGTCGTCTACGATTTTGCGGGTGATCTCACAGGCAGCCGGAACGTGCCTGTCCAGCCGGCGCAGTAGCGCCGAAGCCTTCCGAGGCGTCCGAACGCCCCCAACCTTTCACACTTGTCATGTTCCGGTAAGGCCGCCGCAACGTTCGCCGTCGTCCTATCCAACAGCACAACTGGTTCGCTTACGGAGGACATTCCATGCGTATTTCTTTGAGCTCCCTCGGACGCCGGTTCTGGCGGCCGGCGGGGATCGTCGCCATCGGCGCTGCCGCCCTCGTGGCCGCCGGCGGGGGCGTCTCTCGTATCAGCGCGAGATCGCCGCTTGCTTCGCCGTCGCCACTGCCGGCCGCCACGGCGCCGGCGGCGACGACGTCCTATGCCGACGCCGTCGCACACGCCGCGCCGGCAGTCGTCACGGTTCGCATCGAGCGCAAGGCCGAAGTCCGGCCGAGCATGTTCGACAACGATCCGTTCTTCCAGCGCTTCTTTGGCGGCCAGGACGGCCAAGGCGGCCGTCGGCCGAGCATGCAGGCTCCGATCGAGCACGGCGTCGGCTCCGGCGTCATCGTCAGCGACGACGGCAACATCCTCACCAACAACCACGTCGTCGGCGGCGCGGATCACGTGACCGTCGCCCTCAGCGACGGACGCGAGTTCACCGCGAAAGTCCTCGGCACCGACGAGCCGACCGATCTCGCGGTCGTGCACATCGACGCGAAGGATTTGCCGACGCTGCCGCTCGGCGATTCCGATCGCGTGCGCGTCGGCGACGTCGTCCTGGCGATCGGCAATCCGCTCGACGTCGGACAGACCGTGACGATGGGCATCATCAGCGCGAAGGGCCGCACGACGGATTTGAGCGGAGGCAGCTACGAGGACTTCCTGCAGACCGATGCGCCGATCAACCGCGGGAACTCGGGCGGCGCGTTGATCACGGCAACGGGCGAGCTGATCGGCATCAACTCGCAGATCCTCTCGGACGGCATGCAGAGCGGCAACATCGGCATCGGCTTCGCGATTCCGTCCAACATGGCGCGCAACGTCGCGAATCAGCTCGTGACGACGGGCCGCGTGCGACGCGCGATCATCGGCGTCACGATTCAGCCGCTGACGTCCGATCTCGCCAAGAGCCTTGGGCTGAGCTCGGTGCACGGCGCGCTCGTGAACTCCGTCGAAGCCGACGGTCCGGCCGCCGCGGCGGGCCTCAAGCAGGGCGACGTGATCGTCAAGGTCAACGGCACGGCGATCGACGATTCGAACCAACTGCGCAACCGCATCAGCTCGCAGGCGCCGGGCACGACGGTGAACCTCGACGTGATCCGCAACGGCGCGGAGCGGCAGTTCCCGGTGAAGCTCGCCGAGATGCCGAATGACGACCGTGCCGCGTCGAACACGCCGGCATCCGGTGGGGACTTTGGTCTGCAGCTCGCGCCGCTGACGCCGAGCCTCGCGCAGCAGTACGGGCTGCCGCGATCGGCGTCTGGCGGTGTCGTCGTGACGGACGTCAACGAGTCCGGCGCGGCGGCTCGTGCTGGCCTGCGGGAAGGTGACGTCATCCACGAGATCAACGGCCAGGCCGTGCGCACGCCAAACGACGTGCGCGAGGCTTTGACGGCCAAGAGCGACAAGCCGGCGCTGGCCTACGTGCAGCGCGGCGACCACAGCTTCTACATGGCGCTCGCGCGATAGGCGAGCACGGGACGTCAACCGGGTTTCCGCCGATGGGCGGGAACCCGGTTTCTTTTTCTTCCTTCTACAATGTTCTCGTCTGACGTCATGAGAATCCTCGTCGTCGAGGACGATCCCACCCTGGCCGAGTTCGTCGCGAAAGGCCTCCAGGAGGCCGGCTACGTCGTCGACATCGCGGAGGACGGCCGGCGCGGTCTCGATCTGGCCGCGGCCAACCGGCCCGATCTCGCCGTCGTCGACGTGATGCTGCCGGCGCTCGACGGGCTCGGCCTGATCGAGGCGCTGCGTCATCGCGGCCTGCGCTTTCCGGTGCTCATCCTCAGTGCGAAGCGATCGATCGACGATCGCGTCAAGGGCCTGGAGGTCGGCGGCGACGACTATCTGACCAAGCCGTTCGCGTTCGCCGAGCTGCTCGCTCGCGTGCAGGCACTCCTGCGGCGATCGAGCAGCGCGTCGAGCGAGCCGACGCGCCTGCAGGTGGCCGATCTCGAGATCGACCTGCTCGCCCGGCGCGTGACGCGCGGCGGACAGCCGATCGATCTCCGTCCCCGCGAGTTCGCGCTGCTGGAATATCTCGCGCGTCAGGCCGGCCGTGTCGTCTCCAAGACGATGATCCAGTCGCGCATCTGGAACTACAGCTTCGACCCGCGCACGAATGTCGTCGACGTGCTCGTCCACAGGCTGCGCGAGAGGATCGATCACGACTTCTCGCCGAAGCTGCTGCACACGCGCCGCGGCATGGGTTATGTCCTCGGCGTCGAGCCGGGCGGAGACTGAGCGTCGATCATGATCGAGCACTGGCGACAGCGGATGAGCCGGGCCGTCGGCCTGCGCGTCGCCGTCTGGTACGCCGGCGTCTTCATCATCACGTCGGCCGCGATCGGCTTGATCGCGTATCAGCTCCTCGCGATCTCACTCGTGCGGCGCGATCACGATCTGCTGCTCGTGCGGCTCGCCGAATACGCCGGCACGTACGAGCGCGGCGGGTTACCGGCGGTCACGCAGGCGATCAACGCGGAGCGTGCGTCGGGCAGCCGCGACTCCGTGATGGTGCGCCTCGTGGGCGGCGGCGCGGAAGTGCAGTTCTTCAGCCTGCCGCCCGCGTGGCGCACGTACGACATCGCGCGGCTGGACGGCCGGCGGCCGTACGGCGACGACTGGGAGCAGGTGCAATCGACGGTCGACACGACGACGCTCGAGGTGGTGTCGCGATCGTTGTGGGACGGGACGATCCTGCAGGTCGGACGGACGACGATCGAGCGCGATCAGTTCCTGGCGCAGGTGCGCGATCTGCTCGGTATCATGATCGTCTGCGTGGTCGTCGCCGGGCTCGCTGGCGGGATCGCGCTGACGCGATCGGCGCTGCAGCCGTTACGCGAGCTGCGCGATACCGTGCGTGACATCACGGAGACGGGCCGGCTCGACGCGCGCGTGGCCGCCGATGGCGACGGCGATCTCGTCGACGAGCTCGGGGTCGTTTTCAACGCGATGCTGACGCGCATCGAGACGCTCGTCGGCGGCATGCGCGATGCGCTCGACAATGTCGCGCACGATCTCCGAACGCCGATCGCGCGCCTGCGTGCGCGGGCAGAAGGCGCGCTGGCCTCCGCGCGCGGCGACGATCCGGCCGCGCGTGACGCGCTCGCCGCCTGCGTCGAGGAAGCCGACCGCGTCATGGCGCTGCTGACGACGATGATGGACATCTCGGAGGCGGAGACGGGCACGATGCGGCTGTCGTTGTCGGCCGTGCCCGTCGACGAGATCGTCCACGACACGATCGATCTCTACGAGGACACGGCCGACGAGCGCGGGATCGCGCTGTCGTCGACGGCCGCGCCCGATCTCGTCGTCCGCGGCGATCGACAACGTCTTCGCCAGGTGCTCGCCAATCTCGTCGACAACGCGCTGAAGTTCACGGACGCCGGCGGTCGCGTGACGATTGGCGCCGAGGCGCGCGGCGACGAGGTCGTCATCGCCGTGGAGGACACCGGCCGCGGCATCCCGCCGACCGACCTGCCGCGGATCTGGGACCGTCTCTACCGCGGCGACGCCAGCCACGCGCAGGGCCTCGGTCTCGGCCTCAGCCTCGTCCGCGCCATCGTCACCGCCCACGGCGGCCGCGCGGAGGTCGAGAGCGAGGTGGGGAAGGGAACGAGGGTGATGGTGACGCTACCAAAGAGCGCGTGACGTCATCTGGTCATCGGGCTATCGGATCATCGGGTCATCTGGATTGCGGCGTGCTTTCATCATTCAATGTCCCAATGTCCCAATGTCCCAATGTCCCAATGTCCCGATGTCCCGATGTCCCGATAACAAGGATCTTCCATGTCCTATTGGCTGATGAAGTGCGAGCCCTCCGCGTACACGATCGACGACCTCGCGCGTGACGGGACGACGAGTTGGGAAGGGGTGCGCAACTACAAGGCGCGCAACTTCCTGCGGGACGAGATGCGCGTTGGCGACGGCGTGCTGTTCTACGCGTCGAATGCGGAGCCGTCGGGCGTCACCGGGCTCGCCAGGATCGTGAAAGCCGGCTATCCGGATCCGTACGCCTTCAAGAAGGGCCATCACTACTTCGACCCGGACAGCAAGAAGGACGCGCCGACGTGGTACGCGGTCGACATCGGCTTCGTCGAGAAGTTCCCGGCGATCGTCTCGCTCGAGACGCTGAAGTCGACGCGCGCGCTCGAGAAGATGATGGTCGTCCAGAAGGGCGCGCGGCTCTCCGTGCAGCCCGTGACGAAGGCCGAGTACGACCTCGTCGTCCGTCTCGGTCGCGCGAGATAGCTATTACCTAGATCTGCGTAGTCATCACGTATACTTGGGTAATGGAAGCCGGCAACCCGTTCGTCTACGGCGAGATCGTCACCACCGGCGCGTTCGCGGACCGCGAGACCGAGCGCGATCGGCTGACGCGCGATCTGGCGGCCGGCCAGAAGGTGTTCCTCATCTCGCCGCGCCGCTACGGCAAGTCGTCGCTCATCCGCGACGCCATGCAGCGCCTCGCGCGCGAGCGCGTCATCACCGTCGAAGTGACCGTCGCCGCGTCCAGCTCGTACGTCGCCTTTCTCGAAGCCTACGCCCGCGCGCTCGTCACGGCGGAGACGCCGGCCGGCAAGCTGCGGCGCTGGGCGTCCGAGCTGCTGCAGGCCGTGCGGCCGGAGCTGCGCCTCGAGCCGCGGCCGTCGGGCGAGCCGCGGTTCACGCTCGCGTTTCCGGCCGTGCGCTCGACGCGCGACATCGCGCGGCTCGCGGCGGAAGTCTTCGCGCTGCCAGGACGCATCGCCGCCGCACGACGCCAGCGCATGGCGATCGCGCTCGACGAGTTCCAGGCCATCGAGTCCTTCGACGGTGAATCCGTCGAGCAGGCGCTGCGCGCGGCTGTCCAGGATCAGCGTGCGGTCGGCTACGTGTTCTCCGGATCGGAGCCGTCGCTCATGGAGCGCATGCTCGGCTCGCGCCGGCCGTTCTACAAGGCCGGGCCCGTCATGCGCCTCGAGAAGATCGATCCGAAGGTATTCGCCGACTTCATCGACGGTCGCTTCGCGTCGAGCGGCCTCCGCGTCGAGCCCGGGCTCGGCGAGGCCATTGTCGACCTGGCCGCCAACGTGCCGTACGACGTGCAGCGCCTCGCGCACGAAGCCTGGGACGATGCGCGCGCGCAGCGGCGGAAGCTGGTGGGGTTGGAAGATCTGCACCAGACGCTCGCGCGATTGCTGTCGGAGCAGTCGGCGGTCTTCGAGGAGTCCTGGCAGCGGCTGACGCTCGGTCAGCGCGCGGTCCTGCGCGCGCTCGTGATCGAGAGCGGCCATTCGCTGATGTCCGAAGGCGTCCGCGTCCGCCATCGCCTGCCGAACGCGTCGAGCGTCCAGTCCGCGCTCGCCGCGCTGGTCAAGCAGGACATCATCATGAAGGTCGGCGCGCGCTACGTTGTCAGCGATTCGCTCTATCGCGAGTGGGTGGCGCGGAAGACGTTTTGACGGGCGGCGGTCTGCAGTCTGCGGACTCACGGGCCACCACGCGGGCGGCCCCTACATGCATGACTTCTGATCCCGTCTCTCGCCCACGCTGGTGGCAATGGCTGACGATTCTCTCGATCGACGCGCCCGTCGTGTGCCTGTTGTGGCAGGCCGTGATCGCGCGCGCCGTGCGCGTGCCGCTGCGATGGCCGCACGTCGTCGCGCTCGGCCTGTCGATCTGGCTCGCGTACGCGGCCGATCGCTGGATCGAAGGCTGGCGCCTGGACAGCCGGCTCATCCGCACGCAGCGTCATCATTTCTATCAACGATGGCGATGGATCGTCGCCGCGACGTGGATCGCGATTTTTGCAGCTGACGCCGCGGTCGCGATCACCGAGCTGGATGACGCGAGTCTGGTTCGAGGCGCCGTGCTGCTCGTGCCGGTGCTGATGTACCTGCTGTCACATCAGCTCGTCCATCGCGATCGGCCATGGCGCGCGCCGAAGGAGATCGTCATCGCGCTGCTGCTGACTGGCGGCGTGGCCATCTTCCTGTTGTCGTCCATCGATCCCGAGGGGCTCGTCGCCGGACTCAGCGTGTTCGCCTGCCTGAGCTTCGTCAACTGCGCGTTGATTTCGTCGTGGGAGCGTGAGGTCGATCGCGCGCACGGTCAGACGTCGCTCGCGCTCGACTCTGCGCGCGCCGCGCGAGCCATTGCCTGGCTGCCCTGGATCGCCGCTGCCGCGTCGCTCTTGGTGATCGTGGCCGGACCGCCGTCATCGCGTGTGCCTGGCGCCTGCGGCGCGGTCAGCGCGGTCGTGCTTGCGATCGTCGATAGCGTCGAAGGTGCCACCGGATGGGCCGCCGCCCACGTGCTCGCCGACGTCGCGCTGATGACGCCGATCGTGCCGCTGCTGTGGTGGGCGATCCACCGATGACGGGTGGCGGCTTCGATCGCGTCGCGGGCACCTATCGTCTGCTCGAGCACGTCGCGTTCGGGCGCACGCTGCAGCGCGCGCGGACCGCGCATCTCGACGTCTTGCGCGGATGCGGAGACATCCTCGTCATTGGTGACGGCGACGGACGATGTCTCGAAGCCATCGTCGCGATGGCGCCCGACGCGCATGTGACGGCGATCGATGCCAGTGGCGCGATGCTGGCGCGTGCCCGACGTCGCATCGCCGCCGCGGGTGCCGCCGATCGCGTCACATTCAGGCGCGCGGACGTGCGCCGCGCCGGTTCATGGCCGCTCGACCACTACGACGCCATCGTCACGATGTTCGTGTTGGATTGCTTCACGGCCGGGGACGTCGAGGCGATCGTCGCGGCGCTCGCGCGCGGCGTGCGTCCGGACGGCCTCTGGCTGTTCGCCGACTTTGCCATTCCCGATCGCGGCTGGCGCCGCCTGCACGCGCGGCTCGTCGTCGGGCTGCTGTATGCGTTCTTCCGCTGGACCACCGGCATCGAGGCGCGCTCCCTGCCACCCGCTGAGGCCACGCTCGTGGCACAGGGCTTTTCGCCAGCCGGGCTCCGCGAGTACCGCGGCGGACTGATCCGCAGCGTGTGGTTTCGCCGCGCCATCTCAATCCGCGGAGCACACAGCAGCGAGTGATCGGCCGTGCGATCAGGCGCGGCCGGCGAACTCCCGCGTCTCGGTGTGGACTTTGACCTTCTCGCCTTCCTTGATGAACAGCGGCACGCGGACTTCGAGGCCGGTCTGTAGCGTCGCGGCCTTCGTGACGCCGCCGCTCGCCGTATCGCCGCGCACGCCGGGCTCGGTCGTCGTCACGACGAGCTCGACGATCGGCGGGAAGAGCACGCCGATGGGATTGCCGTTGTACTTGTAGACCTGTACCTCGAGATCGTCGGCGAGCAGATAGCGATCGTCGCCGAGCAGATCGGCGCCGATCGTCAGCGTGTCGTACGATTCCTGATCCAGGAAGTGATAGCCGGAGCTGTCGGCGTACTGATACGTCGCCGGCACTTTCACGAGATCCGGCTCGCCGAATTTCTCGCCCGCCTTGAACGTCTTGTCGAACACCGCGCGCGTGAGCATGTTGCGCATCTTCAGCCGCACGAGCGTCTGTCCGCCGCGTGCCGTGGGCTTCGAGACCTCCACGTCGAGGCAGACGTACGGCGCCTGCTCGTACTCGAAGAACATCTTGCGTTTGATCTCGATCGCTTCGATCAGCGAGGCCATGTCGGTGTCGTCCTCCGTCGTGTGTGTGACAGGCCAGTATAGGCGGCGGAGGGGCTCAGACGCGATCGTCGAACGCCGGATCGACGAGGCCTCGAACGCCCGTCGCGGCGTGGAACACGCCTCCAGCGTGCGGGAACGTCGCAAGCGCGGCCGCGTCCATCTCGAGCCGCGAGGACGTGACGTAGAGATCCGTCAGGTCAGCGCCGCCGAACGCCGGACATGTCGTGTTCGGCGCGGCGACGATGACCTCGCGATCGAACGTGCCGTCCGGCAGGTATCGCCGGACGCGTCCGCGGCCCCACACGGCATTCCACATCGCGCCGTCCGCGTCGACGACCGATCCGTCCGGCATGCCGCCCGCGTCCTCCGCGCGCACGAATGGCCGCACGCGTGAGACGCGCGCGGCCGCCGAATCGTACTCGGCCTGCCTGATCGTTCCGTCGACGGAATCCGTGAAGTACATCGTCCGGCCGTCGGGGCTGAAGCAGATGCTGTTCGAGATCGACACGCCGTCGATGTTCAACCGCCGCAGGCCGTGCGCGAGCGAGAACTGATGGAAGTGCCCAAGGCGATCGGCGTGTCCGTCGGTGTCGTTCATCGTGCCGAACACGAAGCGCCCCTCGCGATCCGTGCGACCGTCGTTGATGCGCGTCCGCGGCTCGTCGGGCTCGACGGGGACGACCGGCGTGACGGGCAACACCGACGGGCTCGTGTGCGCGTCCACGTCGGCGAAGACGAGACCCTTCGCGAGACCGAGCAGCACGCGGCCCGACTCACACAACGCGAACGCACCGGCGCGATCGGGCAGCGCCCACGAGAGCGTCGTGCCGGTGAGCGGCGCGTGGAGCCAGAGCCGGGCGCCTTCGATGTCCGTCCAGAGCAATGCCCGCCGGCGCGCGCACCAGACCGCGCCCTCGCCGAGCGTGCACCGCGCGTCGACGCGAAGCGCCGCCGTCTGCTGAGTCGAGATTGTCATGGATGCGCGCATCATCCGATGCGCGACGGGCGGGCGTCAACAGCGGGCGACGGTCTGCGGTCTGCCGTTCGCGGGCTTTCGGACGGCGGACCTCCAGGTCCGCCCCTCCGAAAGGAACGCCCGCGTCACTGTCTCGGCGCGAGGACGATGTCGAACGTCTTGCGGTACTTCACGGGCACGCCGTTGCGCGTGGCCGGCTGGAACTTCCAATGCTTCGTGGCGTCCAGCAGGATGGGATCGTACGCCGGCGTGACGGGCTTGCGCAGCGTGGCCGACTCGACCGCGCCGCGTTCGTCGATCACGACTTCCAGCAGCCCGCGATATTCCGTCGTGCGCGCGACGACCGTCGGCGGGTTCCACAACGGCAAGCGGCGATCGATCTCGGCCGGCGGCACGACGTCGGTGTTCTCGACGTTGTAGATCGATGGCGGAGGCGGCGTCGCCGGCACGGCCGCAGCCGCCGCGGCTGCGCGCGCGGCCTCCTGCGCGGCCTGCGCGGCGGCGATGACTTCGCCGTCCGACAGCTTCAGAAAGCCCTCGCCGAGCATTTTGAGATCGGAAAGATCGGCGTCGGTCGAATTGTCGCCGTCGCCGATCAGGGCGAGCATCTCCCGGAATTGCGATGAGGCCGACGCGTACTGCTTCGCGTCGAACGCGGTCTTCGCCTTCGCATACAGATCGCGCGTCGTCGCGGGCAGCAGCCGCTTGCGGACGTCGTGATACATCGTCACGAGACGCGGCGGGACGTCGGATTCCGGAATCTCGTACAGCGGGTTGGCCTCCACGAGCCGCTCGAGCGACTGTTGGGCCTCGTCCGACCGGCCGAGTCCGAGCAGGCACAACGCGCGATATTGCTCGGTCTGCTCAGGGCTGAGGCGGCTCTGGACGTTCGCGAGCTGCGTCAACGCTTCTTCGAACGACGCAGCGGCGTAGAGATCCTTCACGGTCGCAAGATCGTCGGCAGCCGTCGTGGCCGACGGTCCCTGCGCGAGCAGGGTCGTGAGGACGAGAACGAGCGGGGTGAGCGTCGTCATTTGGTCAGATCCATCCCGGCGCGAACGGGCGCTCCGGCCGTCACCTTGACGGTCTGGCGCCGCTCACCCAACTGCGGATGCCTCCATACGACTTCGTGATTGCCGATCGTCACCGAGAGGTTGCCGAGCGGTGTCTGGCCCATCGGCTGACCGTCGAGCGTGATGTCCGCCCAGGGCAGCGCGTTGATCGAGAGCGTGCCCTTCGGCAGCGCGACCGGCAGCGTGATCGTCTTGCCCGCCACCACCTTCACGGGCATCGTCGTGCTGAACGAATAGGCCGTCGATGTGACCTCGAGCTCGTGCGGACCGGCGGGCAGCATCAGGCTGTCCATGCCGGTCGTGCCGATGATCTTGCCGTTCTCGAGCACCGTCATCTCGAACGGCGCTTTGATGGCGACCCATCCGCCGGCCGCGCCGCTCGGCGCAAGCGACAGCAGCACGGACGAGGTCGAGCCGGCCGAGACCGTGACGAGGCGGCTGACGGTGTTGTCGCCGGACACGAGCGCGACGCGGTGCTGGCCAGGCTCGATCGAAGCGATCGCGAGCGGCGTGACGCCGCGCGGCGTGCCGTCGACGGTCACCTGCGCGCCGGCCGGATCGGACGACACCTCGATGCGGCCGACGCCCGCATCGGCCGGGGCGAGATCGACGTACTGCCGGACGCTCGATCCGGCTTCAATCTGCAACGGCACCGTCCGCTTGCTCGTGCCGTTGTGCAACTCGAGCGTGTAGGTGCCGACGGGCAGCGTGAGCTTCAGCGGCGTCACGCCCTTCGACGTGCCGTCGATCAGCACCTCGGCGCCATCGGGACGCGACACGATCGTCGCGCTGCCTTGCGTCACGACCGGCGCGGCGGCCGGCGCCGGTGCGGCGGCCGCATGCTTCGATCGAAAGTAGGCGACCGACGGCACCGCAGCCGCGACGACGACGAACGCGGCGATGCCCATCAACGCGCCCTTCGACAGGCCCTTCTTGCGCGGCGGCGGCATGAACGACGCCGGGTTCACTTCCGGCTTCTCGTATCGCGGCGAGTGCACCATCGGCGGCGCGGAGCCCATCGCCAACGGCGAATCGTTCGACGGACCGAGCAGCACGACGTCGGCGGATGGAGCTTTCGGCGGCGCGGGCGGCGCAGGAAAATCGAGTCCGGTGAATGGATCTTTATCGAGGCGCGGAGACGGTCGCTCGCCGCCGACCGGGCCGAGCTGAAACGGCTGGGAGGAAGTAGGAGGCGTCATGGCTCAGGCCCGCCGAGAAGGCAAAGACCGGGCCAGCCATTTGTGCGGCCGATTTGACCGCTCGCTCGTTCGCGCGTTTGCTGTGTTTACAGAACGAAAACCGTAACGACAGCTTTGTCAGGATTGGGATCGCGCGAGTGCCGCTTCGGCGTTCAGGACGTCGACGGTCTTCTGATAAAGCGCGTCGGCCTCTTCCCGCGAGTTGGCGACGGCTGTGAGGCCGAGCGCGCCCTGCTCGCCGACGCCGTTGATCATGTGCAGAACCACGCCACGGTGACGAGACTGGTCGAAGTGCAGGCCGTGCCGCGCGACGATGTCGAACAGATCGCGGTGCGTGAAGGCGCGATAGGCTGGCGCGTGGACGTGGTCGCTCGCGACGAGGTGCTTCGCCTCGCCGCGCGGCGTCAGGAAGACGCCGGAGTCCGCGTCGTAGCGGCCGTCGGTCAGGAACTGCAGCGTCAGGAACGGATGCGTCGTCCCGCCTTTGCGCAGGTTGATCTCGATCGCATAGACCTCCCACTCGTCGCGATCGTTCAGCACCGTCACGAAGTCGAGCGCGAAGCGGCCGAGCACGCCTTCCTTCGCGAGCCGGCGACCGACCTTCATCGCCTCGGCCATGATCGTCTTCGCGTACTCGGGGCTCGCGGGGAACTTGCAGCCGAGATACGCCTGGCCGCTCGGCCCGCCCAGCATCTGATCGTGCGTCGACAGCGGCTCGACGTCGCCGAGCGGCGTGACGCGCAGCTGCGCGCTCGGGCTGCGGAACTCGCGGCCGCTGATCAGCTCTTCGACGATGCCGCCATGATCGGCGAGCTTGGTGACGTAGCGCTCGTACGTCATCTTTGGCGACTCGAACTGCATGCGCTGCACGCGATCGAGAATCGCCGCGCGCTCCGCGGCATCTCCCGGCGCCGGCAGGCCCGACAGGTCCACGTTCGCGTTGCCTGCGCCGGACACGCCCTCGTTGAGCTTCGCGACGATGCGCGTGATCGACGGCTTGCGGCGGCGCATGCCGGCGATCGCGTCGACCATCTCGTCCGGCGTGTGCAGATCTTCGACGCCGAGCGGATGTGAGACGCCTTCCTCCGAGAAGACCTTGCGCGCGCCGCTCTTGGTGCCGAGCGGGAAGTGCCGTGGGTCCGCGCCGTACATCGGGATGCCGAGACGCACCGCGAGCTCGCGCTCGTCCTCGGTCGTCGCGTACGGCACGAGATGCGCGCGCGCAGGATCGGGAATGAGCGATCGGATGTGCTCGATCAGCCGCGGCCGCGCGAGCAGCTTCTGCGTCAGCGTCAGCGACGATCCATCCAGCGGCGACACCATGAACAGCCGCTTGCGCGCATGGCCCGCGAACACGCCGGGCAGCAGATCGAGGTAGTAGTCGACGACGTCCTCGTGGACGGCCTGCGACGTGACGTAGATCAGCCGCGCGCGTGGCTGCCGCAGCAGGAGCAGCAGAAAGAGATAACGCTCTTCGAGCGCCTGCTGCCGCACGCCCTTCGCGCCCGAGTCCGTGCTGAGCGACGGGACGACGACGATCGTCTGATCGTCTTGGTTGAAGCCCTCGAGCGAGCGCCAGAGGGGCCGCAACTGCTGCTGCAGCGTCTCGAAACGTGCAGACAACTCGGCTTCGGACAGATTCAACGGCAGCGGCTCGAACGCATCGTCCACGCGAGACCTCTCAGGGAAGGGATTCTACGCGAAGGCAGCAAAGTCCGAGGGGACCAAGGGACCAAGGGGACCAGGGGACCAAGGGGACGAAGGGACCAGGGGACGAAGGGAATGCGGATCCCGTGCACCTGCAGGGGCCGCCCCCGTGGCGGCCCGTCGAAAGTCAGCGTCGGTTGCCGCCGCGCGCCCGTCGCGCATTGCGTTTCGAGCGACGGCCTGCTGCGTCCGGCTCGCACGCGATCATCACCTCGGTCGACTTGATCAGCGCGATTGCGGACTGGCCTCGGCGCAGACCGAGCGCGACGACGGCGTCTTTCGTGATGACGGCGGTAAGCACGTTGTCGCCGACGCGCAGCCGCACCTGCGCCAGCAGGCCGTCGGTCCGCACTTCTTCGATGACGCCCCGAAGCTGGTTGCGCGTGCTGAGGGCGACGACGGCGGGCGGGCGCTGAGGTGGACGCGCGGCGGCGCGTGGCTCCGGCAGATGGCCGGCGTTGGCGAGCAGCCGTTCGACCTCGCTCACGGCGACGCGATGATGGCCGCCGGGCGTGCGCGTCGTGCGCACGCTGCCCTGATAGATCCACTGCTTGAACGTCGAGTAGCCGACACCGACGCGTCTGGCCGCGTCGCGCGCGGTCATCCAGTCCATCGCCAGAGACTACATGAAAACGATTCGAAACGGATCGGCGCGATTTGACCGGTCAGTTTCACGCGCCTACGCTCGCGAGCGTGACGATGCGATCTCCGTTCTTCGTGCGCCACGTCAAGTCCATCGCGATCGGCGTGTCGCTGCTGTGCGCCGCCGTGGTGCTCGGCGCACAGACGCCGGCTCCCGTGCTCGTCTTCGCCGCGGCGTCGATGCAGACCGCGATCGACGAGCTGTCGCCGGCGATCACGCGAGCGACCGGCGTTCCGGTCAAAGCGTCGTACGCCGCGAGCTCGGCGCTCGCGCGGCAGATCGAGAGCGGCGCGCCGGCCGACATCTTCATCTCCGCCGATCTGGACTGGATGGACTATCTCGCGCAGCGCACGCTGATCCGGCCCGAGAGCCGTACGAATCTGCTCGGCAACGATCTCGTGATGATCGCGCCGGCCGGACGGCCCGTGTCGCTGACGATTGGGCCTGGCTTCGGGCTGGCAGCCGCGCTCGGCACCGATCGGCTCGCGGTCGCCGATCCGGCGTCCGTGCCCGCGGGCAAATACGCGAAAGAGGCGCTGACGTCGCTCGGCGTATGGGACTCGGTGGCTGGCAAGCTCGCGCCGGCGGAGAACGTCCGCGCCGCGCTGCTGCTCGTCTCGCGCGCCGAGGCGCCGCTCGGCATCGTCTATCGTACCGACGCGCTCGTCGACAAAGGCGTCGCCGTCGTTGGCGCGTTCCCCGACTCGTCGCACGCGCCGATCGTGTATCCCGCAGCCCTGACGTCGACGTCCGCGCCCGGCGCCGCGCGCGTGCTCCAGTTTCTGCACGGCGCCGCGGCGAAGACGGTCTTCGAACGGCTGGGATTCAAAGTACTGGCGAAATAGGCCGCTCCGTCGACGCCGCGATCAGAGATCGATCGCGACGACTTCGTGCACGTCGATCGACGGCACGGTCAACGTCAGGACGCCATTCGACTCGACGGTCGGCACCGTCGAGCCCGCCGTCAGCAGATGCACGCGCTTGGGCCGCGCGCCGGCGGGCACGCGAATGCGTACGCGCTGGGGGCCAACGGGAATCACCTCGCGCAACGGCCCTTTCATCATCATCGGATTCGTGAGGTTCACGAGGTGGACCGTCATCGAGTCGCGTTGGCGCCAGATCGTCACGTCGATGAATCCGGGCCCTGTCACTTCGACCGGCGGCGGCTCGTTCGCCGCCCAGCGCACCGCGTTGCGCAGCAGGCGGCCATGATCGACGGCGAGCACCTCCCAGAACGTGCGATCGATGTCCCACGGAAAATAGACAACGCGCGCCGCACCGAGATCACGGAGATACACCTCGCGACTGTCGGTGTGCGTCACGCGCGGGTAGACGTCTTCCATGGGCAGATCGGGATACGTCGGGATCAGCGTCAGCGGTGACGGAAAGGCAGCGGTCGGCGTCACGTGCAGACGATAGACGCCGTTGATGATGCGCGACGTGTCATCGAAGCCGTCGAGCAGGGGATGCCGGCGTCCGGTCGCGGGATCGGCGTCGAGACTGAGATACGAGTTGTGCATCGGGCCGTCGACGCCGCCGGACGCCGATACGCCGAAGACGTCCGCGAGACCGAAGTCCCGACGCGGCCGTCCGCGCTCGTCGAAGAGCGACGAGGCGAACGTCGCGACGAGGCTGCCGCCGCGGCCGACGAACGCGCGGATCGCCGCGCATTGATCGTCGGAGAGCGCGGCCGCGTCGGCGAGCACGAGCACGCGGAACGCGTCGAGACGATCCGGCGTCAGGAACGCCTCGTGGATCAGCTCGAACGGCACGCGCGCTTCGATGAGGGCCTGCGACATGCCGAGCCCGTGATCGGCCGGCCGATCGCCGGCCGCCATGCCGGTGTGATACTGCGACGTCTGTTCGGAGAACAACACCGCGACGCGCGCCAGCGGCGCCTCGTTGCGGAGATAGCGCTCGTGCGTCGCGTGCCACGCGTACAGACGCTCGACCGGCTCGAGCCAGCGGCGATCGTAGAGCACACCGGAGAACTTCGTCACCCACGGCCGCATGCCGTTCGCGGTGCCCTCCGCGACCCACAGCCGAATCTCGGCGTCGCTCTGCACCGAGTCCTTCCAGCGATACGGCTCTTCGAGACCGACGCTGAAGATCCCGCCAATCGGCCGGCGGCCCATGACCGATCGCAGCTCTTTCGCGCGCTGGCCGTTCGTCCACGGCGGGGTCAGTCCACGGCGCGCCTGGTTGTCGGTGAATTGAATCGGCGCCAGCTCGCCCGCGGTCTTCTGATCGGGCGGGCCGTTGGGAATGACGCGCGCGTCCGGGCTCACGGCGCGGATCGTCGCGTCCCAGTGCTTCCAGAGCTCCGTCAGGCGCGCCTTGCGCCACTCGACGAACCGCGTCCGCACCTCGTCTCTCGCGGGTGTGAGCGCGGCGAGATCCAGTCCGGTCGCGTCGGCGAAGTTGCGGCGACAGTGGACGCAGTAGCACTCGGACTGCGGCGCCCAGCGATTCACGAAGATCCCGTCGACTTGATACGTCGCCACGATCTCGCGATGGACCTGGTCCATGAAGTCGAAGTTGTACGGGCCGAGCGCACACGTGACCCACAGCTCGGGATTGGCCCAGTGGCGTGTGGGCTGACCGTCGCGGCCGGCCGCAATCCAATCGGGATGCGCCGTGCGCACATCGTCGCGCGCGGCGTGCGGATCGGTCCTCGCGATGACGTGCATGCCGAGCGCGCGGCAGCCGCGCACGAGCGCGCCGAAGGGATCGGACCCGTTGAGGAAGGCGCTGCGATGATGCAGCGGAACCTCGGTCGGGTAGTACGCGACGATGCCGCCGGCGCTGAGACAGGCGGCGTCGGCGTGCAGCCGCTTGAAGTAGTCGAGCCAGAACTGCGGATCGAAACGGCCCGGATCGTTCTCGACGAGCGTCAACTGCGCCCATCGCATCGGACGATCGAACCACCCGTCGGCGCCGCTCGGCGATGGCTGTTGTGACAGCCACGCGCTGGTGTCGGCGGCCGTAAGCGCTGCTGGTGTCACGGACGCGATCGCGCCGGCGCCAGCGGTGATTCGAAGGAATCCTCGTCGAGTGACCGGCGACGGCATGGTCACAGTCCTCAGCGAAGGCCCAGCTTCGCGCGCGTGAACGGCCGCGTGAAGGCCGCCGGCGGATTGTGCGCGGTCGAAAGGCCGTACGCGCGCTCGTAGAGATCGCGCGCCTTGGCAGACTGGCCGAGCTTCTCGTACGTCAGGCCGAGCAGCGCGTGCATGAACGGATCGCCCTGATTGCCCGGCGTCTGGATCGCCTTCGTCAGCTCCGATTCGGCTTTCGGCAGATCGTTCGTGTAGAGTGCGACGTAGCCGACGAGATACGGGAAGAAGCGCTCCTGCGCTTCAGCCATCGCGCGATCGTCGTCGAGCGCGCGGCGTGCCGCTGCGATCTGACGTTGCGCTTCGGCGGCATCACCGCGGCGTGCTGCGATGCGGCCGAGCGCATGCGCGAGGCGGTAGGCCCACAGGCTGCGCGGGTGCGTCTGGTTGCCGGGCTCTTTCAGGCCCAGCTCCGTCCCACGCCGGTACAGCCGCTCGGCAGTGTCGAAATCGCCCGCGTCGATGCAGACGCGCGCGGCCTCGTTCGCCATCTCGCCCTGCTGATAGAACGCGTTCTGCGGCTCGGCCCGCTCGCGCGTGACCCAGTACGCGATGACCAGCTCTTCGTACTTGACCGTGTTGGCGCAGTCGCCGTCGAACGCGTACGACATCGCCATCGATCGCTGCAGATTTGCCTTCGTCGCGGGATCGGTGGCCGCGTCGATCGCACGCTGAAAGACCTGTCGCGCTTCCGTCGTGGCGCCGAGCAGATCCAGCAGGTTTGCGGCCTGCGTGGAAGTCGGGTTCGTCTGCAGCTCGCGGCGCACGGCCGCGAGTGCGTCGGCCGTATGGCCCTCGTTCATCAGCTGCATCGCCTGGCGAAGATTCTCGGACGACCCGCCGGCGCCGCGCTGCATGGCTTCGACGATTGGATCGGCGAGCGCCGAGATCGCCAGCACGAGAGACACCAAGGTCGATCGAAGACCAGAAGAAGGTGTGCGCATGCGGCGATTGTCGCACGCGGGCGGCGTGGCCTTTGAAAATTTATGGAGGCGCCGGACCTTCAGGTTCGGCCAGGAAAAGAACGGCCCGGGGACCCGGAGTCCCCGGACCGGTGTGCTCGAGGGAACTAGCTGCCGATCGAAAGAATGGTCGATCGGGCTTCAGCGCGCGCGCGTTGGACTTCCGACGTCGCGTCAGCCGCGGGCTGTGACTCGCGAATCGCCGAGGTCAGCGTGCGGCCCTCGTTGAGCACACGATGCTTGAGCACCACGAACGGGACGCCGGTGTTGTGGCTCGCGTAGGCCACCGTCGCGAACTGCTCGGCGCTGCTGAAGCCATCCGCGGCCTTCGTCATGTCGGCCCCGTGATTCATGAGCGGTTTCAGCTCGCGATGCAGCGCGGGCGCG
>DASZVJ010000269.1:0-1720 GCA_035547155.1 Vicinamibacterales bacterium
CACCTACTTCCGCTCGCTCGGCCTGAAAGCCGCCGCGGGCCGGCTGCTCGACGCGGATGACGTCACCGTGCCCGGCGATCGGCCGGTCGTTGTTCTTTCCTATGACTACTGGCAGTCGCACTTCGATGGCTCGACGTCGGCGATCGGCCGCACGCTGAACGTCAACGACGTCGCGTTCACGATCGCGGGCGTCGCGCCGCGGCGGTTTCAAGGCACGACGCTGGGTCTCGCGTTCGACATGTGGATGCCCGCGACGATGGCTCCGGTGGTCATCAAGGGCTCGCGCGAGCTGGACGATCGAGGCCAGCGCGGCTACACCGTGTTCGGCCGGCTGCGACAGGGCGTGGCCGCTCAAGCGGCGCAGCAAGAGATCGATCTCGCGATGCGCGATCTCGCCGCCGCGTATCCACAAACGAACCGGACGGTGGGCGCGGAGCTGATGCCGTTCGCCAATCCGCCGCGCGGCCCGCAGCGGATGCTCGGCGATGCGCTCGTGTTCCTGCAAGGCTTGATGCTGCTCGTGCTGGTTGCCGTCTGCGGCAACGTGGCGAATCTGCTCGTTGCCAAGATCAGCACGAGACAGCGGGAATTCGGCATCCGGCTGGCCCTTGGCGCATCGCGGCTGCGTGCGGCGCGATTCGTGCTCGCCGAGGCCGGCCTTCTCGCGTTGAGCGGCACCGTGTGCGGCATCCTGCTCGCGCTGTGGGGCGTCTCGGTGCTGCAGGTCGGACAACTGGCCATCGCGATCCCGGTCCGGTTTCAGACAGACGTCGACCTCGGCGGCCTGACGTTCGCGATCGCAACCGGCACGCTGGCAACGCTGCTCATGGCCGGCGCGCCGATCTGGTTTCTCCTGCGTCTGCAACCGCAGCAGCTCGTCCGCGACGGCGTGCGCGAAGCGAGCCGCAGCACGCTGCGCCAGACGCTGATGGGCGTGCAGGTCGCGCTCGCGTCGCTCGTGCTCGTCACGGCCGCGCTGTTCGTCGGACGATTCCAGGAAACGCGCGATCTCGATCCGGGCTTCAAGGCGGACGGCGTACTGCTCGCCGCGTACGATCTGACCGGCCGAGGGACCGACGCGACCGCGAATCGCACCTTCGCCGCACGCGCGCTTGCCACCGTTCGCGCAATGCCTGCCGTGTCGGCTGCGGCTCTTGCGACGTCAGTTCCACTCGACATCCACGGCCTGCCGTCGCGCTCGTTCGTGCTCGACGGACACATCCGCGCGGACGGCGCCACCGATCAGTCGCTCTCCAACATCGTCAGCGACGGCTATCTCGCGGCGATGAGCATCCGGCTGCTGCAGGGACGCGACTTCAGCCCGATCGACACGGCGGCGCCCGCGGCCGAGGCCATCGTCAATCAAGCCTTCGTCGATCGCTATCTGCCTGGCGAAGCCGTGCTCGGCCGGCGGCTGCAAATGGGACGTACGACGTACACGATCGTCGGCGTCGCGGCGACGACGGTGTCCGACGCGTTCGGCGAGCCGCCGGCGCCGCTCGTGCTCTACGCGTTCGGCGCGCGGCCAGGACCGTCCGCGGAAATGCATCTGAAGACGACGCCGGGGATGGAAGGCAGCATCTCGTCGACCTTGCAGCGCGTCTTTCGCGAGCTCGATCCCACCGTCCCGCTCTACAACATCCGCACGCTCCAGCAGCACATCGCAACGAATTTGATTCTGCGGCGCATTCCCGCGCAGATGTTCATGGTGCTGGGCCCG
>DASZVJ010000270.1:0-5550 GCA_035547155.1 Vicinamibacterales bacterium
CGTCACGCGGCGCGGTGTTGTTCCTGCTGGACGAGATCCTGGGCGGCACGAACTCACACGATCGCCGCGCCGGTGCCGAGGCGCTGCTGACGGGCCTCGTGGATGCCGGCGCAATCGGCCTCGCGACGACGCACGACCTCGCCTTGGCCGCCATCGCCGATCATCTCGCCGGCCGCGCGGCCAACGTCCACTTCGCTGACGAGTTCGTCGACGGCGTGCTGCGCTTCGACTACCGCCTCGAGCCCGGTCCCGTCCAGACGAGCAACGCGCTGGCGCTGATGCGAAGCATTGGGTTGGAGGTGTAAGCGGTCTGCGGTCTGTGGTCCGCTGGCGGCGGGCGTGACATGGGCCGCCACAAGGGCGGCCCCTACGGATGGTGATCCACGTCACAACCGTAGGGGCGGCCCTTGTGGCCGCCCGGTCGTTATGCGTGATCGGCGCACGCGCGATCTGAAGACCCGGTCTACGTCTGAATCTCGTCAGCAGCCCGCGGACTGCGGACCGCAGACCGACGAGACGCGAAGCAGCCGGCCGCTGCTTCGCTGATCGTCCCGTGCCGTGCTAGGCCGTTGGGGATGAAAAAGCGGATGAGTGCAGGAGTTCCGTCTGGGTAGGCGGCCGGACTTGCTTGGTGGACTCTGCGATTGAGGAGCGATGGCCTAGCAACATGCTGGCCCTCCTAGTTGCAATCGGCGGGCCACGACGCGCCAGACACGCGTTGGCGTCCAAGAGACTGACACCTGCCACGCCATCAACGACTTACAGCGGCAAGACCGCCGGCGCCGAGACGCGCCATCGATCGCGATGAAGCGGACGTATTTGTCGGCTCAATGTGATCGCTCAACTCAAATGTCGAGGCTCGGCCATCCGGCGGCGCGCGTCGGTCTCCCGCAGGTCGCGCGAGCGAGCGTCAGGACGCTCGCATACGACACGAATGTCCGCACAGGCGCACGCGTCAACAAAAGTGCGACGACAGTGCGGCGCGCCGTCGCCGGACGCCTATCTAAGCCTGCCCTGAGACAGACGCCGTCAGACCTGGCGTCGCGCCGGGCGCGACGCGCTCGATGTCCGGCTCCTCCGGGCTGATCCGGATGCACGCCGCGAAATGACGCGGCCGAATCTCCACCAGCGGCGGCTCGACGCGCCGGCAGGCGTCGACCGCATAGGCGCAGCGTGGATGGAAGCGGCAGCCGGCCGGCGGGTCGATCGGCGACGGCACGTCGCCCTTGAGCACGATGCGGCGCCGCCGCGACTCGGCGCCCGGATCCGGCACCGGCACGGCTGAAATCAGCGCTTTCGTGTACGGCATCAGCGGCGCGCCGTAGAGCGGCTTCGCGTCGGCCAGCTCGACCACGCGGCCGAGATACATGACCGCGATGCGATCGGACGTGTGCCTGACGGCGCGCAGATCGTGCGAGACGAAGAGGTACGTCAGCCGCCGCTCGTGCTGCAGCCGTTCGATCAGATTGATGATCTGCGCCTGAATCGACACATCGAGCGCGGAGATCGGCTCGTCGGCGACGATGAAGTCCGGATCGGGCGCAAGCGCGCGCGCGATGCCGATGCGCTGCTGCTGGCCGCCCGAGAACTCGTGCGGATAGCGATTGACGAACCGCGCGCTCAATCCGACCGTGGACATCAGCTCCATCACGCGCGCGCGCTTCTCGGCGCCGCTCGCGAGCCCGAACGTCTCGATGGGCTCGGCGATGATCTGTCCGACCGTCATGCGCGGATCGAGCGACGCGTACGGATCCTGAAAGATCATCTGCATGTGCCGGCGCTGGCGCCGGAGCTCGGCATGCGAGAGCGACAGGACGTCCGTCCCGCGAAAGCGCACGCGGCCGCCCGTCGGCTCGACCAGCCGCAGGATCGCGCGGCCCAGCGTCGTCTTTCCGCAGCCGGACTCGCCGACGAGCCCCAATGTCTCGCCCGCCTGAATGTCCAGCGACACGTCGTCGACCGCCTTGACCGTCTGCCGCGCCTCGCTGCCCTGCTTGAAGTGACTCAGCAGCGATCGCGCGGCCAGCTCGAAGTGCACTTTCAAGTGCTCGACGGTGACGAGCGGCTCGGCGCTCATCGACGTGCCTCCGCGCCGTCCACGCCTCCACGGTGAGCCCCGACGGGCTCGCGGTAGACGTCCTCGGCGAAATGACACAGCGAGAAGTGATCGTCAGCGAGCTTCACGTAAGGTGGAAAATCGCGATGGCAGACGTCCTTCGCATGGTCGCATCGCGCGGCGAACGGACAGCCGGGCGGCAACTGCGAGACATCCGGCGGCAGACCGGGGATTTGATACAGGCTGCCGCCGCTCATGTCGGCGACGTCTGGCACGGAGAGCAGCAGGCCGCGCGTATATGGATTGCCGGGCCGCGCGAACAGCTCACTGGTGCGCGCGGTCTCGAACACTTTGCCCGCGTACATCACGACGACGCGATCGGCCATGCCGGCGACGACGCCGAGATCGTGCGTGATGAGGATCACGCTCGTCCCGATCTCCCGCCGCAGGTCGCGAATCAGATCGAGAATCTGCGCCTGGATCGTCACGTCGAGCGCGGTCGTCGGCTCGTCGGCGATGAGCAGGCTCGGCCGGCACGACAGCGCCATCGCGATCATCACGCGCTGGCGCATGCCGCCGGACAGCTCGTGCGGATAGCCGTCGAGCCGGCGCGCGGGATCGGGAATGCCGACGGTCTCCAGCATCCGGATCGCGTGCTCGCGCGCCTGCGCCTTCGAGTGGCCGAGGTGCAGCTGCGTCACCTCCATGAGCTGCGTCGAGATCCGCAGGAACGGATTCAGCGACGTCATCGGATCCTGGAACACCATCGCGATGCGCTTGCCGCGAAGCGCGCGCATGTCCGCATCGGACAGCGTCAGCAGATTCTGGCCGTCGAAGACGATCTCGCCCGACACGATCCGGCCCGGCGGCGTGGGCACGAGCCGCATGATCGACAGGTTCGTCACCGACTTGCCCGATCCGGACTCGCCGACGATGCCGAGCGTCTCGCCCGCGCCGATCTCGAACGAGACGTCGTCGACCGCACGCACGACGCGATCGTCCTCGTCGAACCACGTGCGCAGATTCTTGACCGACAGCAGCGGCGCAGCCATCGCCTAGCTCTTCCTCATCTGCGGATCGAGCGCGTCCCGCAAACCGTCGCCGAGGAAGTTCAAAGAAAAGAGGGTCAGCGCCATCGTCACGCCCGGGCACAGGAGCTGCCAGGGAAAGATTGCGATGTTCGTCACGCCGTCGGCCACGAGGCTGCCCCATGACGCGAGAGGCGCCTGCACGCCGATGCCGAGGAACGACAGGAACGCTTCCGACAGCATGACGGTGGGAATCGTCAGCGTCGCATAGACGATGACGGGCCCGAGCGTGTTTGGTACGAGATGCCGCGCGATGATCTTCAGCGGCGACACGCCCGTCGCGCGCGCGGCCAGCACGAACTCCTGCGCCTTCAGCGACAGCACCTGCCCGCGCACGATGCGCGCCATCGTCAGCCACGACACCGCGCCGAGCGAGACGAACAGCAGCAACAGCTGACTGAACGGCGACTGGCTGCCGAACATCGCGAGCAGGACGATGACGATCATCATGTACGGCAGCGCGTAGAGGACGTCGACGATGCGCATCATGGCCTCGTCGATGCGGCCGCCGAAATAGCCGGACGCCGCGCCGTAACTGATGCCGATGACGAGCGACACGAGCGTCGAGATGAGACCGACCATCAGCGAGATGCGGCCGCCGAGCAGCACGCGCGCGAGAATGTCGCGCCCAGCGTTGTCGGTGCCCATCGGGTGCGTCCATGAGAACGATCCGTCCGGGCCTTCGAAAGGCGCGAACGCCTTGATGAGCGTTGCGTCTCTCGGGATGTAGTCGTACGTATAACCCGTCGTCCGCTCGATGATCGGCGGACCGGCGATCGACGCAATCGTGACGATGGCGACGACGATGAGCCCGAACACGGCCAGACGATTGCGGAAGAGCCGCCGCCACGCGTCCTGCCACAGCGACGTGCCTCGAACGGTCTCGAGATTCGAGTCGGCCCGCGCGACGTTCACGGCCATCTCAGTACCTCACCCGCGGATCGAGCAGGCCGTAGAGGATGTCAATCGCCAGATTGAAGAGCAGGATCGCGATCGACGTGAACGCGACGATGCCGATGATGAGCGGCTCGTCCCGGTTGAGGTTCGCGTTGATGAAGTAGTTGCCGAGACCCGGCAGCGCGAAGATCCGCTCGACGACGACGGTGCCCGTAACCAGCAGCGCGAGCGCCGGGCCCGAGAACGAGACGACCGGCAGCAACCCGCCGCGCAGTGCGTGACGTAGCAGCACCTGACGATCGGACAGACCTTTCGCGCGCGCGGTGCGGATGTAGTTCGAGCGCAGCACCTCGAGCATGCCCGATCGCGTCAGGCGTGCGACGTAGGCCATGTACATCGCGGACAGCGTGACGACGGGCATGATCAGGTTGACGCTGAAGCCTTCCCACCGCGCCGGCGGGAACCAGAACAGTGTCAGCGCGAAGATCATGACCAGCGCGGGGCCGAGGACGAAGTTCGGGATCGAGATGCCCGCCATCGCCGCGGCCATCGACGAATAGTCGACCTTCGAGTTCTGCCGCATGGCCGCGAGAATGCCGGCCGGAATGCCGACCACGAGCGCCAGCAGATACGCAAGCGACCCGACCGTCGCCGACACCGGCAGCGCCGAGAACAGGATGTCGTTGACCGGCTGGCCGAGATAGCGGAGCGAGATGCCGAAATCGCCGCGCGCGATGTTGCCGATCGTGCGGCCGTACTGCACGTACCATGGCCGATCGAGCCCGTACTTCGCGCGGATGTTCGCGACGATCGCGGCGGGAATCGGCCGCTCGCCGCTGTAGAAGTTGCCGGGCGCCAGGCGAATCAGCCCCCACGTCAACGACACGACGACGAAGACCATCGGGATGGTCACGAGGAGGCGCCGGAGAGCGAAGCGAAGCATGCGACGGTGTGAACGGGCGAATCAGTCGATGTCCGGCAGCGGGTCGTCATCCCACTTCGCGGGATCGTGCTCGATGTAGACGAACTTCCACGCGTGCAGCGTCTGCGGATTGGCGTACATGCCCTTGACGTACGGCTTCTTCAACCAGTTCGTCGCCGTCGTCGTCAACGTGGCCACGGGCTGGACGTCGAGCAGCATCTGCTCGGCTTCCGCGAGCTTCTCATAGCGCTTCTGAGCATCGGTCTCACGGTTCGCGGCCTCGAGCAGCGCCACGTATTTCGGATCGAACCACCCGGTGCCGTTGTCGCCAGCTGCGGTCGCGAACAGACCGAGGAACGTGTAGGGATCCATGTAGTCGCCGACCCACGCGCCGCGAGCCACGCCTTTGTAGTCGAGCGCCGCGCGCGCGGCGAGGAACGTCTTCCATTCCATGTTCTTGATCGGAATGGTCAGACCGAGGTTCTGCTTCCACTGCGCCTGGACGAACTCCGCGACCTGACGGTTGCTTTCGTTCGTGTTGTAGGTCAGCTCGACGTCACGCACCGGGAACTTCGACGGATCGAAAT
>DASZVJ010000271.1:0-6366 GCA_035547155.1 Vicinamibacterales bacterium
TTCGCTCGATGATGCCCAGACCATGATTCGGGTAGATGACCTTGTCGCCGATCTCGAATGCCACGTTTCCCCCGAAGGTACCGCAGGAATGCGTAAGGTTGGCTTTCTGAACGCAGGAAGCTCCACTCATTTTAGCGGAACTGCGTGTCTGAAGCAACGAAAACGTTAGCAATTTCGGCCTGTTTTCGCCTGTTTCGCCTGACGTTCGCCACGCACGAACAAGCGTGTAACTGATGGCAGGGACAGGGCTTAGGGGGAATGGGCGGCCACAAGGGCCGCCCCTACGCAGGCTACGGGCTTCGGGCCACAGGCTACGGAGCCGTAGGGGCGGCCCTTGTGGCCGCCCGGTTCGGGCAATTCTGGTTTTGAACTTGTCTCGTCGCTATCGTCCGCGCTCCAGCTTTCCCCGAAACCCCTTCCCGCTCCTTGGGCCCATGTTGTCGTGATCGAGCGCACGGGCGCTGTCGGCGATGGCGAAGCCCGACTCGTAGATGAGCTGCGCGATGCGGACGAGCTTGGGGAACAGGATCTTGTCCACCGAGTCCGTGTTGGCGTGGTAGTCCGGATGTTCGCCCGTGAAGAAGAACGCGATCGGAATCCCCTTCGCCGCGTAGCTGTAGTGATCGCTGCGCGTATAGAAGTCGTTCGGATCGTCAGGCGCGTTGAACTCGTAGTCGAGCGTCAGCGGCCGCTCGAGCCCGCGGTTGGTGTCGACGAGCAGGTTGTGGAGATCGGTGCTGATGCGATCCGCGCCGATCACGTACACGGTGTTGGCCTCCGACGGATCGTCGTTGCGGTTGCGGCCGATCATGTCGATGTTGAGCTCGGCCTGGATCCGATCGATCGGCACCACCGGAAAGTCCGCCATGTAGCGCGATCCGAGAAGGCCTGCTTCCTCCCCTGCGTGCCAGACGAAGACGACCGATCGCTTCGGCTTCGGCCCGGTCACGAACGCCTTCGCGATCGCCAGCACCGCCGTCGATCCCGACCCGTCATCGTCGGCGCCATTCCAGATCGGATCTTTCGTCACCGGCACGTTGACGCGGCCGTTGGACTGGCCATCCGCCTTGACGTAGCCCATGTGATCGAGATGCGCGCCGAAGAAGACGTACGTGTCCTTCAACGCGGGATCCGTGCCTTCGACCATGCCGACGACGTTCTCCGTGCGGTTGGTCTCGAGGACCTCGTAGGTGTTGTCGACGTCGATGGTGATGCGGACGTCGCGCAGCGTCACGGACGGCACGTCGCCGCCTGCGGCCGCCTTCGCTCGGATGTCCGCCCACGACGCCCCGGATTTCGAGAACATCCAGGTGAACACCGTGTCGTCGGCGCTGATCGCCGGCGGCTCCGGCGCGTCCACGCGCTGCGTCGTCACGAAGTCCGGCCGCGAGCGCTCGCGATCCGCGCCCGGCGGCAGGTTCGTCACGTAGCCGATGGCGGCAGCCCCGCCGAACGCGCGCATGACGATCGTGCCAGGACCGGCCGACGAGCGCGTGCGAGGATTGCGCTGGATCGCCAGCGTCGCGCGCGGCAGCGAGTTGGCGAGATACAGCACGAGCCGGCCTGGATTGGCCGTCGACGACGCGCCTGCCGGTGCGGGACGCGGCGGCTCGGACGCGCGATCGGTGCCGGCGAATTCGACGTCGCTGAACCGCAGCGTCTGCTTGCCGCCCGCGCGGACCGGAAAGACGACGTGGTCGCCGTGGCGGAACGTCTTCGACTCGCCGCCGACGTCGATCGTGATCGACGATCGCTGCGTGACGTGATAGCTCCGCTGCGTCACCGCCTGCAGGTAGGTGCCGTTGTCGCCGAGCGGTTTGACGCCCATCGCCTTCAGCTCGCCCGCGATGTACGACGCGGCCAGACCGTAGCCTTCGGTGAAGACCTGACGGCCCTGCATGAGATCGGACGAGAGGTACGTCAGCCAGCCGCGCACGTCGGTCTCACTGATTTGCGCGAATGCGACGTCTGCGGCCGGCGCGACCTGCGCCTGCATCGTGTGCGGCCCGCTCGCAAGCGTCAGCGCCAGTACGAGCCCGATCAGACCTGCCCGTCCTCGTCCCGAAATCGTTCGTGTCACGCAGCCTCCCGAATCGTCGTCAAACTGTCGACTCTCAACGCGCTCTCTCCCACGCGGCGACGACGCGCGCGACGGCGTCTTCGAGCGGCGTGCCCGTGGTGTCGATCGTGACCTCGGGATGTTCCGGCGGCTCGTACGGATCGTCGATGCCGGTGAACTGCGTGATCGCGCCGCGGCGCGCCGCGGCATAGAGGCCTTTCGGATCGCGCCGCTCACATTCGGCGAGCGGGGTCGAGACGTACACCTCGACGAATCGCTGGCACTGCTGGCGAGCCCAGCGTCGCACTTCGGCGTACGGCGAGATCAGCGCGCAGTGAACGGTGACGCCGTGATGCTCGAGCCGGCTCGCCATGAAGGCGACGCGTTTGACGTGCCCTTCGCGATCCGCCCGCGTGAACCCGGTCGGCATGAGCGCGCGGATCGCGTCGCCGTCCAGCAGCTCGCTGGCCACGCCGGCGCCGCACAGCCGCTCGTGCACGGCGCGGGCGATCGTCGACTTCCCGGCTCCTGAAAGCCCGGTATACCAGACGACGACTCCGGGCTCGTGGCGATCCATAGACAGATTCTATCTACGCGGCCTCGTCGCAGTCGGCCGACATGGCGGTGCTAGCGGTCGATGCGCACACGCGCCAGCGGTGCGACGTTCACGAGGACGCCGAGCACACGCTCGTCGGTCGACGCCGAATCGCGGAGCCGCGGGACAAAGGCCGACGACGGCTCGATCGAGAGCCGCAGCGCAAACGTGCCCTGCTCGGTCGAGACGACGGATTTCGCCGGCACGAGTACTTCCTGACGGACGCCCGCGTCGATCGCTACGGTCGTCGTGCCGCTGCCAGCGTTGAGGCGCACGCGATTCGCGATCGGGCTTTCGAGGCTGACGCGCAGTGTCGAAGCCTGTTGATCCGTGCGGACGACGATGTCCGCCCGCGCACCACCGCGCACCCAGAAGCCCGACGCCTCCGGCGGATAGACGTTGTCGTCGAGCAAATACAGAAAGCTGGTCACGCCGCCGAACGTGTGCTCGATCCGCGATCGGCTCTGCACCAGATTCACCGGCAGATCACGGCTCATCGTCAGCTCGACCGGCAGCGCGCGCAGCAGGCCGCGCTGCGACGTCACCCACGTCGCCTTCGCCGCGTACAGGGGGTTGACGAGGATGTGCGCGATGAACGCGGCGCTGCCGATCCACGCGACGATCGCTGCGCGCGTGGAGACGATCGGCCCGGCGAGAAAGAACATCGCCGCGTAGCCGGCGATGAAGTAGCGATTGCCGGTCGGGCCGCCGCCGCCGGACCAGGAGAACGGCAGCCAAATCAATAAGAATCCCGCAACGATCGCGATGCCGGCCATCGTGAGCACGGCGGACGCCTCGCGCCAGCGGCGGCGCCACACGAACGCGCCCAGCGCGACAATCGCGGGAAAGCCGTACGGCACGAGGCCGAAGTGCCGGCCCACGAGGAAGTACTCGACGTTGAGCCCCAACCGCGGCCAGAACTGTCTGGGAAAGATGCCTTCGTTCGTGTTGTTCTCGTCCGTGGCGCGCGCGTCGCCGCTCGTATCGAACGTTCTGCCGGCCTCGAACGGAAATCCCACGCCGCCGTAGAACGTCTTCCGATCGCCGCCTTGATAGTTCGCCTCGCCACTCACAAGCGCGTGCACGCCGAATGCGCCGCCCACGACGACGACGCCGACGAGTCCGAGTGCGACGGCTGGAACGAGACGCCGGCGCCAGAGCGGCAGCAGGACCATCGGACACGCGAGCGCGGCGTACGGCGGCTTCGAGTACGCCATCAATCCGATGAGCGCAACCGCCGCGATGTCCGCCCATCGCGCGCGGCTCGACGAATCGGAGCGGCCAGCGTCCGCGGGCCGCGCGCTGCCGTACGTGCACCACAGCCAGTACGCGAGGAACACGCCCGCGAAGTTCAGCACTTCCGGCGTCAGCCATGCGCCGTAGACGAGGACCGCCGATCCGCAGACGAACGCGGACGTGAAGAGGATCGCGGCCAGCGGCGTCGATCGCACCCGCAGCATCTCGATGCCGGCCCATAGCACGAGCGCGAGCAGAACGACGTTCATCAAGAGCAGGCCGTTGAGACCGGCGAGCCGGACGAACGGCGCGCCGGCGACGGCATAGAGAAACGCTTTCGCGAAGTACAGCCGCTCGACGCCGTGCGCGTCTGTCGACGTGTGCTCGATGGCGACGAACGGTGGACGGCCAGTCAGATGCGGCACCCACGGCGCGCCGCGATTGAGGAAGAGGCCTTCGGGGCCGACGCCGTAGAGCTGCCAGAAGCGCTGCAGATCGCGCGCCTCGAAGCGGACGTCGCCGTCGTACGCCAGGCTCAGCGCCATGCCGACGTACGTCGACTCGTCGCCCTTGGGACTGTACGCGTCGCGCGGCACGTCAATCGACAGGGCCGCGGCGCCCGCTATCACGAGAAACAGCCAGGCCACGATCGCCCCGGGCGTGCTCAGCGTCCGTCGGATCACGGGCGGTATGTTACTGCGAGGCGAGCGAACGCACCGCCGATCGTGGTGCCACACGACGCGCGTCGAGGGGCCGGTTCACTGGCTCCTCGCCGTCGCGTTGCCGGCTGGCCAGTGTCGTACGTCGTACATGCGGTCCAAAAGAGCGGGCCACGTGAATCCATCCACAGGGCTGACTGGATCGAGGCACGGATCGGCGCGTACAGGACATGGGGATCATCGGTGCCAGGAAGGGGGCGAATCGGTGCCACGGTAGGGGCGAATCAGGCCCGAGCCGGAGGCGAGTGGCGATCGACCGCAGGCGAGGCGATGTCTGCGCCTGCAGCCAAGCTCCCGGGTGACAACGAGATACGAGATCGGGCAGAATCCCACGCATTCCCACAATGGGTGGCAGCGCGTGCGGACATGCGTGGACGTGCCTGACACGACCGGTGTGCGCGGTCGGCGCGTGGCGTGGATGCGATCGACGGCGCGTCTTGCAGTGGTGGCACGACCGGGTCGACGCGGACGCCATGACGGCTCGGAGCGACACGTGATGCGGATGAACGTGACCGCGCGACTGCGTCTCATCGTTCGGCCCGCCGCCTGTCAGTCATATCGGAGTCACCTGTGACTCGCCGCGAGCGCGTTCGCTACGAGATGTTCACGCGTGTCCGCGATTTCGGTGCGGCCCATCGCGACGTCTTCCCCGATGGCTCGGTTGGCGCGCAGGCCTTCGCGAACGTGGCCGCTGCCGTCGCGGCGTTCGAGACGCATCTCGACGCAAAGTCCACGACGGCCGCGAAGTCGCGGCAGACGAAAACGACGGCGCGCAAGACGCTGAAGGAGCGGATGCGCGGCGTCATCCGCACCTCGCGCGGCGTCGCGCGCGTCGCGGCCGACGCGCGCAACGCGTTCCGGATGCCCGTACGCCGATCGGACATCGCGCTGTTGACCGCGGCACGCGCATGCGTGAAAGCCGCGAAGCCGATCGAAGGGGACTGCATTCATCTCGGCCTTCCCGCGACGTTCCTCGCCGATCTCCGCGACGCGCTCGACGACTACGAGCGCGTCATCCGCGATCGCCGCACGCACCGCGCCGCGGCAGCCGCGGCCCAGAACGGCATCACCGCCGCCATTGCCGACGGCTTCGCGGCCATTCGCACGCTCGACATCGTCGTCACCAACGCGGTCGAAAAGGATCCGGAACGTTTCGCCGCGTGGCGGCGCGATCGGCGGCTGGTCGGTGACAAACGCAGGAAACGGAGGACGACGTGACGGAGATCTTCTCAATCGCACCGCCGGTAGGCCGCGCGATGTGGCTCGTGCTCGTGATTCCGGGGCTCATCGTCGCGTTCGTCGCCGGACTGCTGACGATGACGGTGGTCAGCTCACGCACGGCACGTTTCGAGATTTCTCAGGAAGGGCTGCGGCTGCGAGGCGACCTGTACGGCCGTCTGATTCCGGCGGATCAGTTGCGCGGAGGCGCGGCACGGCGGGTCGATTTCACAGCCGATCCGGACTTGCGGCCACAGCGCCGCACGATGGGCACGGGGCTACCGGGCTATCGTGCCGGCTGGTTCCGGCTTCGGAACGGCGAGAAAGCCCTGCTCTATCTAACGGACGCGAATCGCGCCGTCTACATTCCCACGAACGCGGGCTACAGCGTCGTGCTGAGTCCAGTGGATCCGGAGGCATTTCTCGCGGCCTTGGCGAGCGTCAGCAAGCGGCCGTGAGCGCATGAAGTCGACAAGTCAGGAGCACACAGTGATGGGACTCGGCAAAGAATACGTCGTCGGATGGGGCACGCTGGCGCT
>DASZVJ010000272.1:0-8995 GCA_035547155.1 Vicinamibacterales bacterium
TTGGCGGCGCACCAGCCGCGCACGGCGTCGTGCGCCGCGCCAAGCCCGCCGTACGGCCCGAAGTGCGTCGTCCACGCGGTCAGGCCTGCGGGTGTGGACGAGATCACGACGTCGCCGCGTTCTGTGAAGGGCCCGAAGAGCTCGACGCCGACTTCGAGACGGATCGATCCGTCCCAGTAGATCGCGACGTGACGTCCGGCCTTCGTCTGCTGTGCGCGAACGGCGTTCCAGACCAACCCGCAGCACTCAGGCACGAGGCGCGAGAGCTCCGACGCTCGCGCGTGCCGTCGAATCACTGCGACGGGCACGCTCGCCTGCCGATCCGCACGCACGTCGTAGCGCGCCATGGCTATCGCTCCATCAGCTTCGCGATCGTCTGTTCGATCCGCCGCGCGCGTGTCTCTGCGCGTTTCGCACCGGAAATCCACTGCAAATACTCGCGTTGATGACTCGGCGGCAGCGCGTCGAACGCCTTGCGCGCACGCGGAGCTCGTGCGAATGCCGCGAGCAGCTCGGATGAGGGCTTCGGCGTCGCGTGTTTGTCAGTGCGACTGGCGATCGGTCCCTTGACGCCACGATCGTTCAAGTCGACGGCGGCTTTCACCAGCGCGACGAGCGTGCGCCGATCAGGGAGATCGTCAGCGGAGCGCATCCGCTTGAGCTGTGCGATCGCGAGCGCGGCCTGCGGGCTCGTCGCGGCAAGCGGCTGCGACTTCCAGAAGACGAACCGCGCGTGCGCTTTGAAGGCGCCCATGGTGCACAGCGGCCCCTTGTAATCGAAGAACGGGAACTGCCACTTGATGGTCTCGACGACGGCCGGACAGCCGGCGTGAACGGCGGCACGGATCTGTTTCAGGATGGGCCGCGCGAACGGCTCGGCGTCCGCGATGTATTCGTCGATCCGTGGATCCTTCGTCGCCATGGCCCGCTGATTCTACGGCCAGTCGGACTCCAGCTACACTGAGGCTTTGGAGAATCCACCATGCCCTTGATCGATCCAGGCAAGAAAGCGCCGGCGTTTTCCCTGAAGGACCAGAACGGCAAGACGCATTCGCTCGCGGACTACGCGGGCACGTCCGTCATCCTCTACTTCTACCCGAAGGACGATACGCCTGGCTGCACGACGGAGACGTGCGCGTTTCGCGACAATCTCCCGAAGTTCACGACGAACAAGGCCGTCGTTCTCGGCGCGAGCATCCTCGACGAAGCGAGCAAAGCGAAGTTCGCGGAGAAGTACTCCGTCAATTTTCCCCTCCTCGCGGACGCCGATCACACGGTCGCCGAGAAGTACGGCGTGTGGCAGGAGAAGTCGAACTACGGCAAGAAGTACATGGGCATCGTCCGCACGACGTACTTGATCGGTCCGGATGGCGTCGTGAAACGGCGCTGGGACAACGTGAAGGTCGACGGGCACGCGGAAGAAGTGCTCGGCGGACTGACGGCTTAGGGCCGACGGCTACGAGAGATGAAGGCTCGGGGCTTGGGACTTCCCCCAAGCCCCGAGCCTTCCCTACCGCCCGTCCCCCTGCGGCAACGCGACGTTCAGCGTCATCGTCGCGTTCGGGCGAATGAGCACGTCTTCGGAGTACGGCGCGAAGCCGTCCTTATGCACGTCGACGTGGTGACGTCCCTCTGACAACTCGATCCTGACGCGATCCTGATCGGCCGGCGCAGTCCACGGCTGGCCGTCGATGAGGATCTCCGCGTCGGCCGGCTGCACACGGAGCGACAACGTGCCGAAGCGCGCGCTCCGCTCACGCCGTGGCCCATCCTGCGGCGGTGGCATCGGGCGCCGTGGGCCCTGACGGATCGCTGGCGGGCCATCGCCGCCGGGCTCTTCGGCTTGCGGCTGTTCGCTCGCAGGCGGAGGCGCGTCCGACACTTCACCGGGCGCGAGCGGCTGCAGCGCGAGATGGATCTTCTGATCGGAGCCCGGCGCCGCATACACGTTCTGGACGACCGTGCGATATCCCTGCAGGTAGATGGCGATCTGATGTCCACCGGGCCGCACGCGCAAACGCTGGAAGACGCCGTCGAAGTCGTCGACCGTGCCCGCGGCGTAACCGTCGACGAACACCTGTGCGTCTCGTGGCGTCACCTGCAGGCGAATCGATCCCGTCGTGTCGTACACGTAGCCGTACGGCGGATATGGATAGCCCCACTGGAACCACGGGTCGTAGTACCAGTACGGCAAGTACCGATGACCTGCAATGACGACGACGGATGTGCGGACGACAGGGCCACGGCCGCGACGGCCTTGCGCATCGGCTGGGCGTGGAAGCAAGAACAGCAAGGAGATGACCGCCGGCAGCAGCAGCCATGAGCGATATCGACCGATGACAGACACGTGAGTCACTCCCGGCAGGCGCGATGGTCGTCAGTGCAATGCGGGTGCCAGCCGCGCATCGCGCATGATTAACGACAGGCGTGAAGGCCCGGCAGGACGACGACCGGACGAGAGGACAGCGCAGTGGCGGCTAGTCTTTCGGCACGCAGAAGATGTCGAAATGGGGCCAGCGCAGCAGATCGCCGGCCGAGAGCTGCTGGCCGCGATAGTCGGTCTCGCCGATCAGCCGGAGGATCTGATAGCCCTTGCTGGCGAGGAAGACGAACAGCCGCTCGCGCTGCAGCAGTCCCGTGAACTTGAACACCTCGGCGCGAATGAACGGCCGGACGCGATCGATGAGGCTCGCGATCGACTCGAGGACGACGAGGTCGTAGCCTTCGGCGTCGATCTTGACGTAGCGGATGCGCGGCACGAGCGCCGGAAAGTGATCCTCGAGATAGCGCTCGAGGTTCTCGCCGCGAACGGTCAACGTGAACGCGTGGCCGTGCCGCCAGCGGCTGACGCCCTCGTGGCGGCCGCCATTGCAGAAGCCCGAATCCGAGTACTCGAACTCGATCGGACCTGTCTCTCGAGTCGCCGCGAAGTTGAGCGGCACGATCGTCGCTTTCTCGGGGTTCAGCGCGGCGTTCCGTTCGAGCACTGGAAAGACGTACGGGTTCGGCTCGAGCGCAAGCACACATCCGGACGGCCCGGACGCGAGCGCGATCGGCAGCGTAGAGTCGCCGGTATGCGCGCCGATGTCGATCGCCACGTCGCCGGGCCTGATGAACCGGCGCAGCTCGTCGACCTCCTCCTGGCGGACGATCTTCGGGCGCTCGCCGGGATGTTGCCATTGCGCGTACGAGACGCGCCCGTCACGCGGCAGGTCGAACGTGCGGACTTCGGTGCCGTACGTGCGGGCCGCCGGACGCCAGCCGAGCAGGTGTGCGAGGTCGCGGATCTTCATCGACGCCGCCCGGTAGGTCGCACGGCCCGGACAGGCTAACATATTGAGGCTATGCCGCTTCCCAGCACGCCGGTCTCGGGCGCCCGGCACGATTTCATTCGCGAGATCATCGCGGCCGACAACGCCGCGGGCACCCATGGCGGCCGGGTCGCGACGCGGTTTCCGCCCGAGCCGAACGGCTACCTGCACATCGGCCACGCCAAGTCGATCTGCCTGAACTTCGGCATCGCGCGCGACTTCAGCGGCACCTGCAACCTGCGATTCGACGACACCAATCCGGTGACCGAGGACGTCGAGTACGTCGAGTCGATCGAAGAGGACGTCCGCTGGCTCGGTTTCTCGTGGGACGACCGGCTCTACTATGCGTCGAACTACTTCGAGCGCCTGTATCAATGCGCCGAGGGTCTGATCCGCGACGGCAAGGCGTACGTCGACAGCCTGTCGGCCGACGAGATTCGCGAGTACCGCGGCACGCTCAAAGAGCCCGGCCGCGACAGCCCGTATCGCGCGCGCCCGGCTGACGAAAACCTCGACCTCTTCCACCGCATGCGCGCGGGCGAGTTCGCCGACGGCGCGCACGTGCTGCGCGCGAAGATCGACATGGCGTCGCCGAACATCAACATGCGGGACCCGATCCTGTACCGCATCCGGCGCGCGCATCATCACCGTACGGGCGATACGTGGTGCATCTATCCGATGTACGACTACGCACACCCGCTGTCGGATGCGTTCGAGCGCATCACGCATTCGATCTGCACGCTCGAGTTCGAAGATCATCGCCCGCTCTACGACTGGCTGATCGCCAACGTGCGCGACCTCCCCGGACGGCCGCAGCAGATCGAGTTTGCGCGCCTGAATCTCACGTACACGGTGATGAGCAAGCGCAAGCTGCTGCAGCTCGTGACAGAGAAGCGCGTATCCGGCTGGGACGACCCGCGCATGCCGACGATCTCCGGTCTGCGCCGTCGCGGCTATACGCCGGAATCGATCCGGCGCTTCGCCGACGAGATCGGCGTCGCCAAGCGCGAGAACGTCGTCGACGTCGGGCTGCTCGAGTTCTGCGTCCGTGAGGATCTGAACAAGCGCGCACCGCGCGCGATGGCGGTGCTGCAGCCGTTGAAGCTGGTCCTCGAGAACTATCCCGAAGGCCAGTCCGAGGAGATGGACGTCGTCAACAATCCAGAGGATCCGTCGGCGGGCACGCGACGGGTGCCGTTCTCGCGCGAGCTCTACATCGAGCGGGACGACTTCCGCGAAGATCCGCCGAAGAAGTTCTTCCGGCTCGCGCCGGGACGCGAAGTCCGTCTGCGCAACGCCTATCTCATCACCTGCCGCGACATCGTCAAGAACGCCGCCGGCGAGATCGTCGAGCTGCGCTGCACGTACGATCCGGCGACACGCGGCGGTGACGCGCCTGACGGCCGCAAAGTGAAATCGACGCTGCACTGGGTCTCGGCCGCGCACGCGGTCAGCGCCGAGGTGCGTTTGTACGATCGCCTCTTCAACGTCGAAAATCCCGGCACCGGCGACGAAGATTTCCTCACGCAGATCAATCCCAACTCACTCGACGTCCTGCGCGATTGCCGGCTCGAGCCGTCGCTCGCGTCGGTGCCAGCCGGATCGATCTTCCAATTCGAGCGCCTCGGCTACTTCGCCGCCGATCCGGACTCGCGTCCGGGACAGCCCGTGTTCAATCGGACGGTGACGCTGAAGGACACCTGGAAGAAGATCGAGCAGGGCTGACTTCGGCCTGCCGGGCGCCTCGCAGGGCTGGAGTCCTGCGGCTACGATCTACGCGAAAACGTTTAGACAAATCATTCGCGTCCACGTGTCTCTACACTAGCGACGATGGGGACCGAGCCGGCCGACGACCGGCTGGCCGAGCTCGGCCGGCTCTACGACCGGCTGTCCGGGTCGCTGTTCAGGTACGCGGCCATGATGCTCGCCGATCGCAGCGAAGCCGAGGATGTCGTGCAGCGGGTCTTCGTGCGGATGCTCGACAAGGACATTCGTGACATCGAGGCCGTCGATGGCTATGCGCGACGCGCTGTCCGGAACGAGTGCCTCAACGTGCTCAGCCGCTCGCGCGAGCGAGTCGTCGTCGATCCGGCATGGTTCCTCGAGAGCGCGCCCGGCGCCGACGCGCAGCCGGAAGACCGCCTGGCCGTCGAGCAGGCGCTGCGCGATCTTCCAGCCGATCAGCGGGAAGTCCTGCACCTGAAGATCTACGAAGGCTGGACGTTCGCCGAGATCGCTGCGCTTTCCGGCGAGTCCACCAACACCGTCGCGAGCCGATATCGCTACGGTCTCTCGAAGCTGCGCGCGCGCTTGGGCTGATATGGACGAACGAGACGAAGAGCTCGAGAAACGGCTGCGGCAGTTCAGGCCAGCGGCCCCATCGACGGCGCTGCGCGAGCGCGTGCTCGCAGCGGCAGCCCGCAGACCGAGCCGGCGCGTACGCGCCGCTTGGTGGTCCATCGCGGCGGCAATGGCGATCATCACGGCACTGCACTGGCAGACCGCTCGACTGTATCGCGGCATGGCGGCGCCAGATCTCGAGGCCTCGCAAGAGCGGCGCACCAGAGAGATCGAGGAGATCGCGGAGGCGTGGGGCGGAACAGCGACGGCGCGAGCGGCGGCGGAGGCCGCGTGGATGAAATTCGACGCGACGCGTCGGCGCGCGGACACGTCGTCGTCAGCGGAGCAAAGCCAACCATGACATCCGACGCAGTCCCGCGGCGACGCCCTCGAACCTGGCTGCTCGTCGTCGGCGCAGTCGTTGCGCTCATCGGCGTCCATGCCCTTTGGGACTACTTAGAAGCGCGCCGCATCATGTCGGCCATTGCGGCTGTCGCACGCGCGGGCGGATCGATCAATCTGGATCGGATTGAACCTCATCTCCTGCCAGGGGCCTACGAGACAGCGGGACCGTACTATGTCGCTGCGGCCACGCTGGCCGCCGCAGGCCGGCCGCTACCCCTCATCGCTGTCGCAAAGACGCCAACGTTCTCTGGTGTCAGAGGTCCACATGAGATCCAGGCGTGGTACACCACGCGTGACATTCCATCGGCCACACTCGAACAGACGCGCCTCGAGCTGGAGCGGAGGGCGGATGCGCTTCACGTGCTCGATATGGCCAGCGCAAGACCCTTCGAGGGATTCAGCAGCGAGCTGCCTTACTGGCAGGTCTACGCATTCGAGGGGTTGCATCGATTGTGCGGGGTCCGCACGGCCTACGCGGCGGCGACTGGCGATCGAGAGCTGGCGATCCGCTCCTTGCGGGCCGAGTTGGGGCTCTTCAGCATCGATATCGGATTGACCAACGCGTGGCCGTCGCGAAGATTGTTGCTATCGACGATCGAGCTGTCGTTGATGCTGAACGACGATGGACTCTCAGTCGGCGATCTCGAGACGCTCGCTGATGCGTTTGCGCGCATGGACGATGACACCGAGCTCTGGCGATCGCTCGATACGCAGCGGGCGAGCTATATCGCCACCTTCCTGAGAAATGCCGCGTATGAGCGCGTCCCCTACGGCGTTCCGAAGTTCGTCGTCGGCTTTTCAGAGGCCTCCGTCTTCCTTCGTCCGCTCTCGGCTCATCGTCTGCAGCGCCGCCTCGATGTCTATGACGAATTGACGGACGCGAGTCGATTGCCGTGGCCTGAGCGCCTGGATCAGTTGCGTGCCGTCGCAATTCGGCGTGGTTGGCATGACGACGGCGGGCTTCTCGTCACGCGCGGCTGGTCGAACGATCCTTGGGGCTTCATTGCCCAGCCGCTCGATCTCGCGAGCGTCCGTGTGGCCCGCACAGCTATTGCGATCGAGCGCTATCGGCGCGCCAATCAGGATGCGCTTCCGGCAACTGTCGACGCGCTAGTGCCCGCGTACCTGCCGTCGATTCCGATCGACCCGTATTCAGGCCAACCGATTCACTATGATCATCTTGCGGACGGCTATCAGGTCTACAGCGTGTCGTTCGATCGCAAGGACGATGGTGGAGATCTGATGAAGGACCTGCCGGTGATTCGCGTTACGCGACGCTGAGCGTATCGGATCGCGTCACTTCTTGTCCGCATGCAGCTTGTGCAGGATGCGATGGACGATCGGGGCCATCACGATGCTGGCCGAGACGATGAAGACGAGCCCGGCGTAGAGCGAGAACAGGCCAGCGAAGATCTTCGATGCGCTGGTCGGCAAGTCGCCAACCTCGCCCATCCCACCGAGCAACATCGACGCGTTGAGGAACGCGTCGACCCATGTCATGTTCGCGAGCGACACGTAGCCGATCATGCCCGCAAAGAGCGAGACGCCGACGATTGCCGCAGCCAGGCCAACGTGCGCGATCAAGCGGCGAATGAAGTGCCGGAGCGGAATCGGTGGAGTCGTGCGCGACTCGTACATCGACGCGTGCCTCTATCTCAGAAATCCGAACGCATCGTCGCCGCGCTTCGATTCCTGCTGGAAGTGACGCAGCGCGGCTTTTGCCGCGAGCCACGCCAGACCGTCCGCATGCCAGCCGAAGGCGAGCGCGAAAAAATGGAAAGGATAGTTGCGATGCGGACCGATCCACGGAAGGCCGTCGGCTGTAGACACGACGGATAGCGGCCAGGCCCAATGCGCCGGCAGACCGGAGATCACGGGATATCTGACCGACAACTCGTACATGAGCTGGCCGGTTCGCTGCACCAGCGTCTTGTCGAGTTGGCGCGCCGGCACGGGATTGCCGAGCGCGCCCGCGAACAGGACGCGATCGTCCGAGAGCCAGCGCGTCCAGTGACCGTCGGCGCCACCTTCTCGAATGATGACGTCGCGCGAGCCGGTCTCGCGCCGCATCGCCGCGGACAGCGGCTCGGTGACGACGACGAAGCCCTGCTGCTCTCGGACGTGACGCGAGAGCTGATGGAACACCGGACCGGGACGGCCGGTCGCGACGTAGATCCCGCGCGCCGTGATGTGTCCGTTCGCCGTGAAGACGTCGGCCTGCTTGCGCGTGAAGCGCGTGCGACGGACCGCGCTCTTCTCGAACACACGCGCGCCGGCCGCGACGGCGGCTTTCGTAAAGCCCGTCGTCGCTCGGACGGGATCGAAGACGAACCCATCGCGCAGACGCATCGCGGCAGCCGCGGACGTCCCGAGGGTGGCCCGAGCAGCAGACGCGGCCATCAACGGCGCGTCGAGACCGGCAGCCTTGCGATCCGCCTGCTCTCGTTTGAATGTCGACGCGTCGGTCTGACTTGCGGCAATGACCAGCGGCTGATCGGTCAGGTCGCAACGAATGCCGAGCCGCTTGATCGCCGCGGCCATGTCGAGCGCGCTGCGTCTGGCTTCCTGCCACGCCGTGCGCGCCGTTCGGATGCCGCACGCCGTCTGGACATCGCGAAACGACGCGTCCGGCTCCGGCACGATCGCGCCGATCCCGCCCGCCGTGGCGCCAGACGCGATGCGCTCGGCCTCGAGCAGCACGACGTCCAATCCGCCCTTGGCCAGCACGTACGCTGCCGTCGCCCCGACGAGCCCACCGCCGATGACGACGACGTCGGCCTCGTGCTCACCGCGAAAAACCGGATAGCTTCCCCGCTTCGTGTTCGGCGTCCGCTCCGCCCAATACCGCGCTCCGTAGCCAGACATGGGAAGTAGTTATACATGGTCCGGGTTCTGAGGTTCCGGGGTTCCGCGGTTCTGGGGTTCGGGTTCTGGAGTTC
>DASZVJ010000273.1:0-5325 GCA_035547155.1 Vicinamibacterales bacterium
GTCGTCGGCCGCGCGCACGAGATCAAGGGACAGGCGGTCGCCGCGTTCGTGACGCTGAAGGAAGGCGTCGCCGCGTCGCCTGCGCTCATCGACGAGCTGAAAGAGCACGTCGTTCGCAAGATCGGCGCGATCGCGCGGCCCGACCAGATCCTGTTCGCGGCCGACCTGCCGAAGACGCGATCCGGCAAGATCATGCGGCGTCTACTGCGCGACATCGCCGACGGCAAGGCCCTCGGCGACACGACGACGCTGGCCGACCCGAACGTCGTCGCGAAGCTGAAAAACGAGTACGAGTCCCTCGAAGGCTAGCGGGCCCTGGGAACGTCTGTGGCCCGGACTCCGTAGTACGCTGACGGTCTGAGGCAAATTTCGACGCCGGGCGCCGCGTAACCTCGGCCCGAACTGTCCACCGTAGGGGCGGCCCTTGTGGCCGCCCGTCGCCCGCAGCCTGAAAGCCAGCGCCGATGTCTCTCATCGAAACCGTCGACCTGTGGAAGACCTACCAGATGGGCACCGAAGAGGTGCACGCGCTCCGCGGCGTGTCGCTGCAGATCGAGCGCGGCGAGTACGTCGCGATCATGGGGCCATCGGGATCGGGCAAATCGACGCTGATGAACCTGATCGGCTGCCTCGACACGCCGTCGAAGGGCAGCTACCTGCTCAACGGCAAGCAGGTCAGCCAGATGAACGATGACGAGCTGGCGCGGATCCGGAACGAAGAGATTGGGTTCGTCTTCCAGACGTTCAACCTGCTGCCGCGCGCGACGGCGCTGCACAACGTGGAGCTGCCGCTCATCTACGCAGGCATCTCCGCGCGCGATCGAACCGAGCGCGCGAATCAGGCGCTGGACAAAGTCGAGCTCGGCGATCGCAAGGGCCACCGGCCGAATCAGATGTCGGGCGGCCAGCGTCAACGCGTCGCGATCGCGCGCGCGCTCGTGAACAACCCGTCGATCCTGCTGGCCGACGAGCCGACCGGCAACCTCGACTCGCGCACGGGCGTCGAGATCATGGCGCTGTTCGCGAAGCTGCACGAAGGCGGCAACACGATCGTGCTCGTCACGCACGAGCCCGACGTCGCCGCGTACGCCCACCGCACGATCCACATCCGCGACGGACAGGTCGAGAAGGACGTCTCGCGAGCGGCCTGACGGCAGCTGGGCCGCCACGAGGGCGGCCCCTACAGTAGACTGGTCCCCGCAGATCACCGTAGGGGCGGCCCTTGTGGCGCCCATCCCTGTAGCCCGTAGCCTGTGGCCCGTCGCCCGAAATGTCCGTCCCTCTTCTCGACTACCAGAACGTTTCTGTCTTCCGCGGCGACACGCTCGCGCTCGATCGACTGAACCTGTCGATCGGCGTCGGCGAGCACGTCGCGATTCTCGGCCCGAACGGCTGTGGCAAGTCCACGCTCATCAAGACGTTCACGCGCGAGTGCTATCCGGCGCTGAGCGACGAGCCGTCGACGCTGCGCATTCTCGGTCAGGAGGCGTGGGACGTCACCGAGCTCCGCGGCATGCTCGGCATCGTCACCAACGATCTCGTTGCCGAGTGCACGCGCGGCATGTCGAGCGACTTCGCGGAGATTCCGCGGCGTGTGACGGCGCGCGACACGGTGCTGTCCGGATTTTTCTCGAGCATCGGCGTGTGGGCGCATCATCACGTCACGCCGGAGATGTCGGCGAAGGCGCAACAGCTGCTGGAGCATCTCGGCGTCGCGCATCTGGCGGATCGCCTGCTCGACGAGATGTCGTCCGGCGAAGTGCGGCGCGTCGTCATCGCACGCGCGCTCGTGCACGACCCGACGTCGCTCGTGCTCGACGAGCCGACCAACAGTCTCGACCTGCGCGCGATGTACGAGTTGCGCGATGCGGTCCGTACGATCGCGCAGTCGGGCATGACCGTGCTGCTCGTGACGCATCATCTGCCCGACATCATTCCCGAGATCGAGCGCGTCATCCTCCTCAAGCGTGGACGCATCGTCGAAGACGGCCCGAAGGCGAAGGTCCTGACGTCTGCGGCGCTGTCGGATCTGTTCGGCATTCCTGTCGAAGTCACGCAGCGCGACGGATACTTCAACGCCTGGTAGGGCGGGCGACGGGTCACGGGCTACGGACTACGCGGGCCAAGAGCTCGACATCGCGATCCCGTATACTCGGGACCCGAAATCTCCGTCACTGTTCCGGTCGCCCTGAACGCCGTGCGGCCGTTCGTCGGTCACCGTGTCCGCGAGGAGGCCCGTCCCATGGTCATCAAGCGCGTCAGTCCTCTATCCATCGCGAAAGTGTCGTTCGTGTTGTACGCCGTGATCGGTCTGATCATCGGCGGCTTCTTCGGGCTGTTCGGCGCCGCAATCGGCAGCCTGGGGGCGCTTGGCGGCGAGCATCAAGCGTCCTCCATGTTCCCTGCGGCGTTCTTCGGCGTCGGCGCCATCGTCATCCTGCCGATCGTCTACGGCGTGATGGGCGCGATCTTCGCCGCGATCGGCGCGTTCATTTACAACATCGTTGCGGGTTGGGTTGGGGGAATTGAGATCGAAGTGCAGTGACGGGCCACGGGCTACGGGCGGCTGAGGACACGGACGCGACGGCGACATGCCGGGCCGCCACAAGGGCGGCCCCTACAGCCCAACCAGAACTCCCGTAGGGGCGGCCCTTGTGGCCGCCCGAGTTTTGTCGTCCCGTAGCCCGAGGCCCGTCGCCTGTGTGGCGCGGCCGCAGCCGCGCTACGCGTACATCGTCTGCCGCGCGCTGAGGCGCACCCATCCGCGCGCGATGCGGTAGATGAACCAGACCGTGACGAACACGAGCGGGATCCAGACGAGCAGGAATCCCAGACCGAGCGTGAAGATCACGAACAGCACGCACAAGCCGACCCACAGCAGGCCGAACCAGAACGTGCGGATTTGCCAGCGGAAGTGCGACTCGAGCCACGTGCCTCGCGCGTCACCGCGCTTCACGTAGTTGAGGATGACCGCGATGATCGACGGCCAGCCCATGAGAAACGCGCCAATGACCGTCGCCGTGCCGATGATGCCCGTCAGAATGCTGAACGCGTGCAGCGCGTAGATGACGGTGGTCCAGGTCACGAGCGAGTCGGCGGACGACGCGACGACCGGCGGTTGTGTGCTCATGATGGGAATGTTACGGCAGACCGAGCGGTAGGGTTTCCCCGCCGCGTCGGCCGCGGTTCGTCACGCGGCCATCGGATAACTGCGCAGGCGCTTGTCACAAAACGTCACGGTCGAGCGTTCTAGCGGTGTGGATGTGCCGAGTGATGCGCTCGTCGTGACCGGTGCCCATCGCCACCAGGTCGACCTGGAAGCGGTGTTCATCGCCCATTACGCACGGATCGCCCGCGTGGTCGCGCGGCTCGTGCACGACCGCGCGAGAGCCGAGGAACTGGCCGTCGACGCGTTCCTGAAATGGTCCAGCCGCGGTGGCGCCAAGGGCGAGCAGGCCGCGGGCTGGCTCTATCGCACCGCCATTCGACTCGGACTCGACGAGCTTCGCCGCCGATCGCGCCGCGATCGCGCGGAGCGGCTCGTGACGTGGTGGCACCGGCCAGCGCCCACGCCCGAGGACGTCCGCGCCGCGAGCGACGCGCAGCGGCGCGTGCGCGCGGTCCTCGGGTCGCTCCGCACGCGCGATGCCGAGATGCTCGTGCTGCGCAGCGAGGATCTGCGCTACGACGAAATCGCGGTGCTGCTCGATCTCAACCCGTCATCAGTCGGCACGCTGCTCAGCCGGGCGCAGCAGGCGTTCCGGCAGGAATATGTGAGGCGCTATGGAGACCAGTGATCGCATCGCCACGAACGCATGGATCGATCGCGAGATGGCGGCGCTGGATCCGGAGCCGCGGTGGCAGCCGGACTGCGCGGCCGCGCTCGATCGGTTTCGTGCAAGGCAGACCTCGCGTGTCGACCATCGTCGCCGTTGGACGCTGGCCATCGCGGCTGCAACGGTGCTCGGCGTCTGCCTGCCGGCGATGTCGGTGACGCGGACGTTCGCCGAACGCTGCGTCGACGCGTGCGTCGGCCTGACGACGCGCGTGACGAACGCGTTGAGGACGAACCGGACGTCCGGCATTGCGACGGCGGACGCCCGTCAGGCCGCCCCCGAGCTCTCGCTGCACGACGCCAATGGCGCGCTCGTCGAGCTGTCCGCACTGCGCGGCCAAGTCGTCGTGGTCAATTTCTGGGCGACGTGGTGCGGACCGTGCCGCGTCGAGATGCCCTGGTTCGTCGAGCTGCAGGAGCGCTATCGCGAGCGCGGGCTCACGATGATCGGCGTATCGCTCGACGATGACGGCTGGACGTCGGTGCGGCCGTTCGCAGCGGCGCAGCACGTCACGTATCCGCTGGCGATCGGCGACGACCGCGTCGCCAGGGCGTACGGCGTCGGCGTCCTGCCGACCACGTTCATCGTCGATCGGCGCGGACGGATTGCGGTCGCACACGAAGGGCTCGTGCCGAAAGAGACGTACGAACAGGAGATCGCCGCGCTGCTCGCCGAGTGATGCACGCGGCCTAGCGCTTCGTCGCGCGATAGATCTCGGTCTCGTAGATCATCGTGACAACGCCGTCCGCGTCGGCGTACGTGGCGTGAAGAGTGCGAAGCAGCTCGAGCAATCGTTCGCCCTCCGGTCCACTCTTGGGAACGTACGACGCGCTGCGCGCGCGGCCGATCAGGCCGTCGAGATCGAGCCGATGCATGTTGGGAAAGGCGACGCGATCCGGCGCTGAGAAGGCGCCACTGCGTGCGACGATGGCGGGATCGAAAGCGATGCGCTCCTCAGCGATCTCGCCGCCGACATCGAGAATCGCCTGCCGATAGCCGAGCGTCAGTGGATCGGTCATGCTGCGGCGATTCCACATGATCGCGAGCCGGCCGCCAGGCCTGAGAATCCGCGCCAGCTCGATCAGGGCTTCCTGCTGTCGAAACCAGTGAAACGCCTGCGCGCAGAGCGCGAGATCGAATGCCGATGCGCGCAGGCCCGTCGCTTCCGCCGTGCCCGCGGTCCACTGCACGTTCGCGTGCGGCGCCGCGGATCCACGCATGATCTCACCGGGCTCGACCGCGACGACGTGGACGCCGCGATCGGCGAGGAGACGCGCCGAGATGCCCGTGCCTGCGCCGACGTCGGCCGCGCGCAGACGCGCGGGCGCGTCGAGGCCATCGAGGATCGCGTCAATCGCGGCAGGCGGATAGCTGGGGCGATATTTGACGTAGTCGGCGGCGCGATCGTGGAAGCGAGAGACGGAGGGAAGAGCCATCGCATCTCACTATCGCACTATCTCGCTAGCGCGCTATCTGGCATCGGGATATC
>DASZVJ010000274.1:0-9336 GCA_035547155.1 Vicinamibacterales bacterium
CGTGTCCGTCGTGCGATCCAGCACGATGAACGTGCGCACGCGCGACACGGCGCCTGTCGGATGCACCGTCCAGCCTGGTTGCAGCGTGACGTCGCGAAAACCGACCTGCGGGACGAAGCCGACGTCGGCGCGAAAGCCATCGGAGGCGTCGTGATACGCGGCATACCAGTCCAGATGCTTCGTGTCGTGCGACCACTGCACGGTCGTCGCATGGCCGTTGAGCGTCTCGCCGGTCCATTCGGCGGCGAGGTCTGGGCGATTCGGCGTCCGCGACGTACTGGCCAGCCATTGGCCCGAAAACGAGTCGCTCCCCGTGGGCCGCCATTGAAAGTCCGGGCCGGCCACGCGATTGTGGCCGTTGCTGCCGCGTGCCTCGCGATCGGTGACGAGGGCGCCGACGAACGACAAGCCGATGTCGCGCTTCACGCGCGCGATCGTGACCGTCGATCCGAAATCGACCGGCGCGAGCGACGAGTGCGTCGCGCCCGGCAGCACCGCGCTGCCGCCGCCGCTGTCGTCGGCGACGAGCACCGTGTAGCGCAGACCCGCAGCCTTGCCCGTCGCGCGCACGCCGGCGTCAGGCGCGGCAATCGTGCGCGTGTACACGGCCTGAATCGGCGTCGCCAGCAGGTCGGCGCCTTCGAGGAAGAACGGCCGCTTCTCGGCGTAGAACAGCGCGAAACGCTGATTCGTCGCAATCTGCGCCGTGTCGGCTTCCACCTGCGAGAAATCGGGCTTCACCGTCGCGTCGATCGCGTTGTCGGCATTCGGCAGGTACTTCACGTCCACGCCCGCGCGCCAGTCCACGGGCTTGGCGGCGATCGGATCGCCCGGCCCATCGCCGCGAACGGCGGCGTCGCTCGCGCTGCCGTACGGCGCGACGACGAGATGGCCGCCGCTGGGGAGACGCTCGAGACCCGTGAGCACGTTCGCGCGGCAGACCAGACAGTTGCCGTCGCGTGGCAGCTTCGCCGAGAAGAACTGATAGTGATGATCGCGCGGATAGTTGCGATAGAGCAGGATGCGCCAGGTTTGCGGATCGATGTGCCGGTAGCGCAGCGACGAGAACGGAATCCGGATCTCCAGCGTCCATCCGTGCGGCCCGATCTTCGTCGCGGAGTCCCAGAAGAAATCCGGCGACGCATTCTCGCCAGACGCATCGTCGGTGATCGAGTCGTACTGCACGTTGCGCGGCGTCACGACGAAGAACGCGCCGGTCGAGCCCGTGTTGCGTGGATCGAGCAGCACGCCGCCGTAGTCGTTCGTTCCGTTGCCGATGTTGTCGCGGTCCGCGTACGGCGCGCGCATCGTCGACGGGTTCGGATCCTCGAACTCGAACGCCGCGTAGAACGCGTGGTCGTCGTAGGCCAGATAGCCGATGTTGCGCACCGGCGGCGGCGTGTTGTCGCCGGGCTGCGTCTCGTACCAGCGATCGATCCGTACGGCGTCGTGCCAGCCGGGATCCGACAGATCGCCGTCGATCGTGATGGGACCAGCGGCGCGATGAATCTCGATCGTGTCACCTGCCAGGGCTGTCTGCGCCGAAACGGGACGCGCTGCAATCGCGCACGCGGCGACGACAAGCAGGCAAAGCGTGCGCGCCGGCATCACCGATCCGATCGCGCGTCGTGCGCCGCTCATGCCCGCCGATGGTTGTATCACGACCGCTCGTCGCGACGGCCGCGCGACCATCGCTGTCTGAGATCGCGGCGGAATGCTAGGCTGTGCCGGGCCGATGTCCATGCCGATTCCCGCGCTCGTTCTGACCGGGCAGAGCAGCCAATATCACGACTGGTCCGTGTCGAGCGCGAAGCTGGCCGCACGCCTGCGCGAGACTGGATTGTTTGACGTCGTCGTCGCGACGGCGGCCGACGCGCCGCCGCTCGATCGCATCGGCGTCATCGTCGTGGACTACGAAGGCGAGCGATGGTCTTCGGCGTTCGAACAGGCGATCGACGCGCGCATCGCTGGCGGCGGCGGGCTCGTCATCTATCATGCGGCGGACAACGCGTTCCCCGCGTGGCCGGCGTTCCAGGAGATGTGCGGCATCGGCGGATGGGCAGGCCGTGACGAGTCGGCTGGACCCAAAGTCCGCTGGCGCGATGGCCATCAAGTGATCGACAACTCGCCTGGCGTCGCCATGCACCCGCCGCGCCACGATTTCTCCGTCGTCGCGCGTGCACCGGATCATCCGATCGTGCGTGGATTGCCGGCGTCGTGGCTGCACGCAGACGATGAGCTGTACAGTCAGCTTCGCGGACCGGCGAAACATCTGGAAGTTCTCGCGACGGCGACAGCCGATCCCGCCGTCTATGCGAAAGCCACAGGCGAGCACGAGCCCGTGCTGATGACGATCGGCTACGGCGCTGGACGCGTGTTCCACACGACGCTCGGACACGTCGGTCCCGCGGACGGATCGAAGACGACGGCGATCGATTGCGTCGGCTTCGTCGTGACGTTGCAGCGCGGCGCGGAATGGGCCGCGACAGGAGGCGTCACGCAGCCTGTGCCGGCGGACTTTCCAAGCGCGACGCGGACGTCCATCCGCGTCGACTGAGCGCCGGCAGTTGGCGCCGTGTGCGTTTTCGTCGTATCGTCCACGCGTGCCTCGAACCAGCGTGCCGCCCACCCGATCGATTGGTCATTTCGAAGGACAGTGCGACGTCGGACATCCGAAGAACGCCGGATCAGCGGCGTATGACGCGGCTCGCGGCGTGTATCTCGTGTCGTCCGCCGGTCTCAACATGTGGGACGTGCGCGACGAGTTTCATTTCATCTGGACGCGCACGACCGGCGATTTCCTGCTGCACGCGCGCGTCGAGTTCCTCGGGCCGAACCACGAGCCCCATCGCAAGGCTGGCTGCATCGTCCGATCGGGTCTCGATCACGACGCGCCGTACGCGGACGCCTGTCTGCACGGCGATGGCCTGACGTCGCTGCAGTTTCGCCGCCGCGCCGGCGGCATCTCGGAGCAGCTCGTTGCGACGCCTGGCGCGGACGTCGTCGAGCTCGAGCGCAACGGTCAGACCTACACGATGCGCTCCGCCAAATCCGGACAGCCATTTGCGACGACGACGCTGACGGACGTCACGCTCGAGGGGGATCTCTACGTCGGGCTGTTCCTCTGCTCACACAACGTCGACATCGTCGAGCGCGCGGCCTTTCACGACGTGCGGTTCGAACGCTGACGGACCGGTGACGACGACCGTCGATTTGGAATTCGTGTAGGGGCCGCCCCTACATACGCAATTTGGTCTCGCTCGAGAACAAATGCGCGCGTGACGGATCGATCGCGATCCGCACCGTGTCGCCGGGCTGTGCGGCCACACGATCGCGAAAGACACCGAGCAGTGGCTGACCGGCGATCGTCATCGCGACGTGTGTCTCCGATCCCGTCGGCTCGATGACTCGGATTTCGGCGGGCACGCCGGTCGTGCCGAGCGACAGATGCTCGGGGCGCACGCCGTAGCGCGCGCGTGTGCCGGGCGAGACGTTCGATGAGAGCGGCAGTGGGAGGACGACGTCGGCACCGAGGCGAAAGACGCCGGTGCCATCGCTCGACGCGACCTCGCCATCGAGCACGTTCATTGCCGGCGATCCGATGAACGTCGCGACGAAGAGGTTGTCCGGCCGATCGTACAGATCGAGCGGCGCGCCGATCTGCGACACGCGTCCGTCGTGCAGCACGACGATGCGGTCGGCGAGCGTCATGGCTTCGATCTGATCGTGCGTCACGTGGATCGTCGTGGTCTTCAGGCGCTGGTGGAGCGCTTTGATCTCCGTACGCATCTGGACCCGCAGCCGCGCGTCGAGGTTCGAGAGCGGCTCGTCGAACAGGAACACGCGCGGATCGCGCACGATCGAGCGACCCATCGCGACGCGCTGGCGTTGGCCGCCCGACAACTGCTTCGGCAGCCGATCGAGGTACGGCGTCAGGCCGAGCGACTCGGCGGCGGCGCGCACTTTGCGATCGATCGCGTCGGGCCGCTCGCCGCGCAGCTTGAGCGAGAAGCCCATGTTGCCCGAGACGGTCATGTGCGGATACAGCGCATAGTTCTGGAAGACCATCGCGACGTCGCGATCCTTCGGCGCGACTCCGTTCATCACGCGGCCGCCAATGTGAATCTCGCCGGCGGTCACGTCCTCGAGCCCGGCAATCATCCGCAGCAGCGTCGATTTCCCGCAGCCGGACGGCCCGACGAGGACGACGAGCTCGCCGTCGGCGATCTCGACGGAGACTCCGTGGACGACTTCGGTCGTGCCGAAGCGCTTGGTGACGTCGCGCAGCGAGACGCTAGCCATGCGCGGCCTCCGTCGGATCCCAGGCTGGCGATTTCGCGGGATCGATCAGACGCTCGCCGCGATCGCAGGCGTCGATGGCTGCGAGGTCGTCCTCGTCGAGCCGAAGATCGAGCGCACGCAGGTTCGCGGCCATGTGGTCACGTTGGCCCGACGCGGGAATCGCCGCCATGCCGCGCGCCAGCAGCCACGCGAGCGTCACCGTCGCGGGCGATTCACCGTACTTTGTCGCGATACGTCCGATGATCGGATCCGTCATCACACGGCCACCCGCGAGCGGCATGTAGGCGGTGACGATCATGCCGTGCGCCGCGCAGCACGTGCGGACGGGATGATTCTGCAGATAGGGATGGACCTCGACCTGGTTCGTCGTCATCTGATTCGGTCCGAGGATCGCGGCGGCGCGTGCGACGAGCGCGCACGGAAAGTTCGACACGCCGATCGCCCGTGTCATGCCGCGCGCCTTCGCGTCGGCGAGATCGCCAATGTAGCTCTCGAACGGCACAGCGTCTTTCGGCGACGGCCAGTGGATCAGCAGCAAATCGACGGCATCGACGCCGATGCGCGTAAGGCTTTGCTCGACGCTCGGCAGGAAGTCGCGTTTGGCGAGATTGACGTCGCCGACCTTGGTCGTGATGAACAGCTCGTCGCGACGCAGGCCGCTGGCGCGCAGCGCGCGGCCGACGTGCGCCTCGGTGCCGTACGTCTGGGCGGTGTCGATATGCCGGTAGCCGAGCTCGATGCCGGTCAGGATCGCGCGATAGCCGTCCTCGTCGTGGCGAAGCCACGTCCCGAGACCGAGCTTCGGCATCGCGAGTGCCGCGGCCGTCATCCTTTGATCGCTCCCGCGGCAAGACCGCCGACGAACAGCCGCTGCAGCAGCAGAAACGCGATCACGATCGGCAGTGTCATGATGAGCGACGCGGCCATCACCGCGCCCCAGTCCGTCGTGAACTCACCCATGAACTCGGCGATGCCGATCGGCAACGTCTTCACGCTCGCATCCTGCGCAAACACGAGCGCGAAGATGAACTCGTTCCACGTCGTCACGAATGCGTAGACCACGACGGCCACGATGCCAGGCAGCGAGAGCGGCAGCGTGATCCGAAAGAGGATCGCGAGGCGAGACGCGCCGTCCATGATCGCGGCTTCTTCGAGCTCCACCGGAATCGCGCGGAAGTAGCTCGTCAGCATCCACACCGCGAGCGGCAGCGTGAGGATCGTGTACACGAGGATCAATCCCAGATACGTGTTCACCAGCCCGAGCGTCTGGAGGATGACGAACAGCGGAACGACGATCGCCGCGGTCGGGAGTAGCTGGCCGACGAGCACGAACGCCTGCGCCGCGCGCCGGCCGCGGAACCGGAAGCGCGCGAACCCGTACGACGCGAACACGGCGAGCACGAGCGCGATGGCCGTCGATCCGAGCGAGATGACGACGCTGTTCAGGAAGTAGCGTGGGATGTTCGACGCCCACAGCACCGTCCGGTAGTGATCGAGCGTCGGCGCGTGCGGCAGCCAGTGCGGCGGCACGCTGTAGAGCTCGCGCGTGCTCGTCACGGACGAGATCGCCATCCAGACGAACGGCACGAGCGAGATCACGAGGGTCAGCGTGATGCCGAGGGCGACGCCGGCGCTCGCGCGTCCCTGCCGCATCAGCGCACCCCTCCCTCGTCGGCGGATCGGAACACGCGCAAGTACAGCGCGACGATCGCGAGCGTCGCGGCGAAGAACATCACCGACAGCGCCGCGGCGTCATGGAACTGGAACGACTCGAAAGCCTGACGAAAAATCTGGATCGGCACCACGAGGGTGCGATTGGCCGGCCCGCCGCGCGTGATCGTGTAGATGATCGTGATCGCGTTCAGGCCCCAGATCGTGAGCAGCAGCGTCACCGCGACGAGCACCGGCCGGATCTGCGGCAGCATGACGTGCCGAACCTCGTGCCAGAACGACGCGCCGTCGACACGCGCGGCCTCATAGAGCTCATCCGGCGCGGCCTGCAAGCCGGCGAGCACCATGATCGCGACGAACGGGAAGAGCTTCCACACGTTGATCGCGATGAGCGCGGGCATGACGAGCGACGGGTCCGTCAGCCAGCCGATCGGCTGTGTCGTGACGCGCGTCGCCGTCAGCAGATGGTTGATGATCCCGAACTCCGTGTGCAGCATCCACGCCCACATCGTCGCGCCCACGATGCCGGGAACGACCCACGGCAGCAGGACGAGCGCACGCACGAGCCCGCGGCCGCGGAATCGCCGGTTGAGGAGAATGCCCACGAGCGTGCCCGCGATGACCTGACACACGATCGACGCGCCGACGAAGTAAGCCGTGTTGCGCACAGCCGCGAGCGTCGATGGACTCGCCACGGCCGCACGAAAGTTCGCGAGGCCCACGAACGAACCGCCCTCGTCGGTGACGCTCAGCACGCTCACGTCGATCACGGGATAGACGATGAGCATGGCGAGCGCGAGCAGCGCCGGGAGGACGAACAGCAGTCCGGTAGACGAGGTGCGGGCGCGGCGGATCGGCGAATCGCGACGCGTCATCGATCCAGCAGCGCCTGCATGTCCTTGGCCGCGGCGTCCATCGCCTGCTGCGGCGTCGCTTCTTTCAGGAGGATGCGCTGCACTTGATCGAAGAACACCTGGACGATCTGCAGCCAGTGTTGCTGCTGCGGCAGCGCTCGTGCGTGCTGCAGCATGCGCTTGTAGACGTCGAGCTTCGGGTCCGCGAACCGCGGCAGCGCCATCGCCGACACACGCGCCGGAAACGTGTCGGTGAAAAAGCCCATGTGCTCGGGCTCGAGCAGGAACGCGATGAGCTGCTTGGCCTCAGCCGCGTGCTTCGCGGCCTTCGGCACGATGAAGCTCCAGCCGCCGAGCACGGCAGTCGTCTCTTGCCCTTCGGGATGCGGAATCGCCATCACGCCGAAGTCGAGCGACGGGTTCTCGCGGCGGATCGGGCCGATGTCGAACGGACCGGACTGGTACATCGCCGCGGTTTCGGAAACGAACAACCTGCGATTCGCCAGGCCATCGTCTGACAGCGCCGACGGCTGCGCGACGTGGTGCTTGAGAAACAGATCCGTGTAGAACGTCACGCCCGCGACCGCGGCCGGCTGATTGACGATGGCCGTCTTCATGTCCGCGCTCAGCAGATCGCCGCCGCTCATCCAGATGAACGGCAGCACGCGGAAGAGCGTGTTGCCGACTTCGCCGCCGGCAGTGATCGCAAAGCCGTACTGCCGCTTGCCGTCGCGCGTCTTCGTGAGCCGTGTCGCCGCGTCGACGAACGCTGGCCACGTCTCTGGCGGATGCGCGGGATCGAGTCCTGCGTCGCGGAACATCGTCGCGTTGAACAAAATCGCGTGCGCATCGAGACGGAACGGCGCGGCCCAGAGCCGGCCGTTCCACGACGAGGTCTCGAGCGCCGCGGGACCGTAGTCCGATCGATCCGTCACGACGTCGTCGAGCGGCAGCAGGAGATCGGCCTGCGCGTACGGGACGATCCAACCCTGCTGCGCTTCGATGAGATCCGGCGGCGATCCAGATCGGAGCGCCGTCTGGATGCGCGTAGGGAGGCCGTCCGGCACCGACACTTGCACGACGACGGTGATGCCGGGATGCGCGGCTTCGAACGTCTTCGCGAGCGAGCGGGCGCGCGCCTCGCCCCAACTCGGCGTCCACCAGACCAGCTCGTTCGCCGGCGCCCTGCGGCAGACGACAGTCGAGAGGGCGAGAGTCGCGGCGAGCGCGAGACGCGCGAAGCGCTGAACGGGCATCGCGCGAACGTTACCGGCGCGCCTTCAGGCGCTCGATGGCTTCGAAATGCAGGCAGCCGGGCAGCATCTGCATCAGCTCGACGCGGTTGCCGTCGGGATCCTCGACCCACGCCTGCGCATTGCGATCGACGGCGACCTTCTTCGGCCGCGAGAGCTGGACGCCGCGCGATTCGAGGCGCGCGATCACCGCATCGATGTCGTCGACCGTGAAGCACACGTGGTTGTAGCCGACCGCTTCGGTGGCCGGCGAGCGATCGCCTTCGCCGCCGGGAAACAGCTCGACGTACTGATCGTCGGTGACGCGCAGGTAGACGATCCACAGTGCGCCGTCCTTGTCGAGGCGGAACATCTCCTCGAAGCCCATCTTGTTGACGTAGAAGTCGAGCGATCGATCGATGTCCGTGACGCGGATCGCGACGTGTCCCAGCGACGTGATGCCCTGCATGTCTCCCTTTCGCGTGTGCACCGCGGCGCTCATGACGCGCGGCGAGTCTGTGACGAAAGGGTCATCCTACATCGGCTCGCGGCCCGCGCGAATCGGCCGACACGATTCACCTGTCGGGCCGAACCCTTTGCGCTACGACAGGAATGCGCGTATAGTCTGACGTGTAGAAGGGCAAGGCATCAGATCGGAGACGGCCATGCTGCGGGACCTCTGGAACGACCTCGGCTATCGCGTCCGTGCGCTGCTGCGCCGCGGAGACGTCGAGCGCGAGCTGCGCGCCGAGCTCGCGGATCATCTGTCGCGCGAAGCCGCCAGGCTCGAAGGCGAGGGCGTGTCGCCCGCGGAGGCGCGGCGTCAGGCGCGCCTGACGTTCGGCGGGATCGAGGACATCAAGGCGCGCAGCCGTGAGGCGCGGGGCACCGCATTCATCGAGTCGCTCGTCCTGGACGTGCGCTACGCGATCCGCGGCCTGCGCGCGCGGCCGGCGTTCGCCTTCGGCGTCGCCTTCACGCTGGCGCTCGGCATCGGCGCCAACGCCGCCATGTTCGGCATCGTCGATCGCCTGCTGTTCCGGGCGCCCGCATATCTGAAGGACGTCGATCGCGTGCATCACGTGTATTTCGCGCAGATGTACCGCGGCTCGGAAGTCGTGCAGGGCTACATGTCGATCGGCAACTATCTCGACGTCGCGCGAGAGACGAGCTCGTTCCAGACGATGGCCGCGTGGGCGACGCAGCGGAGGGCGGTGGGTGATGGCGCGTCGACGAAGGAACTGCTGGTCACCGGCGCGAGCGCCGGATATATCGGG
>DASZVJ010000275.1:0-1892 GCA_035547155.1 Vicinamibacterales bacterium
TCGCGAACGAGCGCGATGTTGGAGTTGTAAACGGTGACGGCGAGATCGGTCTGATCGTTCAAGGTCGATACGCCGTTCGGCGTGTCGCGCAACGTCGACGCGCTCTGCGGCGCCGTTGCGCCGCCGGAGGCCGAAGGTTTCGCCGTCAGCCCGAATGGAACGAGACACACACCAGCGGCCGCGACGGCCGCCGCCACCCACGATCGTGCAGACATGGACCGGCTCCTTTCCGAGTCAGCACGCTATTGAGGCGCGCTGTCCTTAGAACGGAGGGCGCGGGAAAGCTTGCAGGGAGGATCGCCCGCTCAATCTCTGTCGAACGTCACGACCGTCTCGACGTGTTCCGTGTGCGGGAACATGTCGACGGGCTGGAGGCGCGCGATCGTGTAGCCGGCTCGGCGGATGAGAGGAAGGTCGGCGGCGAGCACCTGCGGATTGCAGGACACATAGATCAGCCGCGGCGGTTTCAGGTCCTGCACGATTGCGGGCAGCACGGGCGCCGCACAGCCTTGCCGCGGCGGATCGATGACGACCGCGTCGAAGCGCGTGCGTGATAGACGCGGCAACGCATCTTCGACACGCGCGCGGATGAGACGGACGCGATCGTCACGCACGCGATTCAAGCGCAGATTGCGCGCGGCGTCTTCGCTCGCCTGCGGATGCTCCTCGACCGCGGTGACGGACATCCCCGACGCGGCCATCGGCACCGTGAACAACCCGCTGCCACTGTAGAGATCCAGCACGCTCCGCGCGCCAGCGACGCCTTCCATCACCAGCCGCAGCACTTCGCCCGCCGCGCCGACGTTCGTCTGGAAGAACGCGGTCGGCCCGATCAGGAACGACCCGCCCAACGCGTCCTCGCGCGCATGCGCACGTCCGGCGATCCGGATCGTCTCGCGTCCGACCATCGCCGGTCCCGGCCGATCGTGCACGTTGATGAAGAATCCATCCGGCGGGTTCTTCCGCGCGAGAAACGCTCGAACCGGCGCGCGCAGCACGCGATCGTTCCGCGCGACGACGAGCATGACGACGGCTTCGCGGCCGCTCTCCGTCGTGCGGATGAGCACGTGCCGCAGCAGCGCCGGCGGCACGCGCGCGCGGACGAGCGCGTCGCGCAGCGCGAACGCGAGTTGATTGCCGCGATCGCTGTGCACCGGACACTCGTCGATCGGCACGATGGCGCGCGTCTGCGCCGCGTAGTGCCCCATGACGATGCGCCGGCCCGACGCGTCCGCGCCGAAGACGAACGCGACTTTGTGACGAAAGCGTTCGTCGCGAGGCGATGGGACGAGCGGCGGCACGTCCAGCTTCAACAGGCTCGACAGCTGCGCGCGTTTGAGCGCCAGCTGCTCTGCGTACGGCACGTTCGGCAGACTGCAGCCGCCGCAGAGAGAGAAATGAGAGCAAATCATCGAGACGTCACACGAACGCCGATCGACTGGGCCTCCGGGCGACCACAAGGGTCGCCCCTACGGCGTGGTAGCCCGAAGCCTGTGGCCCGTAGCCTGCGTAGGGGCCGCCCTTGTGGCGCCCCGGCGCTACCTCCACGTCTTCCCCTCATCCGTCGTCGTCCACATGCGGCCGTCGGCGGCGGTGATGGTCGCGGACGTGCCGTCCTGCGCGCGGATGAGCACGAGATCGACCGTCGCGGGAAACGGCACGCGCTCGAAGTGTTGCGCGTCGCTGGTGCGCAGCACGACGCCGCCGCGGCCGACGAGCCAGCAGACGGAGGGCAATGGCGCGACGCCGGTCGTGATGTGCGCAGCGGGATCGATCGTGACGGCTTCCCACGGGCCGTCATTCGTCGCCGATCGCTGCACCGTTCCGTTGGCGAGCACGCGCCAGCGGCTGGCCGTGGCGGTTGCCGTCGCGCGCGTGTCGACGATGGCGCC
>DASZVJ010000276.1:0-14337 GCA_035547155.1 Vicinamibacterales bacterium
GATCAGCCCGACGATGTTGTCGAGGTTCTCGTTGTAGACCGGCAGGCGCGAATACTCCTGCTCGCGTACGAGCCGCCGCAGATCGTCGATCGTCGCGGTCGACTGGATCGCGACGATGTCCGGACGCGGCGTCATCACCTCGCGCACGAGCGTCTCGCCGAAGTCGACGACGGATCGCAGCAGCCGATTCTCGTCGCCCGATCCCTCCGCCTGCGGCGCCGCCGAGGTAGCGCCGGATGCGTCGGCGTGCCCGTTGTCGGGCGCGTTTCCGCGCGACGCAGCAGGGCCCGACCACGCCACGACGAGCGCGGTGAACGGACCGACGAGGTTGGCCACGGTCGTGAACGCGGGCAGCAGCAGCTCGAGATACCGCTCCGGGGCGCGGCGCACGATCAGCGCCGGCAGGATCTGTCCGACGCTCGCCATGATCGCGATGCCGCTGGCGAGCAGGACGAGCCAGCCCGGAAACCCCGTGCCGATCGCGCTGGCGAGCAGCACCATCAGGACGACGAGCAGCACGCCGCGCAGCAGACGTGCGGGGATGAAGAAGCGAATGGGATCGTCGAGATAGATCGCGAGCGCTTCGCTCTCGGTGGCGCGCTCCGCTTCGAGGCGCTGCGGCAGCCGCATCAGCAGGCCGAACGCGGTCTCCACGAGCGCCAGGAACAGCAGCCCCGCGGCAGTCAGGACGACAAGGAGTGGGACCATCAGCGCGTCAGATCCGGGCGATCAGGCCCTCGGTCAGGCCCGCGCGGCGCCGCAGCCGTTCCTCGAGACGCCGCATCTCTCCCGAATCTCGCTCGTGATCGTAGCCCAAGAGGTGCAACAGGCCGTGCAAGGCCAGAATCCGCAGCTCGGTGCCGAGGCCATGCCGGCGCTCGGCGGCCTGCCGGCGCGCGACGCCCATCGCGATCGCGATGTCGCCTAAATGTCTGTCGGATTTGAGCTTGCGCGCGCCTGACCGCGCGCGAGGCGACGGCACCTCGTCCGCGGGAAACGACAGCACGTCAGTCGCTTTGTCGACACCGCGAAACCGGCGATTGAGATCGCGCATGCGCGCATCGCCGACGAGCGCGATGGCCACGCTGCCGGCCGCGCGACTTGGTGCGGCCGACTCGAGAAAGGCGGCAAGGCCGCTGCTCGCGCGCGTCGGCCGGTCCGCGGTGACGGTCACGGTGAGCCGGCGGGGCGGCGCCGATCGCGCGGCGCTCATGAGGTCGGCTTCGGCAGCGACGTGTAGCGCTCGTACGCTTTCACGATCTGCTGCACGAGCTGATGGCGGACGACGTCGCGCTCGTCGAAGTAGATCGTCGCAATGCCGTCGATGCCGGCGACGACTTTCAGCGCTTCAATCAAGCCAGACGTCTTCCCGCTCGGCAGATCGATCTGCGTCACGTCGCCGGTGACGACGGCTTTCGAGCCGAAGCCGAGGCGCGTGAGGAACATCTTCATCTGCTCGGACGTCGTGTTCTGCGCTTCATCGAGGATGACGAACGCTTCGTTGAGCGTGCGGCCGCGCATGAACGCGAGCGGCGCGACCTCGATCACGCCGCGCTCGAGCAGGCGATCGGCGCGCTCGACGTCGAGCATGTCGTAGAGCGCGTCGTAGAGCGGGCGCAGATACGGGTTCACTTTTTCCTGCAGATCGCCCGGCAGAAACCCGAGCTTCTCGCCCGCTTCGACCGCGGGGCGCGCGAGGATGATGCGTGTCACGCGCTTCGCCAGAAGGCTCGCCACGGCCTGCGCCATCGCGAGATACGTCTTGCCCGTGCCGGCCGGACCGACGCCGAAGACGATGTCGGACGCGTCGATTGCGTCGAGATAGCGCCGCTGCATCACGGTTTTCGGCGCCACGTGCCGACGTCCCACCGCGCGCGCCGGGCCTTTGAGGAAATAGTCCTTCAGCTCGATGCCCGGCTCCTGCGTCACGAGCTGCGCCGCCATCTTCACGTCGCCGCGCGCGAACCGATACCCGTCACGCAGCAGATCGCCGAGCTGCCCGATCACGCGCTCGGCCTGCGCGACGTCGGCGTGATCGCCCTCGACGACGACGTCGTGCCCGCTCGTCTTGAGCCGGACGTTCAACGCCGCTTCCAGCGAGCGCAGATTTTCGTCGAGCGATCCGAACAGGGACTCGATGCCCTCATCGGGCATGTGGACACGGCGGGATGCAGAAGAAGGCATGGACGACGAGAACCATCGTATCGCGCCGGGCGACCACAAGGGTCGCCCCTACGCACAGTCACCGTAGGGGCCGCGGCTGCCGTCACCGACCGTGACCATGACGTCGCCCCTTACACACGCCACCGTAGGGGCCGCCCTTGTGGCGGCCCGACCGATGCCGAGATGACCCGATGTCCCGATAGCCAGATGACCCGATGTCCCGATAGCTAGATGATCCGATGTCTAGAGCCACGCGGCTCCCCTGACCCCGCTCGCATCCCCGTACTTCGCCGGCACGAGACGCGTGTGGACGACGTCGGAGAAGACCCATTGGGTCCAGAGCTGCGGGACATCCGTGTAGAGCGACGCGATCTGCGAGAGGCCGCCGCCGATGACGATGACGTCGGGGTCGAGCACGTTGATGATCGACGCGAGACCGCGCGCCAGGCGGCGCGTCCACGCGCGCATCGTCTCGCGCGCGAGAGGATCGTCGGCGATGCGCGCGGCGATTTCCTCGCTCGTGAGCGCCTCGCCGCCGTGTCGACGATAATCCGCGGCGATGCCGGGCCCAGACAGCCACGTCTCGAGACAGCCGAATCGCCCGCAGTAGCACGCGGGTCCTGGCAGTTCGTCCGTGTCCGGCCACGGCAGCGGGTTGTGGCCCCACTCGCCGGCAATCGCGTGCGCGCCGGTGACGACCTGTCCGCGCACGACGATGCCGCCGCCGGTGCCGGTGCCGAGAATCACGCCGAAGACGACGTCCGCGCCAGCCGCGGCGCCGTCGGTCGCTTCGGAGACCGCGAGGCAGTTCGCGTCGTTGGCGAGCCGCACCTCACGCGCGAGCGCGCGCTCGAGATCGACTTTCAGCGGACGTCCGTTGAGCCACGTCGAGTTCGCGTTCTTGACGAGTCCCGTCGCCGGCGAGATCGCGCCGGGCATACCGATGCCAACCGAGCATCGCGCGCCGACCGCGGCTTCGGCGGCCGCAACGATCTCCGCGATACGCGCGACCGTCCCGTCGTAGTCGTGCCGCGGCGTCGCGACGCGGTGTTCCCACAACCCGCGTCCGTCGGCGGCGAGCACGACGGCGGCGATTTTGGTACCGCCGAGATCGAGGCCGAGACGGAGGGAGGGGAAAGACACACGTATCTCACTATCGCGTTATCTCGCTATCGCACTATCTGGCATCGCGCTAGCTGGCTATCGACCCTCTCGCCCCTTGGTCCCCTGGCCCCCTGGCCCCCTGGTCCCTTGGTCCCCTGGTCCGTCATTTCTCTTTGACCACCGTCCGAATGTGCAGCTCGCGCAGCTGCTTGTCGGTCACGGTCGATGGCGCGCGCATGAGGAGGTCTTCGGCGTTCTGCGTCATCGGGAACGCGATGACCTCGCGGATGTTCGGCTCGCGCGCGAGCAGCATCACGATGCGATCGATGCCGGGCGCGAGGCCGCCGTGCGGCGGGGCGCCGTAGCGGAACGCGGCGAGCATGCCGCCGAAGCGGCGCTCGACTTCTTCAGGACCGTAGCCCGCGATCTGAAATGCGCGCAGCATCAGATCGGGACGATGGTTTCTGATCGCGCCGCTCGACAGCTCGACGCCGTTGCAGACGATGTCGTACTGGAACGCTTTGATCGTGAGCGGATCCTGCGTCTCCAGCGCCTCGAGCCCGCCCTGTGGCATCGAGAACGGGTTGTGGCTGAACGCGACCTGCCCCGTCTCCTCGTCGAGCTCGTAGAACGGGAAGTCCGTGATCCAGCAGAAGCGATACGCGTCCGGCTCGATCAGGTTGAGCTCGCGGCCGAGATGCGCGCGCAGACCGTCGATCGGCCGCATCAGCGTCTTCGCGGGGCCGGCGACGAAGAACACCGCATCGCCCTTCTTGACGCCCGCGCGCTCGAAGATGCGCTCGCGCTGCGCCTCCGGCAGATACTTCGCGAGCGGGCCCTTCGGCGTCTCGCCGTTGACGACGTACGCGAGGCCCGCGAGGCCGAGCGACTCGCCGACGCCGACGGTCTTGTCGAAGAAGCTGCGCGAGCGATCGGCCGCGCCCGGCGCCGGAATCGCGCGCACGACGCCGCCTTCTTCGACAACCTGCGCGAAGACGGCGAAGTCCGATCCGCGGAACAGCTCGGTGACGTCCGCGGCCTGGATCGGATTGCGCAGGTCCGGCTTGTCGCTGCCGTACTTCACCATCGCCTCGTCGTAGCTGATGCGCGGGAACGGCGCCTCGGAGACCTTCCAATCCGAGAATTCCGTGAACACGCCCGCGAGCACCGGCTCGATCGCCGCGAAGACGTCATCCTGCGTGACGAACGACATCTCGACGTCGAGCTGATAGAACTCGCCGGGCGATCGATCCGCGCGTGCGTCCTCGTCGCGGAAGCACGGGGCGATTTGGAAATAGCGATCGAAGCCCGACACCATCAGCAGCTGCTTGAACTGCTGCGGCGCCTGCGGCAGCGCGTAGAACCGGCCGGGATGCAGCCGGCTCGGGACGAGATAGTCCCGCGCGCCTTCGGGTGAGCTCGACGTGAGAATCGGCGTCTGGAACTCGAGGAAGCCCTGCTCCTGCATGCGCCGGCGGATGCTGCCGATCACGCGCGAGCGCAGGACGACGTTGGCGTGGATCTTCTCGCGACGGAGATCGAGGAAGCGATAGCGCAGGCGCTGCTCTTCCGGAATCTCCTGCGTGCCCGACACCTGAAACGGCAGCGTCTCGGCCGCCGACAGCACGTCGATCGCGTTGACGTCCACCTCGATCAATCCCGTCGGCAGATTCGGATTGACGTTCTCCTGCGTGCGGCCGACGACCGTGCCGGCCACGCTGATGACGCTCTCGTTGCGCAGGCCTTCCGCGATCGCGAACGCGGGCGACTCAGGCGTGACGACACATTGCGTCAGCCCGTAGTGATCGCGCAGATCGATGAAGAGCAGGTTGCCGTGATCGCGCTTGCGATGGACCCAGCCAGCCAGCCGCACCGTCTGGCCGATGTGCTCGGGACGCAGCACCGCGCAGGTGTGCGTCCGATAGGGGCTCACTCGTGTCTCCGTCACTCGACGTCCTTCCGGGTCTCGGTCAACAGCGCCTGAACCGCAGGCACCACGGCGTCGCGCGCCACACTCTGCTGCGCGCGCGTCGTCAAATCGCGAATCGCCACTTCTCCGCGCGCGATCTCGTCCGGTCCGAGAATCGCGAGCACGGGCACGCGGCGGCTCGACGCGTACTTCAGCGGCTTGTCCAGCTTGCGGCCCGCGTCGGGATAGATGTCCACGCGCAGGCCGCCGGCACGCAGCGTCGACGCGAGCGCCAGCGCGTCCGCGCGGCACGTCTCGTCGAGCGAGGCGACCATCACGTCGGCCGGCCCTCGCGAGACCGCCGACGGGAACATCTGCCGCTCGGTCATCACGACGATCAGCCGCTCCAGCCCGAGCGAGAACCCGCAGGCCGGGACGTCGCGTCCGAGGAACATGCCGATCAGGTTGTCGTACCGGCCGCCGCCGCCGAGGCTGCCGGCCAGATCGGCGACGGCCACCTCCATGATGGCGCCCGTATAGTACGACAGCCCGCGCGCCAGGCTCGGATCGATGCGGATGCGGCCGTGCGCCGGCGTGCCCGCCGACAGCGCGACGATCTCCTCGAGCGCGCGCACCGCATCACGGCCTTTTTCACTCGATGCGACGAACGCGCCCAGTTGGGCCAGCACGTCGGCCGGCGTGCTCGACTCGCCCGCGCTGCCGAACAACCGCAGGCACGAGGCCGCCGCGTCCGGCGCGATGCCGCGCGCGGCCAGCTCGGCCTTGACGCCGTCGACGCCGATCTTGTCCAGCTTGTCGAGCGCGACGAGCGCGTCGCCGTGCAAGGCTTCCGGCACGCCCGCGCACTCGAGGATCGCCGTCAGCGCCTGACGATGATTCAGGCGGATCGTGAAGTCGCGGAAGCCGAGACGACCAAGCACGTCGCTCACCGCCGCGAGCAGATCGGCTTCGACGACGAGCGACGTCGATCCGATCGCGTCGATGTCGCACTGATAGAACTCGCGGAAGCGCCCGCGCGCCGGCCGGTCCGCGCGCCACACGGGCTGGATCTGAAAGCGCTTGAAGAAGCGCGGCAGCTCGCTCTGATACTGCGCGACGACGCGCGCGAGCGGGACGGTGAGGTCGTAGCGCAGCGCGAGGTCGGCTTCCCCGCTCGACTCGTGCTCGCCGCGACGCAGGATCTTGAAGATGAGCTTGTTGCCCTCTTCGCCGTACTTGCCGAGCAGCGTCGCGATGTTCTCGAACGCCGGCGTCTCGAGCGGCTCGAACCCGTAGCGCTGATAGACGTCGCGAATCACGCCGATCACGTATTCGCGGCGGCGGATGTCGTCGGGAAGAAAGTCGCGCGTTCCCCGCGCGGGCTGCGTAGACATGGTTTCGGGCTACAGGCTGCGGGCCACAGGCTTCGGGCTCATCTCATTATTTCTGGCTTCTGGCTTGTAACTTCACTGGCCATGTAATCGAGCCTGTATTTCACGTATCGCTCCGCGTAGCCCAGCACCGTCTTCACTTCCTCGTCCGTCAACGCGCGCGTGACTTTGCCGGGCCGGCCCATGACGAGCGATCGCGGCGGCACGATCATGCGTTCGGTCACGAGCGCGCCGGCGGCGACGATCGAGTCCTCGCCGATCTCGGCGCCGTTGAGGATGATCGCGCCGATGCCGACGAGCACGCGATCGCGGATCGTGCAGCCGTGAACGACCGCCGCGTGCGCGATCGTCACGTCATGCCCGATCGTCGTCGCGTACTGGTTCTTCATCGCGTGCACGATCGTGCCGTCCTGCACGTTGGATCGATCGCCGATCCGGATCCGGTGCACGTCGCCGCGCACGACGACGTTCATCCAGATGCTGCTCTCGGCGCCAATCTCGACGTCTCCGATGATCTGCGCGGTGTCGTCGACGAAGGCCGCCGGATGCACGACCGGCATCCGGCCACGGAACGGACGAAGCATGCGGCAACGATTATAGACGGCCGGCCGCGGCCGGGACCGCAGCGGCCGCACGATAGGCCTCGAAACCCGCGAGCGAGAACGCGATGATGTGCTCGGCCACGTCGGCCGGGTCGACGATCCGCTCGACGTTCCTGCCCATGCGCAGCTGCACGGGGCTCGGCTTGAACATCACGATTTGCGCGTGCACGCTGAGCAGCGCCCGCCCGACACGATCATCGTCGGGCGGCAGGCCCAGGAGCTCGCCGACGATGCCGCCGAGGTACTCGAAACGAGGCTTCCAGACGCGCTCGATGATCGTGTCGAGCATCTCCGTCGGCTCCTGGAGCTCGCGATGCATCAGCTGCTGCAGGCGGTTCTTCGGCCCCGCGCGGAAGATGTGCTGGCAATTGATGCGGACGTAGGCGCGAAAGCGCTCCTCGGCCGGCAGGCCCTCGCCCGCCGCGATCGCTTCGGCGGTCATCTTCGTCACGACCGAGGCGGCGTCCTCGAGGACTTCGCGATACAGGCCCATCTTGTCGCCGAAGTGGTAGTTGACGGCCGCGACGTTGGCGCGTGCGGCGCGACAGATCGCGCGGACGGTCACGTACTTGAGGCCGCGCTCGGCGAACAGGCGCGTCGCCGCGTCGAGCAGCCGCTTCCGTGTCCGCCGATCGCGTCCGCCTCTCGTCGTCACAGCGTGCGCCGGAAGAGCCGCGTCGCGAGCGTCATCGCGACGGTCGAGAACAACGCGAGGAACGCGAGGTCGCCGCCGATCGCCGCGAAGCCGGTGTTCTTCAGCATCAGGCACTTGAACGCGTGTACGGCATACGTGAACGGGTCGATTTTCGCCAGCACCTGCATCCACGCGGGAAAGCCCTGCTGCGGATAGACCGCGCCGCTCGGGAAGTACAGCAGCGTGTTGAGGACGCCGAACGTCGCGCGCGGGACGAGCGGGTCGGTCACGCGCACCATCAGCAGGAACATCAGGCTGATCAGGGCGAACGACGTCACGATGATGACGATGAGCATGCGGAGCAGCCGCAGCGGCGCGAGCGGATCGGGAATGCCCGCGATGACCGCGCCGATCGTCATCAGGACCGCGCCCGCGATGACCGCCTTGATCGTGCCGGACAGATTGAAGCCGGCGATCAGCTCGAACTTCGTGATCGGCGTGACGAGATAGCCCTCGTGCAGGCCGCGCGCCTTGTCGTCGATGAAGATGATGCCGCCGCCGATCATCACCATCATGAAGATCGACATCGCGATCGATCCAGGCAGCAGGTACTGGATGTACGGCACGTACGGGTACATCTCCACGACGTCCAGCGCCGGCTGCGTCTGGAGACGCGTGACGGAGATCGACGGCGGCCCGGCCGCGCCAATCACGCCGCCGATCGTCGCGGCCAGGGTCGCGGTCACGAAGTTGTCGCTGTTGTCCTCGACGAGCGCCACGCTCGGCGACTCGCCCGCGAGCAGCCGGCGCGAGTAGTCCGGCGGGATCGTCAGCACGCCGTTGACGCGGCCGTTGCGCAGATCGCTCAGCGCCTGCCCCTCGTCGGTGTAGAGCACGGTGTCGAACGTCGCCGCGCCGGCCGAGACGGCCTGCGTCAGCTCGCGAATGCGAATCGCCGACAGACCGTGATCGCGATCGACGAGCGCGACCTGCAGGTGCTTGACGTTGCCGCCGAAGGCATAGCCGAGCACGACGAGCTGCATGATCGGCATCATCAGCGACATGAAGATCAGCGTCGGGCTGCGGCGGAACCGCCGCATCTCGCGCTCGATGATGGCCCATATCCGCATGGTCAGCGCCTCATGAACGAGAAGTCGTGCGCCGGCGCGGACTGCAGGCTGTCGCGCAGCGCCCGTCCCGTGTAATAGACGAACACGTCGTCGAGCGTCGTGCTCTGAATGGCCAGCGACTGAATCGCGATGCCGGCGCCGCGCACGGCGTCGATCAACGCGGCGTCGGTCGCCGGACCGCTGTCGGACTCGATCCGGAAGACGGCGTCGTGGCGCTCGACCTTCGACACGCCCGGCAGCGTGCCGAGACGCGCCTCCCATCCGTCGGGCACCGACGAGAAGCTCACTTCGATCACGTTCCGGCCGGCGATCGACGCCTTGAGCATCGTCGGCGATGCCAGCGCCTTCAGCTCGCCGTGATCGACGATGGCGATGCGATCGCAGAGGCGATCGGCCTCGTCCATGTAGTGCGTCGTGACGAGGATCGTCAGGCTGCGTTGCGTGCGGATGCGCTGCAGCATCTCCCACACCGCCACGCGCGACACCGGATCGAGGCCCGTCGTCGGCTCGTCGAGGAAGAAGACGCGCGGCTCGTGCACGAGCCCGCGCGCGATCTCGACGCGGCGCCGCATGCCGCCGGAGAGGTTCTTGACCGGCTTGTCGGCCCACTGCGTGAGCTCGACCGATTCGAGCAGCTCCGGAATCAGCTTGTTGCGCCGCTCGCGCGGCACGCTGTGGAGCTTCGCGTAGATGATCAGGTTCTCTTCGACGCTGAGCTCGAGGTCGCTCGTCATCGCCTGCGGGATGACGCCGATCGACCGGCGCACGCCGTTCGGATCGGTCGCGATGTCGAACCCGTTGACCGTCGCCGATCCTTCCGACGGCGCGATCAGCGTCGTCAGCATGCGGATGAGCGTGGACTTGCCGGCGCCGTTGGGGCCGAGCAGGCCGAAGACCTCGCCTTCATCGACGGCGAACGACACGCCCTTGACGGCGGTGAAGTCGCCGAAGCGCTTGACGAGATTGCGGACGTCAATCGCGACCATGGCTATTGCGGCACCGCGAACTTGACGTACGCCGTCATCCCGACGGCGAGGCGGTGATCGGGATCCGGCACGCGCAGCCGCACTTCGAACGTGCGAATGTCACGCTTGGTGCGGCTGACGTCGCGCTGCGTGGCGTACGAGCCGTCGACGGCGCGATAGAACACGGTGCCTTCGCGCGTGTCGCCGGACGGCAGCACGACGGGCAGCTTGTCGCCGAGGCGGATGCGATCGATGTACGTCTCTTCGATGTCGACGCGCACCCAGAGATCGTCCGGATTGATCAGCGTCGCAATCGGCTGTCCGACGCCGACAACTTCGCCCTGCCGCGCGGCGCGCACGTCGACGATGCCGTTGACGGGTGCGCGGACCTCCGTGTAGCCGAGGCGCACGGCCGCCTTGTCGCGCTGTGCGGCAGCGGCCTCGGAATCGGAACGGCTCGCCTGCAGCTGACTGCGGCGCACGGCGATTTGCTGCGCGTTGGCCTGCGCCAGCGCGACCGCCGCACGAGCCGCATCGGCCTGCCGGCCGAGGTTGTTCACGCGCGCCGTCGTCGCCTCGAACGTCGTGCGCGCCTGGTCGAGCTCTTCGGTCGACGCGACGCCGTTCTTCTGCAGGTTCTGCGTGCGCTGATACGTCAGCTTCGCGTTCTCGAGATCGGCCTGCGCGGACGCGAGCGACGCGTCGGCGGCGGCGACGGACGCCTCGGCCTGGCGCAGCGCGGCGGCGTTCTGCTCTTCCTGAAAGCGCAGGGCGGCTTCGTTCTGCTGGATGCTGGCGGCGGCGCTGTCGGCCACGTGCGCGTAGTAGGCGCGATCGGCCTTCAGCTCTTCGGGCGCGATGACCGCCATCACCTGATCGCGCGTCACCGTCTGCCCGGGCTCGGCCGACAGTTGATCGATGCGTCCCGCCACCTGCGCCGCGACGATGACGTCGTCGGTGGTGACGAGGCCGGTCAGGGTGAGGACGGGCTGACGCGCCCGGAGGACGTAGTAACTGCCAAGCGCCACGAGGGCGATGACGAGCAGACCGATGCGCACGGAGCGGCGACGCATGAAGAGGCTCCTCGGCGCGCCGGGGTCCCGCGAGGGCGGCGCGCCAGAAATGAAACAGACGAATTAAACAGTTGTTTGAATCAGAAAGTCAAACCCGGCGGCGCCGGCCTGTCCCCGGCGCCGATGACTTCGAGCATGTTTCAGCACTGTCAAGTGCGCCGAAGGCGCCACGTCAATTTCGAACTTCGAACTTCGAACTTCGAACTTCGAAGTTTTGAATTGCATTCATAATCGCGTGGATGCCCGTCCTCGACACGTTCGGCCGCCCGCTCGGCGCGCTGCGACTCTCGGTGACCGACCGCTGCAACCTGCGCTGCCACTACTGCATGCCGCAGGACGACTACGTCTGGCTGCCGCGCGAGGCGCTGCTCACGTTCGAAGAGACGGTGCGGCTGGCCGATACGTTCGCCGCGCTCGGCGTGCGCCGCGTCCGGCTGACCGGCGGCGAGCCGCTGCTCCGCCGGAATCTGCCGTCGCTCGTCGCGATGCTCGCGCAGCGGCCGTGGATCGAGGACCTCGCGCTCACGACCAACGGCGTCCTCCTCGGCGATGCCGCGCGTCCGCTCCGTGACGCCGGGCTCCACCGGCTGACGGTCAGTCTCGACACGCTGCGTCCGGATCGCTTCGCGCGGCTGACGCGCCGCGACGCCCTGCCGGACGTGCTCGCCGGTCTCGACGCCGCGCGCCGCGCCGGCTTCCCGGATCTCAAGATCGACGCCGTCATCAGCCGCGGCGACAACGACGACGAGATCGTCGACCTGCTGGAGCTCGCGCGCGATCTCGGCGCGGAGATCCGCTTCATCGAGTACATGGACGTCGGCGGCGCGCTCGGCTGGCGCGCCGACGCCGTCGTCACCCGCGCCGAGATGCTCGCGATCGTCGACGCGCGCTACGGGCGCGTCGCGGCGATCACGCCACCCGGCAGCCGCGCGCCGGCCGAGCGCTTTCGTCTGCCGGACGGCCTGACGTTCGGCATCATCGCGTCGACGTCGCAGCCGTTCTGCGCGACGTGCGATCGCGTGCGCCTCACGGCCGACGGCGTGATGCTGCTCTGCCTCTACGCGCAGCACGGCACGGATCTCCGGCGGCCGCTGCGCGCCGGCGCGTCGATCGAGACGCTGCGCCGGACGATCGAAGCCGTGTGGTCCAGCCGCGCCGACCGCGGCGCCGAAGAACGCAGGGACGTCCGCGACCGCGGCGTCTACATCCCCGTACGCGCGCTCAAACGCGACGCGCACCTCGAAATGCATACACGCGGCGGATAGGGGACGAAGGGACCAGGGGACCAGGGGACCAGGGGACCAGGGGACCAAGGGACGAGGGAAGGCAATCCCTTCGCCCCCTGGTCCCTTCGTCCCTTCGTCCCTTGGTCCCTTCGTCCCTTGGCCCCTTCGTCCCGGCGGTCCGCTATCCTTGTACGACCGTGTCCTCGTCCTCGTCTTCCCGCACCGCCATCAACGTCCTCATCGCCGTCGCCGCCGGGCATCTGATCAACGACCTGCTGCAGTCGCTGCTGCCGGCGATTTATCCGATCCTCAAGGACGACTTCCATCTCGATTTCTGGCAGGTCGGGATGATCACGCTCGCGAACCAGATGACGGCGTCGCTGCTGCAGCCGGTCGTTGGCCACGCGCTCGATCGGCATCCGCGGCCGCACGCGCTCGCGTTCGGCATGTCGATCACGCTCGGCGGCCTCGTCCTGCTCGCCGCCGGCCACCGTTTCGCGCTCGTCGTCCTCGCCGCCGCGTTGATTGGCGTCGGCTCGTCGATCTTCCATCCCGAGTCGTCTCGAGTCGCGCGCGCGGCGTCCGGCGGCCGCCATGGCGTCGCGCAGTCGCTGTTCCAGACGGGTGGGAATTTCGGATCCTCACTCGGCCCGTTGCTCGCGGCATTCGTCGTTGCGCCGTACGGCCGCCACAGCATCGGTTGGTTCACGATCATCGCGGCGATTGGCGTTGCCACGCTCTGGCGCATCGGCGAGTGGCACACGCGCGCGCGGGCCATCGAGCGCGCCGAGTCGGTGCGCGAGAAGACGACGCACCCGCCGATGCCCGCGGCGCACGTGCGCCGCTCGCTCGTGATTCTCGTCGCGCTCGTGTTCTCCAAGTTCATCTACATGGCGAGCCTGAGCAACTACTACACGTTCTTCCTGATTCACCGCTTCGGCCTGTCGATTCAACAGGCGCAGCTGTACTTGTTCGGGTTCCTCGCGGCCGTCGCGGCGGGCACGTTCGCCGGCGGGCCGCTCGGCGATCGCATCGGCCGCAAGGCGGTGATCTGGGTCTCGATCGGCGGCGTGCTGCCGTTCTCGCTCCTGCTCCCCTACGCGTCGCTCTTCTGGACCGGCGTGCTCAGCGTGATCATCGGCCTCGTGCTGTCGTCGGCGTTCTCCGCGATCCTCGTGTACGCGCAGGAGCTGCTGCCCGGCCGCGTCGGTCTCATCGCCGGCCTGTTCTTCGGCCTCGCGTTCGGCATCGGCGGCCTCGGCGCCGCGGCGCTCGGCAAGCTGGCCGACGTGACGAGCCTCGATTTCGTCTACCGCCTCTGCTCGCTGCTGCCCGCGATCGGCTTGTTGACGGCGTTCCTGCCCGACCTGCCGGGCTCGATGCCCGTGCGCGCGAAGCCGGCCACCGCCGGAGCGCGATAGACTTTCCGGATCATGTCGGATACGACCGCGCACGCCATCGTGACCGCCGAGGGGCACCTCGTCGACTCGCAGCTGCTCAAATCGATCTTCGATCGCGTCATCGATCGCGGCGGCGACTTCGAGGTCCTGCACTTCGAGCTCGGCCGCACGAACGACGACTTCTCGCGCCTGACGCTCAAGGTCTCCGCGCCGGACGCCGCCACGCTCGCGCGGCTCGTCGAAGATCTGCTGCCGTTCGGCTGCCATGCCGTCGGCGAACAGGACGCGGCGATTCGTGCCGCCGATCGCGACGGCTGCGCGCCCGAGGACTTCTACTCGACGACGAACCAGCGCACGCAGGTGCGGCTCGGCGGCCGCTGGGTGGAAGTCGCCAAGCAGCGCATGGACGCGGCGATCGTCATCGAGGACGGCCGCGCGACGTGCCGCAAGCTCCGCGAGCTGCGCACGGGCGATCGCGTCGTCTGCGGCCTCGAAGGCATTCGCGTCACGCCGGAGTTCCGCGATCGCGAGCGCGCGGACTTCTCGTTCATGAGCAACGAGGTGTCGTCCGAGCGGCGCGTCGAAGCGAGCGTCGCGCGCATCGCGCACACGATCCGCGACGTCAAGGCGCGCGGCGGACGCATCGTCTTCGTCGCCGGCCCCGTCGTCATCCACACGGGCGGCGTGCAGTATTTCGGGGAACTGATCCGCAAGGGCTACGTCGACGTGCTGCTGGCGGG